>JAHECC010000233.1 GCA_024641965.1 Rubrivivax sp.
CTGTTGGCGCGCTACCTGACGCTGAGCGACGGTGGCGGGCTGCTTTCGCTCAGTGAAGACGGGCACTTCGCGAGCTACCGCTATGCACTCTACGAGCCCGGCGTCGAACGCGCCGAGGTGGTCTACGACATCGTGCTGGCAACCACCTGGAACATCCTGCGCACCCTTTGCGGCAGCCGGTGGTTGCCGCGCGAGATCCAGTTCATGCGCAGTCGGCCCGCCGACACTCGCCCCTATCGCAACTTTCTGCGTGCGCCGATGCGCTTCGATTGCGAACAGTCTGCGATAGTGTTCGACAAGGATTGGCTCGATATGCCGCTACGCAGCGCCGACCCAGAACGCCTGTCCTCATTCGAAGCGCAGGCGCGCGCCATCGAGGCACAGGCCACTGGCGACTTGCTGACACAGGTGCGGCGCATGCTGCGTCGCCAACTGCTGAGTGGCCGCACCTCGATGGATCATGTCGCCACCGAACTGGCGATGCACAGACGCACTTTGGACCGCAAGCTCAAGCCGCATGGCATCAGCTATCAGGCACTGATTGACGAGGTGCGCTACGAGGTGGCGCGCCAATTGCTGAGTGATACCGCGATGCCGATGATCGCGATCGCGCACAGCCTTCGTTTCGCCGATGCCAGTGCCTTCACGCGGGCCTTTCGCCGCTGGTCCGGCATGCCGCCGACTCGCTGGCGCATCGGCACTGTTGCGAGAATTCCTCCGAGTACGCTTTGACGAACTGACGATGAGGCATAGACGTCCATCTGCCGATCGCAAGCCTTCCCTGTCGGCCGGCTGCCTCCACCGACCGCTCCCGAGCGTCGATGCAAATGTCGGCTCATGGCCGGGTCCTGCGGCCGTAATTCGTCGGACCAAAGCCCGCTGTAGGACGCATTGCCGATCGTCACGGACGCGCCTGTGAACGCACCCGATGCGTCGCTTGCCTGACGCCGCCAGTCTTGCGCTGACGACCTCGATGCGTCGCAAGCTGCCGGCGGTTTCCCTGCGATCGAATGCGGACCGTTATCAGGCGCCCTTGCGATGCTGGTGGTGCTGCTGCTCGCGTTGCACCTCGATGACTTCCTCGTAGAAGTCGAGCGTCTGCTGCGCGATGCGGGTCCAGCTGAACTGCCGCTCGACGCGCTGGCGCGCCTTGTGCGCCATCTCGGCACGCAGCGCCGGATCGTCGAGCAGCGTGTTCACCGCCGCCGCCAGGTCGCGCGCGAACTGCTCGGGGTGGCGCGGTTCGACCTCGGCATGGTCCACCGTTTCGGCCGGCACCAGGATGCCGGTGTCGCCGTGCTCGACGACTTCCGGAATGCCGCCGACGGCCGATGCCACCACCGGCGTTTCGCAGGCCATGGCTTCGAGATTGATGATGCCGAAGGGCTCGTAGACCGATGGGCAAACGAAGATCGCGGCATGTGTGTACAGCGCGATGACCTTGTCCTTGGGCAGCATCTGCGGAATCCAGACGATGGGGTTTTGCGTCGCCGCGCGTGCCGCCTCGACGGCCTCGGCCATCTCGCGGCCGATCTCCGGCGTGTCCGGCGCGCCTGCGCACAGCACCACCTGCAGCCCCGGGTGGAAATGCCGGATCGCGCGCACCAGGTGCAGGATGCCCTTCTGCCGCGTGATGCGGCCGACGAACAGCACGTAGGGCATGTCGGCGCGGATGCCGAACTCGGCCAGCGTCTCCGGGCTCGGCGTCGGCCGGTACTGGTCCAGGTCGATGCCGTTGTGGATCACGCGGATGCGATCCGGGGCCACACCGTACAGCGACTGCACGTCCTGGCGCATCGATTCGGACACCGCGACCACTCCGTCGGCATTCTGGTAGGCCGTGCGCTCGACCCAGGTGGAGGCGCGATAGGCCGAGCCGAGCTGCTCTTCCTTCCACGGCCGATGCGGTTCGAGCGAGTGCGTGGTCAGCACCAGCGGCACGCCGTGCAATTGCTTGACGAGGCAGCCGCCCAGGTGCGTGTACCAGGTGTGGCAGTGCACCAGGTCGATATCGTTCAGCGTGCCACTCATCGCCAGGTTCTGAAGCATCGTGGAAAAGAACTTCTCGTGGCGCGGGTCCTGCGAAGGCAGCGCGGACTGTGCGTCGATGCCCTGCACCGACAGGTTGCCGCCGCTCTCGGCCTGCTCGCCGAAGCACAGCACGCGCACCTGGTGCGCGCCGCCATCCAGCGCGGCCAGTTCGCGCGTCAGGTATTCGACGTGCACGCCGGCGCCGCCGTAGACGTTGGGCGGGTACTCGTTGCTCAGGATGGCGATCTTCATGTGGGGCTGCTCCTGCTCCGGCGCCTGGCGATCAGATGCCGGCGAACACGCTATCACGACACGACTGCGTGTTCTTGGCTCCAGCGCAAACCAGGCCGCCGGGTCAGCGGCCGCCGGCGCGGTAGATGCTCTTGCCTTCCTTGAAGGTCTCGACCACCTTAATGTCCTTGATGGCCATCGGCTTGACCTTCAGCGGGTTCTGGTCGAGCACCACCAGGTCGGCCAGCTTGCCGGGCTCGAGCGAGCCCTTGAGGTCGCCTTCGAGGTGCTGGTCGGCGGACCAGATGGTCATCGCCTTCAGCCCTTCCAGCGGCGCGACCCGCTGGTCGGCCCCGATCACCGCGCCGCCGCGCGAGACTCGGTTCACGGCCGACCACAGCATGAACATCGGGTCCAGCGGCGCCACCGCGAAGTCGGTGTGGTTGGTCGGCTGCAGGCCCTTGTCGATGGCATCGCGCATCGGGCTGATGTACATCGCCTGCGCCTTGCCGCGGTTCTTGATGTGCGCCTCGGCGAAGTAGAACGTGTGCAGCGTGTAGAAGGTCGGGCGCACCTTGTACTGCACGAACTTGTCCAGTTGCTCCTTGCGCGCGAACTGCGCGTGCACCAGTGTCACGTGGCGCTGCTTGCCCAGGTCGTCGGCCGCCACCGTTTCGTGCGCCTTCAGGAAGGCGTCGATGGCACCGTCGCCGTTGGCGTGCAGGTCCAGCGGCACACCCAGTTCGTAGACCGCCTTGACGGCCTTGTTGACGGTGTCCTGCGGCGCGGTGAGCTCGCCACGCCAGTCCTTCTCGCCACCTGGCCCGCCGGTCAGGTACGGGGTGTTGAAGTAGGCCGTGCGGCCCTGCGGCGAGCCGTCGATCGTGATCTTCACGCCGCCGATCTTCAGCCGCTTGTCGTACTGGCCCCAGCCGCTGACCGGGTTGTCCTGCAACACGGTCTGCAGATCGGTGATGAACGGGTAGGCAATGACGTCGATGAGGTAGTCACCGCCCTGCGCCGCACGCTGCATCAGTTTCAGGTCGGCCGCATGCGTGGCGCCTTCGTGCGCGGTGGTGATGCCGGCCTGCGCATACAGCTTCTGGCCGGTGATCGACCAGGCCACTTCCTGCTCGGGCGTCGGCTGCGGCAGCGAGGCGAAGATCGGCAGGTAGGCCGTCTCCATGATCAACCCCCAGGGCTCGTTGGTGCCGGGCTTGCGCACGATCACGCCGCCGGGCGGCGTCTTCGTCTCTGCGCTGACGCCCCACTTCTTCAGTGCCGCCGAATTGAGTACCCCCCCGTGCAAGGAGACATGGCCGACCAGCACCGGGTTGTCGGGGAAGGCCTTGTCGAGGTCGTCGCGGTTGAGCAGCCTGCCCTTCGGCATGACGTTCTCGTCGTAGCCGTAGGCCTGGATGACGACGCCCTTGGCGATCTTGTGCTTGTCGCGGAACTTCAGCAGCTCGGCCACGATCGACGGCACGTCCTTGCCGGGGCCGGCCGGCGGCGCGTAGACGTTGACCTGGTTGCCCACCGACAGCGAGTTCAGGTAGTGGCTGTGCGCATCGATGAAACCGGGCAGCAAGGTCTTGCCCTTCAGGTCGATGACCTTCGTGCCGGCGCCCTTTTGCTCGGCTTCGACCGCCTTGCGCTCGCCGACGGCGACGATCCTGCCGTCCTTGACCGCCAGGGCCTGCGCCGAAGGCTGCCTGTCGTTGACGGTGACGATGTCGCCGCCGACGAACACGATGTCAGCGGCGGCCCAGGCCGGCGAGGCCACAGCCAAGAGGCTCACGGCGGCCAGCAGCGCCTGGCCAGTGAATGCGTAAGGGTTCATGAGAATGTGGAGGGTGGATGTTTGGGAAGCGTTGGACGATGCCGAAGCGGCCCAGACATTTTGCCGCGATGCGCGAGGTGATGGCTCGCGCCCTGCGCTCACCGAGTCTTCACCCGCTTTGCTTCCTCGTCCTGCAACAGCCGCCACATCACCTTGCCCGAACCCGACTTGGGCAACTCGTCGACGAATTCCACGATGCGCGGCACCTTGTAGGCCGCCATGTGCTCGCGTGCCCAGTCGATGATGTCCTGCGCCGAAGCGGATGCCCTGGCCTCGGTGCGCAGCACGATCATCGCCTTCACCGTCTCGCCGCGGTATTCGTCCTGCGCGGCGATGATGCAGGCCTCCTGCACCAGCGGGCATTTGAAGAGCAGCAGTTCCACCTCGCTCGGCCAGACCTTGAAGCCACTGGCGTTGATCATGCGCTTCAGGCGATCGGTGATGAAGAAGTAGCCCTCCTCGTCCATCACGCCCAGGTCGCCGCTGCGGAAGAATTGTTTGCCTTCGAACTCGATGAAGGCCGCGGCCGTGGCCTCGGGGTGGCGCCAGTAGCCCTTGAAGATCTGCGGGCCGTGCATGATGATCTCGCCCGATTCTCCCGGCGGCAGTTCCTTGAAGGTGATCGGGTCGACCACGCGTGCGTCGGTGCCGAAATACGGAATGCCCAGGCATTGAAGCTTGGCGCGCTCGGGCGGGTTGCTGTGGCTGGGCGCGGCAGTCTCGGTCAGGCCATAACCTTCGGCGAAGGTCAGGCCGAACTCATCGAGCAGCCGCTGCGCCACGGCATGCGGCATGGCCGCGCCGCCGCCGCCGATGTTGCGCAGGCTGGACAGGTCGAAGCGCTTGTAGTTGGGGCTGCCGAACAGGTCGATGACCATGGTCGGTATCGCGGTCCAGTGGCTCACCCGGTAGTGCGACAGCAGCCGGCCGGCAAGTTCGCGGTCCCAGCGCGGCATGAGCACGACCGTCGAGCCCGAGAACACCGCGCCCAGCGCGCACAGCATCATGCCGGTGATGTGGAACATCGGCACCACGCCGAGGGCAATGGCTTCCGGCCCGCCGTGTCCCCATTGGCCGGACACCGCGTTGTGCATCAGCGTACGGTGCGTGTGCATGCAACCCTTGGGCAACCCGGTGGTGCCCGAGGTGTAGGGCAGCAGCGCCAGATCATCGGGCTGCGCCTGCGGCGCCGACGGCACATGGCCGGTGGCCAGCGCATCGGTCCAGCGTGTGAAACCTGCCGGCAGTTCATGCTCGGCGCGCAGCCAGGTCTCGAGCGCCGGGCTCGGTGCCTCGATCGTGTCGAGCGCACCTTCGGGCATGGCGTCGGTGTAGCGCGTCACCAGCACCTGCGGCACGCGCTGCTCGCCCGGCAGCGTGTGGTTGGCGGCATCGACGAAGCCGGCCAAGTCGGCGCTGCACACCACGGCCTTCGACTGCGGGTCGGTGATGTAGTGCACGAACTCGTCGGCGCGGTTCATCGGGTTCACCGGCACCACCACCGCATCGGCACGCAGGATGCCGTACAGCGCGATCACGAACTGCGGGCAGTTCTGCATGTACAGCGCGACGCGGTCGCCCCTCTTCACGCCCACGCTTTGCAGCCAGCCGGCCAGCGCATCGGCCTGTGCTTTCAATTGCGCGTAGCTCAGGACCCGACCGAAGAACACATAGGCGGCCTTGTCCGGGTAGCGCATCGCGGCAACGTCGAGGTTGAAGCAAAGCGTGGTCTGCGGTACGGCCAACTCGCGCGGCAGCCG
>JAHECC010000234.1 GCA_024641965.1 Rubrivivax sp.
CGCGGCTCACCTGCTCGAGGTGGGCGAGGACGATGTCGATTTCGAGATCGACCGCTTCAACGTCAAGGGCGACCCGGCGCGCCACAAGACGATGAAGGACATCTGCTGGGCCGCCTACAACAACGTGCCGGCCGGCATGGAGATGGGGCTGGAGGCGGTGCACTACTACGACCCGCCCAACTTCACCTACCCCTTCGGCATCTACCTGGCGGTGGTGGACATCGACCGTGGCACCGGCGAGACCAAGGTGCGCCGCTTCTATGCGCTGGACGACTGCGGCACGCGCATCAACCCGATGATCATCGAAGGCCAGATCCACGGCGGCCTGACCGAGGGCTACGCGGTGGCAATGGGCCAGCAGATGCCTTTCGACGCGCAGGGCAACCTGCTCGGCAACACGCTGATGGACTACTTCCTGCCGACCTTCGTGGAAACGCCGCGCTGGGAAACCGACCACACCGTCACACCCAGCCCGCACCACCCGATCGGCGCCAAGGGCGTGGCCGAGTCGCCCCACGTGGGCTCGATCCCGACCTTCACCTCGGCTGTGGTCGACGCCTTCGCGCACTTGGGCGTCGTGCACATGACCATGCCGCACAGCGCCTACAACGTCTGGAAGCAGCTGAAGGCCAGCGGAGTGGCGCTGTAATGGAGGTCAAGCTCGACAAGCGCTATCCGGTGCCGGCCGGCATGGATCAGGCCTGGGCCGTGCTGTCGGACATCCGTGCCACCGCCGCCTGCATGCCCGGGGCCACCATCACCGAGCAACTCGACGACAGCCACTACAAGGGCTCGGTGAAGAGCAAGGTCGGCCCGGCGGTGATGACCTTCGGTGGCGACATCGAGGTGAAAAACCTTGATGCAGCTGCGAAGTCACTGACGCTGTTCGCCAAAGGCGCCGACAAGTCGGGCTCGTCGGCATCGATGAACCTGGTGGCCCATGTCGAAGCGGGCGAGACGGCCGGCCAGACGGTGCTGGTGGGCGTGGCCACGATCATCGTCAGCGGCAAGCTGGCGCAGTTCGGCAGCCGCTTGCTGGTGCCGGTGTCCGATGCGATGCTGGCGCAATTCGCCAACAACTTCAGCGCCGCGGCCGGCGCGATCCCTCTGCCCGGCGAGGCGGGCGACGCATTGCCACCGGCCGCGGCCAACGCCGCTGCGGCACCCGCGCCGGTGAAGGAACTCAACGCACTGGCCCTGATGTGGACCGTCTTCAAGAACTGGCTGGCCCGCTTGTTCGGTGGCAAGGGCGCTTGAGATGGACGAGCAGGCGCTGCGCGAGGCGCTGCATCACGCCGGCTACATAGCAGACGAAGGCCTGGCGACCACACTGTGGCTGGCGCAGGAACTGCAGCGCCCGCTGCTGATCGAAGGCGATGCCGGCGTCGGCAAGACCGCGCTGGCCGTCGCGCTGGCGAAGGCCGGCACGGGCCGGCTGGTGCGGCTGCAATGCCACGAAGGGCTCGACCTGTCGCAGGCGGCCTACGAGTGGAACTACGGCCGGCAACTGCTGGCAATCCGCGTCAACGAGACCGGCCAGGGCCAGGCGCTGCGCGAGGCCGACCTGTTCTCGCGCGAGTATCTGCTCGAACGCCCGCTGCTGCAGGCCATTGCCAGCGACACACCGGTGGTGCTGCTGATCGACGAGATCGACCGCGCCGACGAAGCCTTCGAGGCCTTCTTGCTGGAGGTTCTGGCCGACTACCAGATCACCGTGCCCGAACTCGGCACGATCAGCGCGCGCCACGTGCCGCAGGTGCTGCTGACCAGCAATGGCACGCGCGAACTCAGCGACGCGCTGCGCCGCCGCTGCCTGTACCACTGGCTCGACTACCCGACGCTGGCGCGCGAGATCGCCATCGTGCGCGCCACGCTGCCGCAGGCCGAAGGCACGCTGGTCGAGCAGTCGGTCGCTTTCGTGCAGCGCCTGCGCCGCGAGGACCTGGGTAAGACGCCGGGCGTCGCCGAGACGCTGGACTGGATCCGCGCGCTGCACCGCCTGCAGTTCAAGGCGCTGCCCGACGACCCCCATGCGCTGCTGGCCACGCTGGGCTGCCTGCTGAAGACGCGCGAGGACCGCTTCCAGCTCGATGCGCAGCGCGTGCAGCGTATTGCCGAAGGCCGGCGCGCGGGCGTGGCCGAGAAGGTTTGATTTGTTCGCCGAGCCGCTCGCCTCGATCGCCGGCTTCGCCGCGCTGCTGCGCGACCACGGCCTGAAGGTCGGCATCGCCGAACAGCAGGCCATGGTGCGTGCCGCGTTGGCACTGCCGGTGCAGCGCGCGCAGCATCTCGATCCCGCCTGGCGTGCCATCGCCTGCCGCGATGCTCGTGACTGGAAACAATGGCCCGAGCTGTTCGAGCGCTACTGGCAACCCGGCAAGCTCAAGGGCAGCGTGCGCCGCAGCAGCCAGACGCGGCCGCAGCGCGATCTGCGTCAACTGGTGCAGGCTTTGCACCAAAGCATGGAGCGGCCGAACCGCACACGCGGTGACACATCGCTCGACGGCGCCGCGCAGGCCGAAGAACACGGGCAACCGCGCGCGCAGGGCGGGGCCAGCCGCAGTGAAGCGCTGCACGACCGCTCGTTGTCCGAATGGCTGCCGCAGGACCTGTCGAAGCTGGAGCAACTCGCCGAAACCATCGCGCGGCGCTTGCGTCGGCGGCTGACCCGGCGCTGGCGCGATCACCCGAGCGGCGCACGGCTGGATGTGCGGCGCACGCTGCGCGCCAGCCTGAAAACCGGCGGGCTGCCGCTGGCACCGGCCTGGCGCCGCCCCCGGCGCGAGACCCCGCGTGTGTTCATTCTTGTCGATGTCAGCCGCTCGATGGAAACACACGCCCAGCTCTTTCTGCGCATCGCGCGCGCCTTCGTGGCCGCGATGCAGGCGCGGGTGTTCGTCTTCCATACGCGGCTGGCGGAAGTGACGCCCTTGCTGCAGCGCGATTCGGCCGCGGTGCAGGAAAAGATCAACGCCGTCACCGCCGGTTTCGGCGGCGGCACGCGCATCGCCACCAGCCTGGAAGACTTCCACCGCGTGCATGCGCGCGCCCAGCTGGGCCGCAGCGCCCGCGTCTGGGTGCTGTCCGACGGCTTCGATGCCGACGATCCGAAGTGCCTCGTGCAGCAGGTGCTGGCGGTGCGCGCGCGCGGCGCGCGCATCACCTGGCTGCACCCGGGAGCGCAGGCCCCGGCATCGGCCGCGATGCGGCCCTGCCAACCCTTGATCGACAAGTTCATCCGCCTGAACTCGTTGCGCGATCTGGCCATGGCGGCAGATTCACTTCATTGAAGGAGAACCCCATGTCATCCGCCGACTTTCTCGCTGCCGCAATGCGCCTGCAGCAACAGGAAACGCCCTATGCCCTGGTAAGCGTGTTGCGTGTGCAGGCACCGGCATCGGCCAAGCCCGGCGACAAGGCGCTGGTCACGGCCGACGGCATCGTGCACGGCTGGATCGGCGGCGGCTGCGCGCAGCCGGCGGTGCTGCGCACGGTGCGGCTGGCGCTGGCTGATGGCGTGGCCCGCATGATCCGCATCGCGCCGGCCGAGCAGTCCGAAACCCGTGAACTGGACGAAGTGCTCGAGTTCGGCATGAGCTGCCATTCCGGCGGCACGCTGGAGCTGTTCATCGATCCGATGCGGCCGAGTGCGCAACTGGTGGTGGTCGGCGATTCGCCGATGGCGGCCGCGCTCGCGGGACTGGCGCCGCGCGTCGGGCTACGCGTGAGCGTGGTCGCGCACGGCGTCGACGCGGCACGCTTTGCCGGCACCGATCGGGTCGTCGACAGCGACGAGCCGTCGCAACTCGCCGGCCGCATCGGCGCAGGCGCTTTTGTGGTTGTCGCCACGCAGGGCCGGCGCGACCTGCAAGGCCTGCGCGCGGCGCTGTCGCTGGACGCGAGGCAGATCTTCTTCGTGGCCAGCCAGCGCAAGGCGCAGGTGCTGAAGGCCGCGTTGGTCGAAGCCGGCCACGACGCCGCCGCGGTGCAAGCCATTGTGGCTCCGGCGGGCCAGGCCATTGGCGCGCAGACCCCGGAGGAAATCGCGCTGTCGGTGCTGGCCGCCGTGGTGGCGGCGCGGCGTGGAGCCACACCTGCGCCCCGCGCACGCGCTGAAGCGGCAGCGCCTGCCGAGGCGGCCCAGCCACCTCTTCACGCCCTGCCTGAGATGCCGGCCGTCGCCGGCAGCTGCTGCGGCGGCACGTCCACAAGCTCCACAAGCGCGAAGCCGATCGGCAAGGGCGCCAAGACCACACCGGCCGGCTGACATGGGCTGCATCCTCAAGGGCGGCGGCGGCCTGTACAGCCGCCTGGTGGTCGGCGCCGTGCTGCTGGCTGCGGGCGCCGGTTCGCGCATCGGCAATAAGCCCAAGTGCCTGCTCGAACTCGGTGGCGTGCCCTTGATCCGGCGCCAGCTGATCGCGCTGTCCGGCGCCGGCGTCGATGAGGTGGTGGTGGTGCTGGGCCACCATGCCGAAATCATCGAACCGCTGGTGCAGGCTTTTCCCGTGACTGTGGTGCGCAATCTTCGGCCCGAAGATGGCCAGGTTTCGTCGCAACGCATCGGGCTGGCCGCCCTCACCGGCAAGCTCGATGCGGTGATCGTTGCATTGGCCGACCAGCCGCTGCTGAATGCGCAGGACATCGGCGCGCTGATCGGCGCGTTCAAGAAGCGTCCGGATGGGAAGCAGGTGGTCTATCCGCAAATCGCCGGCCAGCGCGGCAACCCCGTCATATTCACGGCCGAGGTGCGCGAGCAGCTGCTGGCCGATGCGGCCGACGTGGGTTGCCGGCAGTGGCAGGCCGCGCATGCCGCCGAGGTGTTCCCTTTCATCACCGACAACCGCCGCTACAAGGTCGATATCGACACACGGCAGGACATGGCCCGCTTCGAAAGCGAGACCGGACACGCGCTGCGCTGGCCGGCCGACGTCGCGGCCTGAATGGACACAGGCCTGCATGCGCTGTGGCCGACACCGCTGGGTGTGCACCGGTTGGCCGACGCCGAATCGATGAACGCCCTGCTGGTGCGCGTGTTCGGCGTGCTGCGTGCGACACAGCAACATGCCAGGGGCCAGGCGCCCGGCGCCTTCTTCGCCAGTGACGACGACCTGCTGCAGCGCATCAAGCTGCAGGAGTGGCAAGGCTTCCTGCGCTTTGTCGTGAACAGCCTGCGCGACACCGTCAAGGCGGCCAATGCCGGCGCCTGGCCGGCAAGCGGCATCGAGTTGAAGGTGTCGATCGCAGGCATGTGGTTCCAGGTCAGCCAGCGCGGCGCGTTTCACGATATGCACACCCATGGCAACTGCTCGTGGTCGGGTGTCTATTGCGTGCAGATCGACCCACCGGAACAACGCGCCGCGCACCCCGTGTATGGCGCCGGCAATGGCGTCACGCGCTTCTACGGCCCGTCCTTCGGCCACCTGGCCGGCGCGCATGTCGACCTGGGCAACGCCTACCTGCAGCCGCCGCATGTCGATATCCACCCGCTGCCAGGCCAGTTGCTGCTCTTCCCCTCGTGGCTGGCACACCAGGCGCTGCCCTATGACGGCAGCGCGGAGCGCGTGATCATCTCCTTCAACGCCAGCGTGCATGCCGCATCTGGCACGGATCGCCTGCACGCCTACAGCGCCGGCTGATCTGCCCTTTGTCGGTCCGGCGGTCTCCTCATCGCGGGCTCGGTTTCGGCCTGGCGCGCTTCCCTCCAATCACGCCACCGGCCTGCAGCCGCCATTCACCGCGCAGCAGATGCTCGGTGGCGGCGCGCCGCGCGGCATCGGGGTCGTTGGCGGCAATGGCATCGACGATGGCGTGATGCTCCAGGCGCACCTGCTGCATGAA
>JAHECC010000235.1 GCA_024641965.1 Rubrivivax sp.
CGGTGTGGGCCACGCATGAATCGGTGCCCGACAACGTGGCCTACGAGGTGACCAAGGCGCTGTTCGAGAACGTGGCCATCATGGGCCAGGTGCATGTGCAGGGCAAGAACATCACTGTCGGCACGGCGCTGGCCGTCGGCACCGCGCCCATCCATCCGGGTGCACTGAAGTACTTCAAGGAAAAGGGCATCGTCAAGTGAGCGGCGTGCAGCGCGCAGCCGCTTGGGCGTGCGCGCTGCTGCCGCTGGCTTCGGCCACGCCGGCCTGCGAACTGGTGCTGAGCGAACATCGCAGCGAGCGCGCGCTGCTGCGCCTGCCGCTCGACCCTGCAAGGCCTGCGGCCACGGTGGCCTTCACCCATTCGGTGCTTGGCACGCCCGTGGCCGATCGCTACGAATGGCGCGCCGATGCGCGCGTTTGGCGTGCGCACCTGGTCGAGGAGCGCTTCGAAGGTGAGGGCTACGGACTGCCCAACGCGGCTGCGGCTGGCGAAACGTTGCAGCGCGACGGGGCGGGCTGGCGCTTGACGCTGGACCGCACCGTTCATCCGCTGGTGCTGCCGCCAGTGCAGGGCATGCGGGTGTTTGTCGGCGAGCGCCCTGCGGTGGCGCTGAACACATTGAGCCACCAATCGATCGAGCTGCGCGTCGAGCGCTGCGAGATGCACTGACCGAAAGACCATGAGCGCCGCGCAAAACGAGATCGACCGCCTGATCGAGCAGTTCGATCCCGAAGCCAGCTTCCGTCGCCTGGCGGGCCTGGCCGGCGGCATCGTGTCGGTGCTGGCCGTGGGCTTGTCGGGCTGGCATTTCTATACCGCCGGCTTCGGGCTGCACAACGAGATCGCGCACCGCGCCATCCACTTGTCGGTGGTGCTGGGCTTGTGCTTCCTGGTCTTTCCGCGGCAGCGTCGCCTGCCGGGGCCATGGGAATGGATCGTCTCGATCGGCCTGGTCACGTTCTACCTGGTGCTGGGTTTCAGCCTGCTGAATTCGCTGTCCGACCCGGTGCCACCGGTGGTGCGTGGCGTGTTCATTGCGGTGCTGCTGTCGATCGGCGCGCTGTCGCTGCCGCTGCGCGCCTTCGACGGCAGCCACCAGCACATTCCCTGGCGCGACTGGGTCTTCGCCGGTTTCGCCTCAGGCTTCTCGCTGTACCTGCTGCTGTTCTTCGACAGCATCTTCCTGCAACGTCCAGGCGACCACACGCCGATCGATTTGATGTTCGGCGTGATCGCCGTGGCCATGGTGATCGAGGCGACGCGCCGCACGATGGGCATCTTCCTGCCGCTGCTGGCCATCGCCACGGTGCTGTACGGTATCTTCGGCCCGTACCTGCCGGGCGGGCTGGCACACCGCGGCTACAGCGTGCCGCGCGTCGTTGCCCATCTCTACAAGGGCACCGAAGGCATCTACGGCATTCCCGTGGGTGTGGTCGCAACCTTCGTCTTTCACTTCGTGCTGTTCGGCATCATGGCGCAGCTGACCGGTCTGGGGCAGCTGTTCGTGAACCTGGCGACGATCGCTGCCGGGCGCTTTGCCGGCGGGCCGGCCAAGGTCAGCGTGGTCTCCTCGGGCCTGTTCGGCATGATCTCGGGTTCGCCCATCGCCAACACCGTGACCACCGGCGTGATGACGATCCCGCTGATGAAGAAGGTGGGCTTTTCGCCGCGCTTCGCCGGCGGCGTCGAGGCCTCGGCCTCCTGCGGCGGCCAAGTGACGCCGCCGATCATGGGTGCGGCCGCATTCATCATGGCCGAGACGCTGGGCATCCCGTACAACCAATTGATCATCGTCGCCATCATTCCGGCGGCGCTGCACTACTTCGCCATTCTCTACATGGTGCACCTGGAGGCGCGTCGGCTGAAGCTGTCGGGCATGGACCCGGCGGAGATCCCGTCGCTGGTGCTGGTGCTGAAGAGCTCGTGGCACCTGTTCATTCCGCTGGTCGTCATGGTCACGCTGCTGCTGATGCAGTACACGCCTTTCCTGGCCGCCTTCTGGGGCATCACGCTGACGGTGCTGTGCTCGTGGATCCCGAAGCTGCTCGGTCCCTTCGGCAAGGGCATGACCGGGTTGACCGTGGGGCCGCGCGCGCTGGTGCAGGGTTTCGAGATGGGTGCCAAGTCGGCGCTGAGCATCGGCGCCGCCTGCGCCTGTGTGGGCTTCGTGCTCGGCATCACCACACTCACCGGCATGGGTTTCAAGTTCTCGGCCTGGGTGCTCGACCTGTCGGGCAGCGCGGCGCAGGTGCTGGTCTCGTACGACGTCTTCGGCTGGCTGGTGCTGAACCAGGTGACGATCCTGTTCGGCCTGTTCTTTACCGCCATCGCCTGCATCATCATGGGCTCGGGCGTGCCGACCACGCCCACCTACATCATCCTCGCGGCCATCGTCGCCCCCGCGCTGGCGCAACTGGGCGTACCGCAGTTGGCGACGCACTTCTTCGTCTTCTATTTCGGCGTGCTCGCCGATGTCACGCCGCCGGTGGCGCTGGCCGCCTTCGCCGCGGCCGGCATCGCGCGCAGCGAGCCGATGCGCACCGGCATGACGGCCTTCCGCCTGTCGATGGGCAAGGCATTGGTGCCCTTCGCCTTCGTCTACACGCCGGCGCTGCTGCTCATCGATTTCACCTGGAGCGCCTTCCTCGTCGCCACCGTCTCGGCCATTGTCGCGGTGATGGGGCTGGGTGCGGCCTACACCGGGCAACTCGGCCGACGCATCGGGCGGCCGGCGTTCCTGGCGCTGAACCTGCTGTCGTTGTCGCTGGTGTTTGCCAACCCGAAGGTGTCGGCGGTGGCGGTGCCGGCGGTGCTGGCTATCCTGTGGTGGCATGTGCGCGGTGGCGACGAAGTCACGAAAACTGGCGTCGTCCCGAGTCGCTGATGGACAATCGCGCCGCTGCCTTGCGGCGCATTCGTTAGCCTGCCCCGAACCCGAACGCCAACACCATGCCCGTCGTCCTCGAAGTCGAACACACCACCACCTACCGCTATGCGCGGCCGGTGACCTTTTCCCACCACCGGGTGGCTTTCCTTCCGCGCGCCGCGCACGACATCAAAGTCCTGAGCAGCAGCCTGGAGGTCACGCCGCACAGTCGCCAGCACTGGATGCACGATGTGTTCTCCAACTCGCTGACGGTGGTCGAGCCGCTGCTGCCGGCGGACGAACTGCGTTTTACGGCGCGCTTCGCCATCGAACACGAGGGCGTGCAGAACCTGGAACTGCCGGTGTCGCCCGAGGCCCAGCACTACCCCTTCGAATACACCGAGGAACGCAAGTGCGACCTGTCGAACTTCCTGCCGGCGCAGTACCCCGACGATGCCGGGCTGTTGCGCGACTGGATAGCCAAGTTCCTGCCGCAGCAAGGGCGCATCCAGACGCGCGACGTGCTCGTCAACCTTTGCGAAGGCATACGTAACGACTTCGCCTACGCCGCACGCGATGCCATGGGCACGCAACGGCCGGCACAGACGCTGCAACTGGGCACCGGCACCTGCCGCGATTTCGCGCTGTTGATGATGGAAGCCGCACGCACGCTGGGCATCGCCGCGCGCTTCGTCTCGGGCTACATCTACGACCAGACGCTGGACCAGCCCGCCGATGCTGCCGCACAGGGCGGGCAGCCCAGCCCGCACGCGATCGACAGCCGCGACGCGGGCGGCACGCGCGGCTCGGGCGCGACGCATGCCTGGTTGCACGTCTACCTGCCAGGTGCAGGCTGGATCCCCTTCGACCCGACCAATACCTTGTATGGCGGCACCGACCTGATCCGCGTGGCCTACACGCGCACGCCCGAGCAGGCGGCGCCGGTGTCGGGCTCATGGGAAGGCGACGCATCGGACTTCCTGGGCATGAACGTCGAGGTGCAGGTGCGCCGCGTCGATGCGCCGTCGGCCGAGGCACCGGCGGTCCCGCAGTAGGGCGTGGGCGGCGCGCGCGCTGGCGGCCGGGCCCGAGGCGCGCACGAGGGTCGCCGACCCTGCTGCAGCAATTTCAGCGCTGGAGCTGATGCCTACGAAACCACCAGTCGCGGCGCGCCGCCGCCGCCGGCGGCGACCTCGCCGACCACTGCCGCCTGCTCGAAGCCGTGGCGCTTGAAGACCGCCATCACCTCGTCCAGCGCGTCGGGTGCGCAGGCGACGAGCAGGCCGCCGCTGGTCTGCGGATCGCTCAGCAGTGCCTGGTCCTGCGGCGCAAAGCCTGACGGCAGCAGCACCTGCTCGCCATAGCCGGCCCAGTTGCGGCCCGATGCACCGGTGACGAAGCCGTGGCCCGCCAGCTCGCGCACGCCAGTCAGCAGCGGCACTTTCGCCCAGTCCAGGCGCAGCTCGTTGCCCGCCCCGCGCGCCATTTCCAGCGCATGGCCTGCCAGGCCGAAGCCCGTAACGTCGGTCAATGCGTGCACGCCGCTCAGTGCCGACAGGTCGGGGCCGGCCGTGTTCAGCTTGGTGGTGGTGGCAATCATCTGGGCATAACCGGCGTCGCGGAGCTCGCCCTTCTTCAGCGCGGCCGACATCACGCCCACGCCCAGCGGCTTGCCCAGCACCAGCACGTCGCCGGGGCGCGCGCCGGCATTGCGCTTGACTTGCTTCGGGTGTATCAGGCCGAGGGCCACCAGGCCGTAGATGGCCTCGACCGAATCGATGGTGTGGCCGCCGGCAATAGGGATGCCCGCATCCCGGCACACCGACGCGCCGCCTTCGAGGATGCGGCCGATGGTCTGCGTGGACAGCACGTTGATCGGCATGCCCACCAGCGCCAATGCCAGGATCGGCCTGCCCCCCATCGCGTAGACATCGCTGATGGCGTTGGTGGCGGCAATGCGGCCGAAGTCGAAGGGGTCGTCGACGATCGGCATGAAGAAGTCGGTGGTGGCGATCAGCGCCTGCTCGTCGTTGAGCTGGTACACCGCGGCGTCGTCGGCGGTCTCGATGCCGACCAGCAACTCCTTGGGCACCGGGAAGCCGGTCGTGCCCTTCAGGATCTCGGACAGCACGCCCGGCGCGATCTTGCAGCCGCAGCCGCCGCCATGCGACAGCGAGGTCAGGCGGGGTTCGGTGACGGCAGGGTGGGGTGCGTTCATGTTGGTTTTCCTATCGCTTGCCCGGTGGGGCGTGGGCCAGTAGCTCGGCGACCAGAGCGCGCAGCGTGGTGCTCTCGGCCGCGGGGGCAAACAGCGGCGCGCGGCGCACCAACTGCTGTTGCAACGCAGTCAGCATAGCCCCATCGCTGCGCGCGCGCAGCAGCATTGCCGCCAAGGCCGCGTCGTCGCCCACGTCGAAGCTGCCGGCGTAGTCCTCGCCCAGCAGTCCGAGATTGCCGTCGATTCGCGAGGCGAGCACGGGCGTGCCGCTGCGGATGGCCTCGATGACCACGTGCGCGCCGCCTTCCATGCGGCTGGCATGCACCAGCACGTGGGCGGCCTGGATGCGCCGCCGCGTCTGCGCATGCGCCAGCGCGCCGAGCCAGCGGTAGTTGGGCATCGCCGCTGCCAGCGCAGCGGCCTCGTCGCCCAGCGCCGGGTCGAGCGGCCCGCCGATGTGGTCGAGATGGATGTCGGGGTGGGCAAACAGCCGCCGCGCCGCACGGAAGTAGGTCTGCGGGTCCTTTTCCTCGCGTAGGTGGCCGACCATCAACGCCCGCAGATGGCGCGTCGTCTTCGCCAGGGTGCGGCGCGTCGGGCAGGACTGCAGCAGCACGCGGCACTTGCCGCGGTGGGCTTGCGGCAGGCTCATGGCGCCCAGCTGATTGAGCACGATCAGGCGATCGGCCAGTGCCAGCGAACGCTTTGCGGCGGCGTCATGGTCGATGTCGCG
>JAHECC010000236.1 GCA_024641965.1 Rubrivivax sp.
TGCGCCGCCAACATCGGCTCGGCCGCCACGCTGATCGGCAACCCGCAGAACATGCTCATCGGCTCGGTGCTGCAACTGCACTTCGCCGACTACCTGCGCCAGGCGCTGCCGCCGGTGCTGGGCAGCCTGGGGCTGCTGTGGCTGTGGCTGGCCTATGGCCCGGGCGCTTCGGCTGCGCCGATCGTCGCGGACGTGCCGCCGGCCGACGACCCGCCCTTCGACACCTGGCAGACGGCCAAGGGCCTGGCCGTTGCCGTGGCGTTGATGGCGGTGTTCCTGTTCACCGACTGGCCGCGCGCGGTGGCGGCGCTGGTCGGTGCCGGCGTGCTGCTGCTCAGCCGGCGGCTGCATTCATCGCAGGTGATGGGCTTCGTCGACTGGCCACTGCTGCTGCTGTTCATCGGCCTGTTCGTCGTCAACCATGCCTTCGCGCAGACCGGGCTGGCCGCCGACGCGGTGGCCTGGCTGGGCGCGCGCGGCGTGAGCCTGTCCGAGCCCGGGCCACTGCTGGTGGCGGGCGTGGCGCTGTCCAATCTGGTGTCCAACGTGCCGGCCGTGATGCTTCTGCTGCCGCACCTGCAGGGCGACGCCGCCGGCGTGACGCTGGCGCTGGTCAGCACGCTGGCCGGCAACCTGCTGCTGGTGGGCTCGATCGCCAACCTGATCGTCGCCGACCTGGCGCGCAAGAGCGGCATCGTCATCGACTGGAAGCGCCATGCTGCGACCGGCGTGCCGGTGGCGCTGGGCACGCTGGCACTGACCTGGGCGTGGCGCGCGGCGGTGGGTTGAGGCGGGGTAGCGATCGGGCGGGTGGCGCGAGGATCGGACGACGGTTTGCGCCACCCACAGTTGCCGTTGGCCACTGAAAGTGGCGTGCCGTGAAGCAGCCTTTCGCCACGCGTGTCCGCATCAACGTGCGCGCATGCGCTCCAGAGCCGAGACTTCATCGAGTTCACCAAGCCAGTTGCAATACCAGCCCAGTGAACCTTAAGCGATTACTTCTTCGCCATCATGTTCTTGATAAGGCCGACGATGGCCATCAACACGATGCCGCCGATACCACCACCGGCCACGCTGCCGAGCATGCCAGAACCCGCACCGGCAGCTGCCCCGCCGCCCAGCATGGCCCCGAGAATCTGCCCACCAACGCCGCCGCCCAGTATCCCGGCAATGCTGTTGCCCACGGTGCCCAGGCTGAGATTCTTGAAGAGGACCCCGCCCAGGTTTCCGCCTATCGCCCCAAGTACCAGTTGAATGATCAGTTCCATGCTGTCTCCTGTTGTGGATTGGCGCCATGCGGCGCCGATAAATCGTAGCGTGCGCCGGGGGGGGTCGCAAGCATGGAATAACCACCGTGTGAGACTGACCGCGCGTGGGCAGTCCAAGTGCGTGGACGCAGGGCCCTCGCGCGTCTGGGCACTGCTGTTGCCACCTGCACTTCGGTCTTGCGTATCCAATGTGCACTCGACGAAGTTGCACCGATCAACACACCGCTTCTTCAGGGGCCAGCGTGGTGCCGGCCGGGCCGGCATCTCCGGACCAGTCGTTGTGCACATGCTCGTCACCCCAATAGACTTGCGTCCCCTTGGCGACCTCTGCAACGCCTGGCGCAGGCGCCGCGGCGGCGCCGCTTCGGTTGCTGCAGGCCGCGGACAGCACCGCGGCGGCCAGGGCGTCATGGCAACTACCGGTGACACCGTGCCGCTGTCGACGGACGATCGCTCGACACGGCAACGCTGGTCAGTACGGCGGATTGACGACGATGTACTGCGGCCCCTGCGGCTGGTACCACACGGTGCCGGGCCGTGGCGTCGCGAGTGTGCGCGGACCTGACTCCCCAAGCAAAGGTGGCCCTGCCGCTTTGATCGACCCCCGCGGGGCGCGGGCCGGGCGCAACCCAGCCCTCGGGCGATCAGCGAACGGGCTCGACCGATACCGCGACGGACTCGGTGTAGGTCAGCTGGACTTCGTCGCCGGCCTTCAGGCCCCGGATGAACTGCTGCGCCTGCGCATCGCGGACGTTCAGGGTCACCGGCACGCCGTCGGCGCCGGTGACGGTGACGCGGTTGTTGGCCGCGTCGACCGACTGCACCTTGACCACGCCCTGGGTGGCCAGGGCGAGTGAGCCCGAGGGCATCGCGCCGGCCGCCGCGCGCGACACCGAAGGCGTGACGCTGGTCACACCGCTGCCGGGCTTGATCACCTCGGCCGCCAGTGCATCGGTGAAGCTGACGCGCAGTCGGTCGCCTGCCTTGACCTGATCAAAATTGCGCACATCGGGCCCTGCGCGCACGGCCAGCGCGCGGCCATCGGCAGTACGCAGCGTCGCCGTGCGCGCGGCATGGTCGATCGACTCGACGACGGCGCTGGCGGTGATCGTGTCGGTCACAGTGACGGGCTTGGGGGTCTGCGCGCAGGCCACCGCCAGCAACGCTGCGGTGGCCAGGGTGGCGAGGCGGATCGTGGGGCGGGAGCCTGGGTGCATGAAGTCCTCCTTTGGATGTGGCGTCGGGATGGGTTGGCGCATCGGCGCCGGGTCAGAGCTGCTCCGCGACCGGCAGCAGGCGAATGATGCCAGCCTGCGGGCGCTCGACGGTCATCGACATCGGCTCGACGTCGTAGCGCAACGGCCGGCTGTCCTCGGCGGCGGGATGAAGTGCGACGATTCGATCAGCAGCTCTCGGCGCAGGCTGTCGGTGCGCTGGAACATGAACTTGCTCAGCGTGCGCAGGTAGTTCCGCCAGACGACGCGGAGCACGTCCCATGAGCGAGCAGTGTGCTGTCCGCATTCAATCTTGAAACGTCGCGGCGGGCTGAGTTGATCCCCGGGAATGGCTTTGGAAACAGTTTGGGAGGCCATAAAGTTGCCGTTCACCAACGACAGGTGATGGCCGCAAACGGTCCACCCGCACGCCCCTCGATGCCCCTGCAAACGGCGAAAGCGCGGGCGTGCGCGCGCCGCCGAGCCTCGATCAGCCGCCGCGCTTGAAGAAGTGGTCCAACGACACCAGCCCCGCGCCGCGCGTCATCAGCCACAGCAGCACGGCCGCCCAGGTGCCGTGCACGGCCCAGGCGCCGGGATAGACCAGCAGCTGGATCACCAGTGTCATCACCAGCAAGCCGAGCGCCGCGAAGCGCGTGCCCAGGCCGATCAGCAGCAGGATCGGCAGCACATGCTCGGCCGTCGCGGCCATCAGCGCGCCCAGCTCGGGCGGCAGCACGGGCAGCTGGTATTCCTCACGGAACAGGTCCACGGCGTTGTCCGACAGCGTCGGCCAGCCGAGCTGGAAGTGGCCTTCGACGATGTCGATGGACAAGCCCTCGACCTTGGTCTGGCCCGAGCGCCAGAACACACCCGCGATGGCGAAGCGGCCGATCAGCGCGATCAGCGAATGCGGGATCAGCGACATCAGGTCGATGCTGCGCTCGATCAGGCCGGCCAAGCCGGTGGGAGGCACGACCGCCATGGCACGTGGCGCGGCTTCGGAATTGCGGTTCATGCACTTTCTCCGGTGTCTTGCCAGGCGCAGATCGCGCCATGGCGGATGAGCAGGGCCAGGCTCGCACCCAAGTCGAAGCCAGCGCCGGGCGCGGCGGCCGCGCGGCCCAGCGTTTCGCCGCGTTTCAGTCGGCCGATGAATTCGGCAGCGGCGCTGTCGATGCCGAGCACGACCGCCTCGTCGCCGGCGCGGTGCACCAGCGCCGATTCCACGCGCTCCAGTCGCACCTCGCCCAGCAGGCCGCGCCCCTGGTGTGCGGCCCACAGCGAGACGATGGCCCAGCGCGAATCGATGACGCTGAGCGCAGGGTGCAGTTGCAGCCGCGCCTGCGGCAGCCGCTGCGGTTCAGCCAGATGGCGCCCAAGGTCGGCGGCGCCCAGCGCCTGCGCATCGGCAGCATGGAAGGCGCGCACGCGCGCACGCTCCAGCCGTGCCATGTCCGCCAGGTAGGGCACGCCGGCCGCCGGCTCGAAGCCCGCCAACCAGTCCGCGAAGCCTTCGCCATAGTGCGCGAGCACCGGCGAGCGCGGCGGTTGCGCGGCGACGTACTCGCGCGCCATCGCTTCGAAGAATTCCACGCCGACGAGTTCCCGCACGACGGGGAAGGTATCGGCCAGCGCCGCCACCAGCGAGCTGACCACGTTGTTGCGATACACGTCGAAGCGCTTGCGCGGGTCGGAGCCGTTGTGCGTGCGCAGACCTGGCGGCGCGGGCCGCGCAGGATCGAACAACGCCGCGGCAAAGTCGCGCTGCAGTTCGCCGGACGCGGTGGGCGTCATCCGAGCGCCGCCTCGTCGGGTACGGCCATGTGGCCGCGCGCCTGTGCCGCCTCGGCGTCGAGCACGGCCAGCGAGGGGATGTCGTTGTCGCGCTCGATCAGCGTGGGCACCGGCCCCAGCCATTCGATCGTGCGCGCGTACAGCGCCCATACCGCCTCGGCCACCGGCGCGCCGTGGTGGTCGATCAGCAGCCGCTCGCCGGCGCCGTCCAGGTCTTCGGCAAAGCCGGCCAGATGAATCTCGCCGATCGCCTCGGCCGGCAGCGCGCGCATGAAGGCCCAGGCATCGCCGCCATGGTTGACGGCATTGACGTAGGCGTTGTTCACGTCCAGCAGCAAGCCGCAACCGGTGCGCCGCACCACCTCGCCCAGAAAACCCGCCTCGTCCATCGACGATGACGTGAACTCGACATAGGTGCTCGGGTTCTCGAGCAGCAGTCGGCGCCCGAGCCTGTCCTGCACCTGGTCGATGTGCGCGCACACGCGCCGCAGCGTGTCGGCGTTGTAGGGCAGCGGCAGCAGGTCGTTGAACCAGTCAGCGCCATGGCTCGACCAGGCCAGGTGCTCGGAAAACCACTGCGGCTCGCAGCGCCGCAGCAGCGCGGCCAGCCGATCCAGATGCTCGCTGTTCAGCGGCCCCTCGCCGCCGATCGACAGGCCCACGCCATGCACCGACAGCGGCCAGCGCTCGCGCACGCGCTGCAGGTGGCGCGGATAAGGCCCGCCGTCGACCATGTAGTTTTCGGCGTGCACCTCGAAGAAGTCCACTCCGGCGCCGCCTTCCAGCACCTGCGCCACATGCTGGGTCTTCAGGCCCAGGCCGACCTGTGCGGGGCGGCCCGAGCGGCGGTGTCGATCATGCATGGCGGCGCGGCCTGAAGCTCAGCCCTTCTTTTCCTTGAACTCCTTCAACTGGCCCTTTCCGGTGGGCGAGGTGGCCGACGCGGTCTGCTCGCAGGTGCCCTTGGGCACCTTGGACCAGGCATTGCCCTGGTGGTCGCGGATCGAGGTGCCGGCGCAAGTGGTGCCCGGGCCGGCGGCGCAGTCGTTCTTGCCCTTCATCGCGACGCCGAAACACTTTTCGGTGTCGGCGGCCTGCGCCGGCACATGCGCCAGGCTGAGGGCGGCGCCCAAGGCAAGGGCCAGGGCTGCGGCGGTGGACTGGGTGCCAAGAGTTCTGGACATGGGCTTTCTCCATTTCAGCAAGTTGATCGATGGGTGCCGAAGGGTGCGTCGCACCGCCCGACAGGGCTTGAGTCGTCGAGCCCGCCCCGGCGGTTACAGCCGCACCGCGAATGCGGGCTATATCACCCGCTGTAACCCCGCGTCGCCGCGCAGCGACTAAGCTGCAGGCCGTCTTTCGGCCCCTCCCATATCGGGGCCACCTTCCAACTCCAACGCCTGGATCTTCTGCCGATGCACGCCACCTTGCCCTTGCTTGCCGCCACCGATTTCCCGCCGCTGCAGCGCGATCGCCTGACGACCCTGCAGG
>JAHECC010000237.1 GCA_024641965.1 Rubrivivax sp.
GGCAGCGCCCGTAACAAGAATCTTCATTCGCTATTCATGCGCATGCCATCAGCGCTTCCTTAACGACCGATTATCAGTGACACGCTGGATTTAAGACCGCGTCAAAGCTCACGTTGCTTCGTCCGTCGGCACTCGGTTTGGCCTATGCAGTCGACATCTACGGTAGTCGTGCGCTAACCGTTGCTACAGTTTCTCGGCATGGCCGACGGCACCCCGCCAAGGCGGACTCTTCCCAAGTGCGCATAGCTGACTACAGAGGATTCCCTGCCCCGCGTCCCAGGTTCCAGGTCCCGGTTTTGGTAGACAGAAATACCACGTACCCCGAACCCTGGCGAACTTCGGCCGGTGCAGAGGCTCTCGGCGAAGACGGCGCCAAGGCAGGCGCGACGAAGCACAAGCCGGCCACGCAAACAAAAGCCGACTACAAGGCCCACCGAAACATGAATCCTTCTTGCCTCATTTGAGCCCCATGCCTTTGGAGATCGAAGAAGCATCCAAGCCTGACGCTGCAGCGGGCGCCGGCTGAACAATCGCGGCGGACGCCTCGCCGCCATTTGCCGGCGCCGCGGACTGAGCAAATTCGCCGATGTATTCGATTGCGGCGGCACCGCGCATGGCTTTGATGTCCTTGGCAAGGATCTCGCGCTTGCGCTCGTTCAAGATGAACTGCTCGATCGCGGGCGTGGCCTGCTGCAGCGACACGGGCTGCGAACGAGAACCCGCCAGCACGATGACCTGTGCACCGCTCGCCGACGGGTTCAACAGAGCCTGACCGTCCTTCATGGCGGCAAAGGTGCTGAGGCTCGCCAGAGGCAACTGCTCGGCCGCCCGGACAGCCTGGCTGCCGGCGAACTTGTAGTCGTTGGACTTCAGGTAGTCGACAAATTCGTTGATGCTTTTCGAGCCTTCGAGGTTGGTCCTCAGCCCCGCCATCTGCTCGGGCTGGGCTTCGATTGCGATCTCCTGAAAGCTGTAGACGCGCCGATCCTTAAACAGCGCCGGGTTCGTGTCGTAGTACTTCTGGATTTCTTCGGGCGTTGGCTTGCTCGCCGCCTCGCCCGCCTTTTCCAGGTAGGCGCGCGCCACGATCTCTCGCCTTGCCACCTCGAGCTGCTGCATGACGCGGGGGTCGCGGTCGAGTTTCGCCTCGCTGGCCTTCTGCAAGACCAGTTCCTGGTCGATCAGCCGCTCCAGGATCTGCTTCGACGCCGCATCAGCCTGTTCCGGCTTGAGCCCGCGCTGCTGCTGCAGCACGAAATTGATCTGCTGTACGGTGATCTCTTCTTTGTTGACCTTGGCCGCGGTTTGCGAGGCCGCCGCGCTCTTCTTCTTGTCGTCGCAACCGGCCATGAAGACTGCACTGACGGCGACCACCATGACAACCCAGCCCATGGGCGAGCGCTGGCCCAGCAGATGATGCGATGCGTTCATTGTTGTCCACTCCAGAGCGATTCAATGGGAGGTGCCGCGACGGCCCCAGGCACGCGCCAACCCGGTTGCGATCGTGCTCTCTCAAGTCTATGCGCGCCGAACGACGGCTTCGATCGCCCGTCCCACGTTTGCGATTCACTCGCACGGGGCATCCGCGAGCGAGCCCATCGCCTCAGCACTTGACTCCCAGATGCAGTGCGACTACGCCGGCGGCGAGGTTATGCACATCCACGTGCCCGAAGCCGGCGACCTTCATCATCGCCTTCAGTTCCTGCTGATCCGGGTGCATGCGGATCGACTCGGCCAGATAGCGATAGCTTTGGCTGTCGCCGGCAAACCATTGCCCCAGGCGCGGCAGCACGTTGAACGAGTACCAGTCATAGGGCTTCTGCAGCGCCGCGGCCACTTTGGAAAACTCCAGCACGAGCAAGCGCCCGCCGGGTCGCAGCACCCGGCACATTTCGGCCAAGGCCTTGTCCTTGTGTGTCATGTTGCGCAGCCCGAAGGCCACGCTCACCAGGTCGAATGCACCACTGCCGAAAGGCAGGCGCTCGCCGTCACACACCAGTGTCGGCAGCACCAGGCCTTCGTCGAGCAATCGATCGCGGCCCACGCGCAGCATCGCCTCGTTGATGTCGGTATGCACCACGCAGCCCGTGGCGCCGGCGTGCCGGGCAAAAGCGCGCGTCAAGTCGCCGGTGCCCGCAGCGATGTCCAGCACCTTGTCACCGGCGCGCACGTTGGCCACCGTCACCGCATAGGCCTTCCAGGCCCGGTGCGCACCCAGCGACATCAGGTCGTTCATCAGATCGTACTTCGACGCCACCGAGTCGAAGACCCCTCGCACGTGCCGGGCCTTGTCGCCTTCGTCGACGGAGGTGTATCCGAAATGCGTCTTGGACATGAACGGGTCAGCGAACTCAGTGTGACGAGCCACAGGCCGAGCCCGAAGCGGCGGCCATGGGCGCGTCGCGTTCGACACCCGCCTGCGCCAGTCGTTCCTCGTAGCGCCGCCACAGGTCGATCTGCTGCGTCCCCAGGAAATGCAGGTAGTCCCAGGAAAATATGCCAGTGTCGTGCCCGTCAGAAAAGCTCGGCTGCACCGCATAGTGACCGACCGGTTCCAGCGACACGATCTCGACCTCGCGCTTGCCGGTCTGCAATACCTCCTGCCCGGGACCATGTCCCTGTACCTCGGCAGAAGGCGAGTACACACGCAGCAACTCGAAGGGCAGTCTGAAGTTGCTGCCATCGTCGAAGCCGACCTCGAGCACTCGGGTCGCCTGATGCACGGTCAAGGAGGTGGGTTTCGGTGCGTTGGGCGTCAAGCCGGCCATGGTGAGATTGATTGCGCGAGCGGGCGCACAGTGTAGCCCCTCGGTGTTACACCAATACCCGCTCGATGCCGCCTGCATTGGCGCGCTCCACATAGCGCGGCAGCCAGTCCGGACCCAGAATGCGCTGGGCCATCTCGACGACGATGTAGTCGGCTTCCAGCAGACCGTTGTTCAGGTCGCCGCCATAGCGGCTCAGGCCCTGCAAGCAGCTTGGGCAGGAGGTGAGGATCTTCACCGGCCCTTGCGGCGCCACGCTGCCGGTGGCACGCAGCGCGGCCTCGTTCTTGCGCAGTTCCTCTTCCTTGCGAAAGCGTATCTGCGTCGATATGTCAGGCCGTGTCACGCCCAGCGTACCGCTCTCGCCGCAGCAGCGCTGGCTGGGCAATACACTGTCGCCCAGCAGCGACTTCACCGTCTTCAGTGGCTCCTGAAGCTTCATCGGGCTGTGGCAGGGGTCGTGGTACAGATAGCCGCCGCCGGCATCCAGCGTGATGTTCTTCTCGAGAAGGTATTCGTGGATGTCGATGATGCGGCAGCCGGGGAAGATGTCCTCGAACTTGTAGCCCTGCAGCTGGTCGTAACAGGTGCCGCAGCTGACCACCACCGTCCTGATGTCCAGGTAATTCAGCGTGTTGGCTACGCGGTGGAACAGCACCCGGTTGTCGGTGATCATCTTCTCGGCCTTGTCGAACTGGCCCGAGCCGCGCTGCGGGTAGCCACAACACAGGTAGCCCGGCGGCAGCACCGTCTGCACGCCCGCGTGCCAAAGCATCGCCTGCGTGGCCAGGCCGACCTGCGAGAAAAGCCGTTCCGAGCCGCAGCCCGGGAAATAGAACACCGCCTCGCTCTCGGCCGTGGTCGCGGCCGGGTCGCGGATGATCGGCACGTAGTCCTTGTCCTCGATGTCGAGCAGCGCCCGCGCCGTCTTCTTCGGTAGCCCACCGGGCATCTTCTTGTTGATGAAGTGGATCACCTGCTCGCGCACCGGCGCCGGGCCCAGCGTCGCAGGCGGCGCGGCCGTCTGCTTGCGCGCAACGCGCCGCAGCAGCTCGTTGGCGAGGCGCTGCACCTTGAAGCCCACACCGACCATGCCGGCACGCATCGACTTCACCACCCACGGGTCGGTGGCATTCAGAAACATCATCGCCGCGGCATTTCCCGGTCGAAAGCTCTTCTTGCCCATCTTGCGCAGCAGGTTGCGCATGTTCATCGTGACGTCGCCGAAGTCGATCTTCACCGGGCACGGCGACAGGCACTTGTGGCACACGGTGCAGTGGTCGGCCACGTCCTCGAAGTCCTCCCAATGCGCCAGGCTGATGCCACGCCGCGTCTGCTCCTCGTAGAGGAAGGCCTCGATGAGCAACGAAGTCGCGAGGATCTTGTTGCGCGGGCTGTATAGCAAGTTGGCGCGCGGCACGTGCGTGGCGCACACCGGCTTGCACTTGCCGCAGCGCAGGCAATCCTTGATGCTGTCGCTGATGGCGCCAATGTCGCTTTGCTGCATGATCAGCGACTCGTGTCCCATCAGGCCGAAACTGGGCGTGTAGGCCGCGCTCAGGTCGGCCGCGTGGCTGCCGTCGCGCATGCCGCGCAGCAACTTGCCCTTGTTGAAACGCCCTTCCGGGTCGATGCGCGCCTTGTAGCCGGTGAAGGCCGCCAGTTCCTCGTCGCTCAGGAACTCCAGCTTGGTGATGCCGATGCCATGCTCACCGCTGATCACACCGTCCAGCCGCCGCGCCAGCGCCATGATGCGCGCGACGGTCTCATGGGCGGTCTGCAACATCGGATAGTTGTCGCTGTTGACCGGAATGTTCGTGTGCACGTTGCCGTCGCCGGCATGCATGTGCAATGCCACCCAGACACGCCCTCGCAGCACCTCCTGATGGATGCGCCGGCATTGGGCCAGGATCGGGGCGAAGGATTCGCCGGAGAACAACCCGGCCAGCGGCTGAAGCAACTGCAGCTTCCACGAAGCGCGAAGACTGTGGTCCTGCAGCCGGGAAAACAAGGTCCGGCCGCCACCGGTGGGCGTCGCATCCAGGCCCGTCAGCCACGCCTGCCATTGCTCGCGCACCTCGCGCAGCACCAGCAGGGCCTGTTGCACACGCTCTTCCAGCATCTCCGCGCTCGGTGCGGCGTTGTCGTCGGCGTCGCCCAGCGGCAGCGCGCTCTGGGTCAGGAAGGCTTCCAGCTGCATCGCCAGCTCGATCTTGTTGCGCAGGCTAAGCTCTATGTTCAACCGCTCGATGCCTTCGGTGTACTCGCCCATGCGCGGCAAGGGGATGACCACGTCCTCGTTGATCTTGAACGCGTTGGTGTGCCGAGCAATCGCCGCGGTGCGCTTTCGGTCCAGCCAGAACTTCTTGCGTGCCTCGGCGCTGACGGCGACGAAGCCTTCGCCACCGCGCGAGTTGGCAATGCGCACCACCTCGCTGGTGGCACGCGCTACTGCATCCGGGTCGTCACCGACGATGTCGCCGAACAGCGCCATCTTCGGGAACCCGCCGCGCCTGCTCTTGGTGGCGTAACCCACGGCCCGCAGGTAGCGGTCGTCCAGGTGCTCCAGCCCGGCGAGGATGGCGCCCCCGCGTGCCGCGTCCGCGAACATGTAGTCCTTGATCTCGACGATGCTCGGCACCGCGTCCTTCGCATTGCCGAAGAATTCCAGGCACACGGTGCGCACATGTGCCGGCATGCGATGCACCACCCAGCGTGCGCTGGTGATCAGGCCGTCGCAGCCCTCCTTCTGGATGCCCGGCAGCCCGGCCAGAAACTTGTCGGTGACGTCCTTGCCCAGACCTTCCTTGCGGAAGGTGGAGCCGGGAATGTCGAGCCGCTCGGTGCGCAGCAGCGTCTTGCCGCCCGCGTCGAAAGTCTTCAGCTCGAAGCTTGCCATCGGCGCGTCGTGGATCTTGCCCAGGTTGTGTCCCAGCCGCGTCACCTCCAGCCATTCGGCCTGCGGCGTGACCATG
>JAHECC010000238.1 GCA_024641965.1 Rubrivivax sp.
CGCTGCTTCGGGTGTGTCGGTGGCATCCTGGCCGGACGGGAGCGTGCGCAGCGCGGACGCTCGTGGCTTGACGGGCATCGTCGAATGATAGACGCGGCCGAAAGGACCTGGCGCCGAGACGGCAGAGCGAGCATGCGGCCACCCTACAATGAACGCCGAATCCGCACCGTCACAGGTTTCGGCGGCGGCATGCTCACGACGATGGCTGTATCCTCAATCCAAACCACCCCTGCTGCCCCACTGCCCCTGGCCGGGAAGACAGCACTCGTCACCGGCGCTGCGCGCGGCATTGGCCGGGCCGTGGCGACCAAGCTGGCGCAATCTGGCTGCGACATCGTTGTCAACTACTACAACAGCCACGAGGAAGCCGAAGCGCTGTGCGCCGAGTTCCACGCGCTGGGACGCCGCGCCATCGCCGTCAAGGCCAGCGTCAGCCAGCCGGACAGCATGGACGAGTTGTTCGTCGAACTGGGCAAGCATTTCGAGCACCTGGACATCGTCGTCAGCAACGCTGCCAGCGGCGTGCTCAAGCCGGCCATGGACATGACGCTGAAGCATTGGCGCTGGTGCATGGAAACCAACGCCTTCGCGCTGAACCTGCTGGCGCAGCGCGCCGCGCCCATGATGGGTGCGGGTGGGCGCATCATCGCCATGTCGAGCCTGGGTTCAGTGCGTGCGATGCCAAACTATGCCTTCATCGGCGCGTCGAAAGCGGCACTCGAATCGTTGGTGCGCTCACTGGCGCAGGAGCTAGGGCCCAGCGGCATTCGCGTCAACGCGGTCAGCGCCGGTGTGGTCGAGACCGATGCGCTGAGCTACTTTCCGAATCGCGACGAACTGGTGGCCTCGTTCAAAGCGCGCACTCCGGCGGGACCGGTGCTCA
The DNA here is from genome assembly GCA_024641965.1 of Rubrivivax sp. Lineage (GTDB taxonomy): Bacteria > Pseudomonadota > Gammaproteobacteria > Burkholderiales > Burkholderiaceae_C > Rubrivivax. The sequence continues at coordinate 884 of JAHECC010000238.1, forward strand.
CACCGGAGGACGTGGCCGGCGCGGTGTACCTGCTGTGCCTGCCCGAGGCGGCCATGGTCAACGGCCACACGCTGTTTGTCGACGGCGGCTTCGCGATCTCTGGCTGAAGTCCGCCATGGTCATCGACTCCGGACTGCAGGGCAAGGTCGCGCTGGTCACCGGCGGTGGCCGTGGCATCGGCCGTGCGGTGGTCGAGATGTTCGCCCGCGACGGTGTCGATGTGCTCTTCTTCTTCCTCGGCAATACCGAGGCTGCGCAGCAGGTGGTGGCGGCCGTCACGGGCGCCGGTGGCAGATGCGAGGCGGTGCAGGTGGACGTGACCGACGCCGACGCAGTGGGTACGGCCGTCGAGCAGATCATCGACAGCCGGGGACGCATCGACGTGCTGGTCAACAACGCCGGCATCGTGCGCGACAACCTGCTGGGCATGCTCGACGACGCCGACATCCAGGCAGTGTTCGACACCAACATCGGCGGCACCTTCAACGCCACGCGCGCTGTGGCGCGCCACATGATCTCGAAGCGCAGCGGGCGCATCGTCAACCTCAGTTCGGTGGCAGCCGGCAAGGGCGGTCGCGGACAGTCGAACTACGCGGCCAGCAAGGGCGCGATCGAGGCCTTCACGCGCGCCATGGCGGTGGAACTGGCGTCACGCAAGATCACGGTAAACTGCGTCGCCCCGGGCGTGATCGAAACCGAGATGTCGCAGCAGGTGCGCGACCTCGCGGACGAGCAGATCAGGGCGCGCATCCTGCTGCGCCGCTATGGCCAGGCCGAGGATGTCGCGCATGCCGTCTGGTTCCTCGCCTCGCGCTTTGCCGACTACATCACCGGCGAGGTCCTGCACGTCGACGGCGGCTTCAAGATGGAATAAAGGACACACAACATGCCGGACCAAACAATCAGCCAGCAGGAGATCGACGCGGTCTTTCCGAAGGTGGCGCAGACCGTGGCCGACGCGCTCGGCTGCGACCTTGAAGAGGTCAAGCCCCAGGCCTCGTTGATCGAGGACCTTGACGCCGAATCGATCGACTTCCTCGACCTGGTGTTCCGCCTGGAAAAGGGCTTCGCGGTGAAGATCCCGCGCGGCAAGATCGTCGAGGACGCGCGCGGCGCGCTGCCTGAAGCCGAGTTCGAGAGCAAGGGCACCGTTACCGAGGCCGGGCTGGCGCGGCTGCGGGAATTCCTTAGCGAGGTGCCGGCCGAGCGCATCAAGACGCCGCTGAAGGCGGCCGATGTGCCGCGCCTGTTCACCACCGAGACCTTCTGCAAGGTCGTGATCCGCGCGCAGCGCGCAGCCAAGACCGCGGCCTGAGGCTCGGGCATCCCAAGCGATGAACGGGCGCTTTCGGAGCTTTTCGTTCGTCGACCGCATCACGCGCTGCGAAGGCAGCCGCGTTGAGGGCCGCTACACCGTGCCGGCCGGCGCCACACGTTTCCCGGCGTCGCTGATGGCCGAGGCGGTAGGGCAACTGGCCGCCTGGGCGTCGATGTCGCAACTCAACTTCAGCGTGCGCCCGGTCGCTGGCTTGGCCGCCGAATCGCGCTATTGGCGGTCGCCCCAGCCCGGGCAGACGCTGATGCTGACAGCCGACATCCAGCGCTGCGATGCCGAGGCGGTGGCCTACAGTGGCCGCGCGCTCATCGACGGGCAACCCGCAGTGGAGATCATCGACTGCCTCGGCCCAATGTTGCCGATGACGCAATTCGATTCGCCCGATCGAGTGCGCGCCGATTTCGACACCTTGCGCGGCGATGGCGCGCCGCCCAATCGATTCGACGGCGTGCCCGAAGCACAGCTCTCGCAGATCGAGACGAGCGGTGCCGAGCGGCTGCAGGCCCGGCTCGAGGTGCCGGCACAGGCTGCGGCGCCCTATTTCGACGATCATTTTCCGTTGCGACCTGTGTTTCCCGGCACGCTGCTACTCGATGCGCTGGCCGGCTTGGCAGTGCAGCTGGCGCAGACGGCTGCGCCACTGCGCGCGGCAGGCCCGCTCGCCGCCACGGGCATCAGCAACGTCAAGATCCGCAGCTTCACCGACCCCGGCGCGGTGCTGCAACTCGAAGTGGAGCTGATCGACGCAGATGCACGGAGGGCCCGACTGAAGCTCTTGGCGCGTGCCGAAGGCAAGACCGTGGCCACGGCCCGCGCTGAAATCACACCGAAAGCAGGCGCATGAGCCCCCCTCGGCCGCCCGAAGGGGCTCATTCCCGCTTGGCGGGACCGGCTACGGCCACGAAGTGGCCCGTTCGTGGGCCTAGCCGTAGGGTGCACCAGTGAGCACGCCACCCAGACGCGTCGCCATCACCGGCCTCGGGCTGGTCACGCCGGTGGGCAACGACGTGGCCAGCACCTGGGACGCGCTGCTCGCCGCGCGCAGTGGCGCGGCGATCATCGCCAGCTTCGACGCCAGCGGCTTCCCGGTGCGTATCGCCGCCGAGGTCAAGGGCCTGGACGACGCCGTCGTAGCTCAGGCGGTGCGCGACCGCAAGCTGCTGAAGATGGCCAACCGGTCTCACCGCTTTGCGCTGGTCGCCGCCGAGCAAGCCTTTGCCGATGCTGGCATTCGGCCCACGCCAGAGACGGCGACGCGCTGGGGCTGCGTGGTCGGCACCGGCATGATGGGCGTGACCTACGACGAACTGGCCGAGGTGCAGCGCGATGCGGCCGCCAACGGCGACTTCGACCCGGCCCTGCTGCTGTCGGCACAAGGCTCGGCGGCTGACCCGCTGGTCTTCTGCCGCAGCGCGTCGAATGCCGGCTCGGCGCTGCTGATGCGCGTGTTCGGTATCCGCGGCTATTCGAGCTCGGTGCACACGGCCTGCGCCTCGGGCGGCCAAGCGGTGGGCACGGCCTTGAAGCTGATCCGTCGCGGCGAGGCGGACTGCGTGCTCGCTGGCGGCTTCGATTCGATGATCAACCCGGTCGGCCTGGCGGGCTTCTGCCTGCTCAACGCGGTGTCGCCCGACAACCATTCGCCCGCCACCGCGAGCCGGCCCTTCGACGCCTCGCGCAACGGTTTCGTGCTCGGCGAAGGCGCGGGCTTCCTGGTGCTCGAGGAGTGGGAAGCCGCACGCCGGCGCGGTGCGCGCATCTATGCCGAACTGGCCGGCGACGGCAACTCGCTGTCCAGCTACCGCATCACCGATTCGCACCCCTCTGGCGACGGCCCGATCCAGGCCATGCGTCAGGCGATGTCGAGCGCCCAGGCCGAACACGCAGACATCGACTACCTCAACGCCCACGGCACCTCGACACCGATGAACGACCGCAGCGAATGCGCCGCAGTGAAGGCGGTGTTCGGCGTTGCGCGGGACAAGGTGGCGGTGAGTTCGACGAAGAGCGTGATGGGCCACCTCATTGCCGCGGCCGGCGCGGTCGAGGCCGCCGTTTGTGCGCTGTCCATCCACCACGGCACGCTGCCGGTCAACGCCAACCTGCGCGAGCTCGATCCGGACTGCGATGTCGACGTGGTGCGCGATGCACCGCGCCAGCGCCGCGTGCGCGTGGCGCTGTCCAATTCGCTGGGCTTTGGTGGCTCCAACAGTTGCCTGGCCTTTCGCCACCCCGACGAGGCCGAGGCGCTCGAGCGCTGGAGAGGCGAATGACCCTGTCGCGCGTCGTCATCACCGGCACGGGAGCGATCTGCGGCTCGGGCCGTACGCCAGTCGAGGTGCTGGACGCGATGTTGGCCGGGCAGTCGGCGATCGCGCCGATCGAACAATGGGACGTCAGCGCCTGGCCGGTCAAGCTCGCGGCCGAGGTGCGCGACTACAACGCCGGCAAACTCACTGGCGACCGCAAGTTGCTGAAGTACATCCGCCGCACCGATGTGTTCGGCCTGTATGCGGCCGATCGCGCCATCGAACAGGCCGGCTTTGCAGCATTTCGCGCCGCGCTGGACGAAGCCGCAGCCTCGGATTTCGCCGATTCGGCCGGCGTGTTCGTCGGCTCGGGCGGCGGCACCTACAGCAACCAGTACGACTATCTGCCGCTGATCGCCACGGCCGATGGCGCACTCGAAGGCTTCGGGCGCGAGCTGTCGGCCACCGTCAACCCGATGTGGCTGCTGCGTTCCTTGCCCAACAACGTGCTTGGCCATATCGGCATCCGCCACGGGCTGAAAGGCCCGAACGCCTGCGTTACGCACCACAGCGTCAGCGGCCCGCTTGCGCTGGCCGAGGCCGCCGCCGCGCTGCGCGCCGGCGAGTGCACGCGTGCGGTGGTGGCTGCGCACGACGCCGTGATCGAGCCGCAAGCCTTGCTTTACTACTACCAGGCCGGCTTGATGTCGGCCAACGGCCTGTACCCCTTCGACGATCGACATGACGGCAGCGTCATGGGCGAAGGCGCGGCCGCACTGGTTCTGGAGACGCAAGCCGCAGCGCAGGAACGCGGTGCGGCCATCCTGGGCGAGGTGCTGGGCAGCGGCAACGCCAGCGATGCACTGGGCCTGCTGCCGGTGCGCGACGATGGCGACGGCCTGGTGCGCGCCATAGAGATGGCCTTGCAGGCTTCGGGCATCAGGCCAGCGGAGGTCGGCATGGTCGTGGCGCATGGCAACGGTACGCTGAACTCCGATGTCTCCGAGGCGCGCGCTCTGGTGCGTGTGTTCGGTGCGGACATGCCGCCGCTGACCGGCTTCAAGTGGGCTTTCGGTCACCTGCTGGCGGCGTCCGGTCTGATGGAAGCGGTGATCGCCGTCGCGGCGCTGCGCGCGCGGGTTGTGCCCGGCCTGGCCGAGCTTGGCGAGGTCGCCATAAATTGCGACGGACTGAAGCTGTCTCGCGACAAACGTCCACCGCGCAGCGATGTCGCATTGATCG
>JAHECC010000057.1 GCA_024641965.1 Rubrivivax sp.
GTGCCGTGCGCCCACAGCGCCTGGCCGTTGGACAACAGGATGTTGAAGGTGCCGTGGTGGCCAGGCCAGGGCAGCAGCTCGCGCAGCGTGCAGCTCAGCTCGTCGATGCTGGGCACGCTGGCGTGGGCCTTTGCCAGCTCCTGCATCAGCCAGCAGAAGGCCAGTTCGCTGTCGGTGTCGCCCACCGCGCGGAAGGCACCGTGCAGGCGCGGGTGGAAATCCTTCAGATCGCCGTTGTGCGCGAACACCCAGTAGCGGCCCCACAGCTCGCGCACGAAGGGGTGGCAGTTCTCCAGTGCCACGCGGCCCAGCGTGGCCTTGCGGATATGGGCGATGACGTTGTCGCTCTTGATCGGATAGCGCCGCACCATGTCGGCCACCGGCGAGTTCACCGCGCTGTGCGGGTCGACGAAATGACGCAGCCCCCGGTCCTCGAAGAAGGCGATGCCGAAACCGTCCTTGTGCTCGTCGGCGCGCGTGGCCAGGCCGGTGAACGAGAACATCACGTCAGTGGGCGTGTTGGCGTTCATGCCCAGCAGTTGGCACATGGTCAGCGGATCGGTAGGAACAACTTGGCCAGGCCGCGCACGCTGACCAGGTTGCCGGGGTTGGCAGTTTCCTCGAGCACGCCGCTCATGCGGCGCAGGATGCGCGGGCTGTTGCGCGCGCGCCAGATCACCAGGTCGGCCAGCCAGGGGTGCGCGTTGACGCGGCTGGCCTTGCGGTACAGCTCGAAGCGCGGCTGCAGTGCGCGCAGCGAAGCTTCGTAGGCTTCGCGCACCGCCGCATCGTCGCGCCCCAGCATGATGGCCTGTGCGGCGAGCATGCCGGTTTCCATGGCCTTGCCGATGCCCTCGCCGCTGAAGTCGTAGGTGCTGCCCACCGCCTCGCCGGTGGCCAGCAGCCCGGCACGCGAATACAGCGCACCGTCGAGCGAACAGCGCAGCGGTGCGCCTTTCAGCTCGCCGACGACCTCGCCACCGGTCATCAGCTCGCGCGCCGGGGCGTAGAGCTCGCAGAAGGCTTCGAAGATGTCGCGCAGGTTCACGTCCTGCATGCGCAGCCTGCCGGTGCCGGCCAGCCCGAAGCAGTTGCCCAGGCCGACACCGATATTGAACACACCGCCGGGGCAGGGAAAAATCCAGCCATAACCCTGCTTCAGGCGCTTGTGCCAGATGATCTCCAGCGCCTTGACGCGTCCGACCATGGCCTCGTTCTTCACATAGCCGCGCAGCGCGATGCCGGTGGGCGTGCGCCGCTGGCACAGCTCGGCGGCGAGCATGGCTTGTGGCACCGCGCCGGTGGCCAGCACCAGCCATTTCGCACGCACGTCGTGCAGCGCTTCGCCGATCTTCAGTCGCGCGCCGACCACCTGCCCGCGCAGGGCCGGCTGCAACGCATCGGCGGCGTTGCCTTCGATGAGCGGGGCCTCGAAGCGCGCCGGCGGCAGCATGCGCGCGCCGGCACGTTGCGCGGCGCGGCACACGATATCGTCCAGCTCACGTCGCGGCAGCACCGCCACATGCCCGGGCACGTCGACCCGGCCACCGCGCGGACCGATGCAGCCCACGTGCTGGGCCGGATGGGCCACCGCCATGACCTCGTCGTAGATGCCGAGCTTGCGCAAGGCGTTGTGCGCGTCGGGGATCAACCCGTCGCCGCAAATCTTGTCGCGCGGGAAGGCATGCTGGTCAGCCAGCAGCACGTCCAGGCCGGCCAGGGCCAGGCGCTGGGCACAGGCGCTGCCGGCCGGGCCGGCGCCGATGACCAGCACATCACAGTTCTTGGGCAGGGGCAGGTCGGACATTGAAGGCCATGCGGCGCGGGCGGTGTCGGGAGCGCAGATTGTAGGCAGCGTGCCCATGCCGGCTGTGCCATGCTCGGCGCCATCGCACTACGCTCAGATGGAAGCCGCGCATGCCACAACATTACGATCTCCCCGACACCGCGCAGCTGCGCCATGACCTGGCGCTGGCGCTGCGCGCCGCCGCCCACCACGGCCTGAGCGAAGGCGTGTGCAACCACTTCAGCGTGGCGCTGCCCGACAATTCGCACCGCTTCCTGATCAACCCGCGCGGGCTGCACTGGAGCGAGGTGGGTGCCGACGACATCGTGCTCATCGACGAGCAAGGCCAGGTGCTGGCGGGGCGGCACCGCGTCGAGCCGACGGCCATGTTCATCCACGGCGCGGTGCACCGCATTGCCGGCTGCGCGGTGGTGCTTCACACCCACATGCCCTTTGCCACCGCACTGACGCTGACCACCGAGCGCGCACTCGACCCGTGCAGCGGCCAGGGCGCGATGCGCTTCTTCGGCCGCATCGGTGTCGATGCCGACTACAACGGCCTGGCGCTGGACTGGGCCGAAGGCGAGCGCATCGCGCGCTCACTGCAGGGCAAGGACATCGGCTTTCTCGGCAACCATGGCGTGGTCGTTACCGGAGCGACGCTGGCGCATGCCTACGACGACCTGTACGCCCTGGAACGCGCCTGCATGCACCAAGTGCTAGCGATGAGCACCGGGCGGCCGCTGGCGCCAGTGAACGCCGCGCTGTCTGCGCGGGTGGCGGGACAGATCCAGGGCGAGCGCGAGCAGTCGGACCTGTTCTTCGAGGCGCTGCGGCGCATGCTGCCGGGGCCGGGCCGATAGGCGCGTCGACCGGCCGGCCATCGTTGGTCAGGCGCCGGCCTTGACCCTGGCACGCCACGCGTGCAGCAGCGGCTCGGTGTAGCCGCTGGGCTGTGCCAGGCCCTTGAACACCAGGTCGCTGGCTGCCTGGAACGCGGCCGACTCGTCGAATCGGCCGGCCATGTCGCGATATAGCGGATCGCCGGCGTTCTGCTTGTCCACCACCTTGGCCATGCGCTTCAGCGTGCTCTTCACCTGCGCCTTGGTGACGACGCCGTGATGCAGCCAGTTGGCCATGTGCTGGCTGCTGATGCGCAGCGTGGCGCGGTCTTCCATCAGGCCGACGTTGTGGATGTCGGGCACCTTCGAGCAGCCCACGCCCTGGTCGACCCAGCGCACCACGTAGCCGAGGATGCCCTGCGCGTTGTTGTCCAGCTCCTGCTGCTTCTCGGCATCGCCCCACTTGGGCTTCTTCGCCACGGGGATGGTGAGCAGCGCTTCGAGGATGGCGTCGCGCTCGGCATCGAAGGCAGTCTTCTCCAGTTCCTTCTGCACCTTGAACACGTCCACCTGGTGGTAGTGCAGCGCATGCAGCGTGGCGGCAGTGGGCGAGGGCACCCAGGCGGTGTTGGCACCGGCCTTGGGGTGGCCGATCTTCTGCTGCAGCATTGCCGCCATCAGGTCGGGCATGGCCCACATGCCCTTGCCGATCTGCGCCTTGCCGCGCAGGCCGCATTCCAGCCCGACGAGCACGTTGCTGCGCTCGTAGGCCTGGATCCAGGTGCTGGTTTTCATGTCGCCCTTGCGAATCATCGGGCCGGCGTGCATGGCGGTGTGCATCTCGTCGCCGGTGCGATCGAGGAAGCCTGTGTTGATGAAGGCCACGCGGTCGGCGGCGGCCGCGATGCAGGCCTTCAAGTTGACGCTGGTGCGGCGCTCCTCGTCCATGATGCCGAGCTTGACCGTCGCCTTCGGCAGGCCGAGCAACTTCTCGACGCGGCCGAAGAGTTCGCTGGCGAAGGCCACCTCTTCGGGGCCATGCATCTTCGGCTTGACGATGTAGACCGAGCCGGTGCGCGAGTTGCGGATCGCCGGATTCGCGCCCTTCAGGTCGTGCACCGCAATGGCGACACTCACCACCGCGTCGAGGATGCCCTCGGGAATCTCCTGGCCCTCGCCCCACAGCACCGCCGGGTTGTTCATCAGGTGGCCGACGTTGCGCACGAACAGCAGCGAGCGGCCGTGCAGCACCACGTCCTCGCCGCCCGGGCCTTTGTAGCTGCGGTCGGGGTTCAGCCCGCGCGTGAAGGTCTTGCCGCCCTTGGCGACTTCCTCGGTGAGCGTGCCCTTCATGATGCCCAGCCAGTTGCCGTAGGCCTGCACCTTGTCGGCCGAATCGACCACCGCCACCGAGTCCTCCAGGTCGAGGATCGTCGACAGCGCCGCTTCCATGACCACGTCGCACACGCCCGCCGGGTCGTTCGCGCCGATCGGCGTGCCGCGGTCGATGCGGATGTCCAAGTGCAACCCATGGTGCGCCAACAGCACTGCGCTCGGCGCGCCAGGCTCACCCTGGAAGCCGACCAGCTGCGCCGGTTTGTCCAACGCGCTGGTCTTGCCGTTCGTCAGCTGCACGACCAGTTTGCCGGCTTCGACGCGGTAGGCCGTGGCATCGACGTGCGAGCCCTTCTTCAACGGCGCACAGCGGTCGAGCACATGGCGCGCGTACTCGATGACCTTGGCGCCACGTTTCGGGTTGTAGCCGCCGCCCTTCTCGGCGCCGCCGCCTTCCGGCAAGACATCGGTGCCGTATAGCGCGTCGTACAGCGAGCCCCAGCGCGCGTTGGCCGCATTCAGCGCATAACGTGCGTTTGTGATCGGCACCACCAGCTGCGGGCCGGCCTGTAGCGCCAGCTCGGCATCGACGTTCTTCGTCGTGATCTTCAGCTTGGCCGGCACCGGTACCAGGTAGCCTATCTTCTCCAGGAAGGCGCGGTACTTGCGCATGTTCCTGATCGGTCCGGGGTGGGCCTTGTGCCAGGCGTCGAGCTCGCTCTGCAGCCGGTCGCGCTCGGCCAGCAGCGCGGCATTCTTCGGCGCCAGATCGTGCACGATGGCGTCGAAGCCGGACCAGAAGGCTTCCGGCGCGACGCCGGTGCCGGGCAGCACCTGCTGTTCGATGAAACGGTGCAGGTCGCTGGCAACCTGCAGGCGGTGGGCTTGGGTACGTTCGGTCATGGTGTCAGCCGTTTGAGTTGGAGGGTGGAAAGAAGTCCAGCACCGCGCGCAGGCTGGTGCCGATGCGCGTGGGCCGGGTGTCGAGCTGCTCCAGCGGCAGGCTGGCGCGATTGACCCACAACGTGGTGTAGCCGTGCCAGGTGGCGCCGATGGCGTCCCAGCCGTTGCTGGAGACGAACAGGATGTCGCGCGGCGGCAATTTCAGCGCCTGCGGCCCCAGCGCATAGGCGGCAGGGTCGGTCTTGTAGCGCTTGACGACGTGCACGCTGAGCAACGGGTCGAGCAAGCCGTCGAACCCGGCGCTCTTCACCGCCACCGCCAGCATCTGCGGGTCGCCGTTGCTGAGGATGCCGGCCGTGATGCCACGCACCTTCAACGCCTGCAGCACCGACTTGTTCTCCGGAAAGCTGCTGAGGTGATGGTACTGGTTCATCAGCCGCTCTTCGGCCACGCTGCCCAGGTCCAGGCCGAGGCGCAGCGCGGCATAGCGCAAACCGGCACGCGTCAGTTCCCAGAACGGCCGGTAGTACTCGCCGTTCACACCGCTCATCGAACTCAGGCGCGTGTACTCGATCTGCTTGTCGCGCCACAGCAGACTCAGGCGCTCGCCATGGCCGGGGAAGAGTTGTTCGGCCAGCAGCGCCACGCTGTACACATCGAACAGCGTGCCGTAAGCATCGAAAAGCACGGCACGCGGCGTGGGTACCACCCGCGCCTTCGGGTCTGAAACGTCCATGCAACGAATCTAGGGCCAAACTGCAGCGGAATTGCCCGCGCCAAGGGTCTTGGATCTGTGACCCATCCGTATGCAGTGCGTCCATGAAGTGGCGCTACTGCAGCCATTCATCGTTGGATAGCCTGAATCGCCGATTGATTTGTGATTACAGTGCCTGTAATCTCCGCCTATGGATCGCCTAAAGCAGATCGAATCGTTCGTAGCGGTTTCCCTGAGAGGCAGCCTGACGGCGGCTGCCAGGGCCGAAGGCGTGGCTCCGGCCGTCATCGGCCGGCGAATCGACGCGCTCGAAGAGCGCCTCGGTGTGAAGCTGCTGGTGCGCACCACGCGGCGCATCACCTTCACCCACGAGGGCAGTGCCTTCCTTGAAGATTGTCAGCGCTTGCTTGCGGATATTGCCAATGCCGAAGCCAGTGTCAGCGCCGGCGGCGTCAAGGCCAGCGGCCATTTGCGCATCACCGCGCCGGCCGGTTTCGGGCGCCGGCACGTGGCGCCGCTGGTGCCGCGCTTCCTGCAGCAGCATGCCGACGTGAGCCTGTCGCTGAACCTCAGCGACCGGGTCGTGGACATCGTCAACGAAGGGGTGGACTGCGCCGTGCGTGTCGGCGACATGCCCGACTCGAGCCTGGTGAGCCTGCGGCTGGCCGACAACCGGCGGCTTTGCGTGGCCACACCCGACTACCTGGCGCGTGCCGGCACGCCCGCCGTGCCGGCCGACCTGGTGCGACACGACTGCCTGACGCTGTCATCCGACGCCAGCCAGACGCGCGGCTGGGCCTTCCAGGTCAGCGGCGAACTGACCCATCTGCGGCCCACCGGCCGGCTCGACTGCAGCGACGGGCAGGCGTTGCACGACTGGTGCCTGCAGGGCATGGGCATCGCCTGGCGCAGCACCTGGGAGGTGGAGCGCGAGGTCGCCGAAGGCCGCCTGGTGGCGCTGCTGGAGGACTTTGCCGCACCGCCGAACGGCATCTACGCCGTCTTCCCGCAGCGCAAGCACCTGCCGCTGCGCGTGCGGCTGTGGATCGACTTCCTCAAGCACACCTACGGCGATGCGGCCTACTGGAAGGGTGCGCTGCAGGCGCCGTAGCGGCGAAGTTGCTTAGCTACCCGCGTCGGTGACGCACTTCTTGACGAAGCTGGTCTTGGCCGCGCCGGCCAGTTTCTTCTCGGCTGCCATCGCGTCGCACTTGGCCTGCGCGCTGCCGCCGGCGGCGTCCTTTTCGCACTTGGTGACGAAGCTGGTGCGCGCGGCCCCGGCGAGCTTCTTCTCGGCTGCCATCTTGTCGCAACTGCCGGCGGCGTCGGCCTCGCACTTCTTCATGAAACTGGTCAGCGCGGCGCCGGCCAATTTCTTCTCCTTCGCAGTGGCCTCGCAGCTGGCGTTGGCTGCCAGGGCCGGTGTCGCAATGGCTGCGACGGCGAGGGTCAGGATGCTCATCAACTGCTTCATGGGGGGCTTTCGGGGATGGGGTGCGAACGGCTCCAGGGCCGGCCCACATTTCACCACGGCACCGCGCTCGCTGCGCGGCCTTTCAGAGGATGCGTCGCGGATGCGCCAGTGCTTCGTGCGCGGCGTGCAAACGCCGCACCAGCACACGAATGAAGGCGGCGTCGAACAAGCGGCGCGTGCTCAGCCCGAGCCTTTCCAGCGTCTGCGGCGTGAAGGAGATGGTCGTGGCAGGCTCGGAAACGACCACGTCGGCGCTGTGCACGCGCAGCGCCGGGCTCGGGGCCAGATAGGCCATCTCGCCCACCGAAGTGCCGGCGCCAAGCTGCGCCACACGCTGGCCGTCGCGGTACACGTCGACCTGGCCCTGGGCAATGATGTGGAAGCTGTTGCCCTCCTCACCATGCCGGTACAGCGCGTGTCCGAAGGCGCAGCGCTGCCAGTGCGCACGATGCACCACCTCCCACAACTCGACATCGCCGAAGCCGGTAAAGAACTCGAGCGAGCGCAGCAGGTTGAAGCGCTCGGAATCGAGCACGCCCTGCAATGGGCCGCGCGGCACCTCGCCGCTGGCGACGAGAGCGGACAGCGCCTGCGCAAAGCTCTCCCAATCGGCATGTCGGTCCTCGCGACGCTTGCTCAGCCCACGTGCGACCAGCGCGCCCAAGCGCGGCGGCACGCCCTCGCGCAGCCGCTCCAGCGCGGCCGGCTCGCCGTGATAGATCTGATGCATCAGCGCCTGCTGGTTCGCGGCATCGAAGGGCGCACGCCCGGCGATCAGGTGGTAGAGCACGCCCGACAAGGCATAGATGTCGGCACGGCAGTCGAGCGCATCGCCATCCAGCTGCTCGGGCGGCATGTAGGCCAGCGAGCCGACGCGAAAGACCTGCGTGCGCTCGGACTGCAGGTTCATGACGCTGCCGAAATCGGTGATCTTGACTTCGGCGAGCGTATCGTTGCGGTTCGTCGCCAGAATGTTGGCCGGCTTGACATCGCGGTGGATCAGGCCCTGGCGGAACACATAGCCCAGCGCCATGGCGCACTTGAAGCCGATCTCCACGACCTGCTCGAGCGGCAGCAGCGCGTCGGCGCGGCAGTACTGGCGCAAGGTCGTGCCGTTCACGTACTCCATTACCAGATAGGGCAGCTCGGCATCCTCGACCGCGTCGTAGATCTGCACCACGTTGGGGTGCTGCAGGCGCCCGACCAGCGCCGCCTCGGCGGCAAAGAAGTGCTGCTGGAAGTGCCCCTCCGGCGTGTCCAGCGCCAGCCCGGCGCGCACACGCTTGATGGCCACGTCGCGTGCATTGAAGGCGTCGTGGGCGAGGAAGACCTCGCTGGTCGCGCCTTCACCCAGCCGGGCGCGCACCTGGTACTTGCCGATCGTCGACGGCAAGTCATGCGCGCGGCGGCTGGCAGTGGACGAGGCGGGGGCGAGGGCGGGCATGGGCAAGGTGCGCGCGCGGCATCGCGCCACGCACAGCCGCGCATGGTGACGTCATCGGCCGCGCGCGGCGCAAGCAAGCCGGGCTGCCGAGCGGCATCCTTCACGGCCCCTGCCCGGGCGGGCAGCCTGCAGCGCCTGAAAAGTAGAATCCCGCCATGATCCAAGCCAAGCAGGAGCTGTTGTCGGCACTGGCATCGGTGCTCGAACAGATGGCTCCGGGTGCGGCGCCGCCCAGCGCCTTCGAGTCGCCGAAGCTGGCCGCCCATGGCGATCTGGCCATCACTTCGGCCATGCCTTTGGCACGCACGCTGAAGAAGAACCCGCGCGAACTGGCGCAGATGCTGGTGGCGCGCCTTGGGGCAACGCCAGCCGCGCAGCGCTGGGTGCAGACATTCGAGATCGCGGGGCCAGGCTTCGTCAACCTGCGCCTGGTCGCGGCGGCCAAGCAGGCGGTGGTGGACGAGGTGCAGCGCGCCGGCGAATCCTTCGGCCAGCGTGCCGCCACCGGGCAATCCGCGCTGGTCGAGTTCGTCTCGGCCAACCCCACCGGCCCGCTGCACGTCGGCCACGCAAGGCAGGCCGCTCTGGGCGACAGCCTGTGCAACCTGTTCGAGTCGCAGGGCTGGCAAGTGACGCGCGAGTTCTATTACAACGACGCTGGCGTGCAGATCGCCACATTGGCGCAGTCGGTGCAATGTCGGCTGCGCGGCCTGAAACCTGGCGATGCCGGCTGGCCCGAGGCAGCCTACAACGGCGACTACATCGAGGACATCGCCGCGGCCTACCGGCTGCGCGCCACGGTGGCGGCCGACGACCGCGTCTACACCGCCTCGGGCGACCTCGACGATCTCGACGACATCCGCCAGTTCGCGGTGGCCTACCTGCGCCACGAGCAGGATCTGGACCTGCAGGCCTTTGGCGTGCGCTTCGACCACTATTTCCTCGAATCCGGGCTGTACACCGGCGGGCGCGTCGAGGCTACTGTCGCGCGCCTGGTCGCCGCCGGCAAAACCTACCAGAAGGACGGCGCGCTGTGGCTGCGCTGCACCGACTACGGCGACGACAAGGACAGGGTGATGCGCAAATCGGCGCCGGGCGGCACCGGCGCTGCGGCCGGTATGGGCGACTACACCTACTTCGTGCCCGACGTGGCCTATCACATCGACAAGTTCGAGCGTGGTTTCGCCAAAGTCATCAATGTGCAGGGCAGCGACCATCACGGCACGATCGCACGCGTGCGCGCCGGGCTGCAGGCCGCTGGTTTGGGCATCCCCGAAGGCTTTCCCGACTACCTGCTGCACAAGATGGTGACGGTGATGCGCGGCGGCCAGGAGGTGAAGATCTCCAAGCGCGCCGGCAGCTACGTGACGCTGCGCGACCTGATCGACTGGACCAGCCGGGATGCGGTGCGCTTCTTTCTGATCAGCCGCAAAGCAGACACCGAGTTTGTCTTCGACATCGACCTGGCGCTGAAGGCCAACGACGAGAATCCCGTGTTCTACGTGCAGTACGCGCATGCGCGCATCTGCTCGGTGCTGGCGCAACGCGGTGGGCCCGCTGCGCCGGCGGATGCCTTCGCCAACGCCGATCTGTCTCTGCTCGTGGCGCCGACCGAATTCAACCTGATGCTCAAGCTCGCAGACTACCCCGACATGCTCGCGCGCGCGGCGCACGAACTGGCACCACACGACTTGGCTTTCTACCTGCGCGACCTGTCGGCCAGCTTCCACAGCTATTACGCGGCCGAACGCTTCCTGGTGGACGATGCGGCGCTGATGCGCGCGCGCTTGGCGTTGCTCTCGGCGACGCGCCAAGTGCTGCGCAACGCCTTGTCACTGTTGGGCGTGAGCGCGCCCGAGACGATGGCGCGCGAGGCCGCCACGCTGGCGGAGAATGCATCATGAAAGCGCAACACGGGGGTTTTGCCGTCGGGCTGGTGGTCGGCGTGCTCGTCGGCTTGACGCTGTCGCTGGGCGTGGCGCTGTACGTCACCAAGGTGCCGCTGCCCTTCATCAACAAGGTGCCGCAGCGCACGGCCGAACAGGATGCGGCCGAGGTCGAGCGCAACAAGAACTGGGACCCGAACGCGCCATTGGCCGGCAAGCCGGCACGCCCGGCGGCCTCGGGCGCGGTGCCCGCGCCCGCCGCACCGCCGGCGATGGCGACATTGCCGCCGATCCCGGCAACCGCCGCCACAGTGCCGGCACCGGCGCCATCGGCGGTGGCTGCAAAGCCGCTGCCACCTGGCGCCGACCCCTTCTACTATTTCGCCCAGGCCGGTGCCTACACACGTTCGGACGATGCCGAAGCACAGCGCGCCAAGCTGGCGCTGCTCGGCGTCGACGCCAAGGTGACCGAGCGTGAACAGGCCGGCCGCACCATCTACCGCGTGCGGCTGGGGCCCTACGAGACGCGTCCACAGGTCGACGCGCTGCTCGAGCGGCTGCGCAGCGCCGGCGTGGATTCCTCGCTGGTGCGGGTGGCGAGGCAATGAACTTTGCCCAGGCCGGCGACTCCATCGACCCGATGACTCCAAAGGAAAACCATGAAACGGCGTGATTTCTCATTGCAACTGGCCGCCGCCGGCGTGGGCGCGGCCTGGGCAGGTGTGGCCCGCGCGCAGGGCAAGCCGATCGAAGGCACGCACTACACGAGGCTGTCGCAGCCGGCGCCGGTGTCGGCGCCCGCCGGCAAGATCGAGGTGGTCGAGTTCTTCTCTTACGGCTGCCCGCACTGCTATACGCTGGAACCCACGTTGGAGGCCTGGTCCAAGCGGCTGCCGCCGGACGTGGTCTTCAGGCGCATTCCGGTGGGCTTCAATGCGCTGTACGAGAACTACCAGAAGATCTACTTCGCGCTCGAGGCCATGGGCGAAGTGGACAAGATGCACGCCAAGGTCTTCAACGCCATCCACCAGCAGCGCCAGCGCCTGGACAAGGAAGCCGACATCGCCGCCTTCATGCAGGCCAACGGCGTCGACGGCGCCAAGTTCATGGATCAGTACAAGTCCTTTTCGGTGCAGAGCAAGGTGCGCCAGGCGAAGCAGCTGAGCGAGGCCTACAAGATCGAAGGCGTGCCCACCATGGGTGTACAGGGGCGTTTCGTCACCTCCGGCTCGCAAGCGGGCAGCAACGAGCGGGCATTGGCCATCACGGACAGCCTGGTGCAGGACCTGCGCAAGCCCAGCTGAAGCGCACGCACTCGGCGCATGCGTTGAATCTTGCAGCGCTTGCGCCCGCTGTGGCAGCAACATGCCGCTAAAATGGCCTGCAATTTCCGTGCCGCCGCAGTGCCTCCTTCGCGACTTCCCTTCCCCCGCCGCTGGGCCGCCTTGTGCGCGCTGGCCCTGGCCTGCCTGAGTGGCCCGGTTGCAATGGCCGAAAAGGCCGATCGCAGCAAGCCGATGACGGTCGAGGCCGACGAACCCGGCAGCGTCGACCTGCAGCGGCAGGTGGTCATCTTCAACGGCAACGTGGTCATCAGCCAGGGCACGATGCGCCTGCGCGCCGAGCGCGTCGAAATGCGTGAGCGCCCGGATGGCTACCGCGAAGCCAAGGCCATCGGCAGCGCCGACAAGCCGGCCAGCTTTCGCCAGAAGCGCGACGGCGTCGACGAAACCGTCGAAGGCGCGGCCGAACGCATCGAGTTCGACACGCGCACCGACACCGTGCGCCTGGTCGGCCATGCAGCCGTACGCCGGCTGCGTGCCGGCGTCGTCGCCGACGAAATCACCGGCTCGCTGATCACCTGGGACAACACCAACGAACTCTTCAAGGTGACCGGCGGCCAGGCCACGCCGGCCAACCCGACGGGGCGGGTGCGTGCGGTGTTCGCGCCGCGTGAGGAGGCCGGCGCCTCGGCCGCATCGGCCACCTCGGCTGCGCCCGCGATCCCGCTGAAGCCCACCAAATCGCTCGGGGCAACACGTTGAGCGACGCGTCGGCGACCTCCGCCGCGACGCAACCTGGCCCGCTCAGCCGGCTGCAGGCACAGGGCCTGCGCAAGAGCTTTGGCTCGCGCATGGTGGTGAAGGACGTGCACCTGGCGGTGGGCGCCGGCGAGGTCGTCGGCCTGCTCGGGCCCAACGGCGCCGGCAAGACCACCACCTTCTACATGGTGGTGGGCCTGATCCGCGCCGACGCCGGGGTGATCGAGATCGACGGAGAGCCGGTACATGCGCTGCCGATCCACAAGCGCTCGCGCCTGGGGCTGTCGTACCTGCCGCAGGAAGCCTCGATCTTCCGCAAGCTCAGCGTCGAGGAGAACGTGCGCGCCGTGCTCGAACTGCAGGTCGACGGACATGGCCGCGCATTGAAGAAGCCGGTCATCGACGAGCATCTTGCCCGCCTGCTGCACGATCTGGGCATCGAAAAGCTGCACGATTCGCCGGCGCCGGCGCTGTCCGGCGGCGAGCGACGGCGCGTAGAGATCGCGCGCGCGCTGGCCACGCAGCCGCGCTTCATCCTGCTCGACGAGCCCTTTGCGGGCATCGACCCGATCGCGGTGATCGAGATCCAGCGCATCATCAGCTTCCTGCGCGGGCGCGGCATCGGCGTGCTCATCACCGACCACAACGTGCGCGAGACGCTGGGCATCTGCGACCGCGCCTACATCATCAGCGACGGCAGCGTGCTGGCCGAAGGCACCGCCGCGCAGATCATCGACAACGCCGAGGTCCGCAAGGTCTATCTGGGCGAGCACTTCCGCATGTAGGCCAGCGGTCGATGATGAAACCGACCCTGCAGGTTCGCCTGTCGCAGCACCTGGCGCTGACGCCGCAATTGCAGCAGTCGATCCGGCTGCTGCAGCTGTCCACGCTGGAGCTGCAGCAGGAAATCGAGCAGATGCTCGAGCAGAACCCCTTCCTCGAGACCGATGACGAGGCCGCGGCCTACGACACGGCGCCGGCCGAACGTGCCGGCGAGCCGGCGCGCGAGCGCGACGACGCGGAAGGCGCCGACGGCGCGGATGGCGAAGCAGCCATGCCGGAAGTCAAGGGCGACGACTTCGGCACCACCGAGCGCGAGGATTGGGAGAACGGCACCGAGAAGGACGACTTCGACGGCATCCGCGAAATGCCAAGCGCCAGCAGCAGCCCCGGCCAGGTCGAGGACGATGGCGGTGACTTCGAGCGTGGCGACGGGCACATCTCGCTGCAGGAACACCTGCGCGCGCAGATGGCCGGCATGCGCATGTCGGAACCGGACCGGGCCGCGCTGGAAGTGCTGATCGAATCGCTCAACGCCGACGGCTATCTGGCCGATGCGCTGGAGGACATCGCGGCGCGGCTGGCCGAGATGCTCGGCATGCCGTTGGACGACGAGGAATCGCGCGAGGAGTTGCTGGCGCGGCTGCAGATCGCGCTGAAATGGTTGCACAGCATGGACCCGCCGGGCGTGGGTGCTCGCGATCTGGGCGAATGCCTGTGCCTGCAATTGCGCGGTGGCCCGCGCAACGAGGCGCAGGCCATTGCACTGCTCATCTGCCAGCACCATCTGGAACTGCTGGCCAAGCGCGACTACAAGCGACTGGCCGCGCTGACCGGTGCCGACGAGGCGCTGGTGCGCGAGGCGCAGGCGCTGATCGTGCAGTGCGAACCCAAACCCGGCCGCCCCTTCGAGGACACCGAGACCTACGCGGTGGTGCCCGATGTCATCGTGCGCCGCTCGGGCCGTGGCTGGAAGGTGGCACTGAACCCGGAGGTGATGCCCAAGCTGCGCATCAACGACCTGTACGCCCAGGCGGTGCGCGGCGGGCGCGGTGCGAACGGGCCACACGCCGGCCTGAGCTCCCGACTGCAGGAGGCGCGCTGGTTCATGAAGAACATCCAGCAGCGCTTCGACACCATCCTGCGCGTGTCCAGCGCCATCGTCGAGCGGCAGAAAAGCTTCTTCTCGCACGGCGAGATCGCGATGAAGCCGCTGGTGCTGCGCGAGATCGCCGACGAACTCGGCCTGCACGAATCGACGATCTCGCGCGTCACCACCGCGAAGTATCTGGCCTCGCCGATGGGCACCTTCGAGCTGAAGTACTTCTTCGGCTCGTCGCTGAACACCGAATCGGGTGGCAACGCGTCGAGCACCGCGGTGCGCGCGCTGATCAAGCAGTTGGTGTCGGCCGAAGACGCCGCCAAGCCGCTGTCGGACAGCCAGCTCAGCCAGATGCTCGACGAGCAGGGCATCACCGTGGCGCGCCGCACTGTGGCCAAGTACCGCGAGGCGCTGAAGATAGCGCCGGCCAACCAGCGCAGGGCATGAGCGCGCCGGGCCGCTCCCAAGCGCTCATCCCGCAGCACGCGGGTAGTCCAGTGAGTGCCGTGAGCGCCGCACAGCGCCTGTTCCTACCCTGCGCGGCCGGCGTCGAGGCGCTGTTGCGCGACGAGATCGACGGGTTGCTGAAGGGTGTGCCGGTCGAGGCGCAGCGCGGTGGTGTCACATTGAGCACCGACGCGACCGGGCTGATGGCGCTGAACCTGGGCAGCCGGCTGGCGCAGCGCGTGCTGATCGAGGTGGCCAGCGCCGAGTACCGGCACGAGGATGACTTGTATGCGTTGGCGCGGCGTGTGGACTGGTCGGCATGGATCACGCCGCGCCACACCTTGCGCGTGGATACCACGGCGCAGCGAAGCCCCTTGCGCAGCCTGAACTTCGCCGCGCTGCGCGTCAAGGACGCGGTGTGCGACCAGCTGCGCGAGCAGTCCGGTGTGCGGCCCGACGTCGACACGCGCGCGCCCGATCTGCAACTGCTGCTGCATCTGGCCGCGACACGCGCCACGCTGTATGTCGACGCCTCGGGCGAATCGCTGTTCAAGCGCGGCTGGCGCGAGGACAAGGGCGATGCACCATTGAAGGAGACGCTGGCCGCGGCGATGTTGGCCGCTGCCGGTTGGCGCGGTACGCCCGAGGCGGGCGGCGCGCTGCACGACCCGTGTTGCGGCTCGGGCACGATCGCTATCGAGGCCGCGCAGATCGCCTGTGGCATTGCACCGGGGCTGAAGCGCCGCTTTGCCTTCGAAAGACTGCTGCCCTATGCCACACCCGACATGCGCGCGCTGATGCAGCGGTTGAAGAGCCAGGCGCATTCGCGCGTGCATGCGCCGGCGGTGCCGATCAGCGCCAGTGACGTGTCCTTCCGCATGCTCGACTTCGCGCGCCGCAACGCACAGCGCGCCGGCGTGGCGCACGCCATCGACTTCCACGGCGGCGACGCGCTGGAACGCCCGGCCCCATCGCTGCCCGGCGAGCTGCCCGGCACGCTGATGCTCAACCCACCCTATGGCGAGCGCATTCAGATCGCTGGCAAGGCGGCTCGGCCATCGGCCGAGGACCGCGATACGCCGAACGACTTCTTCCCGCGCCTGGCGACGCACTGGAAGCGTGCCTACACCCAGCACCCGGCCGGCTGGACCGCCTGGGTGCTGAGCCCGGACATGAAGCTGCCCGGCGCGATGCGCTTGAAGGCCTCGCTGCGCGTACCGATGTGGAACGGGCCGATTGAATGCCGGCTGTTCCGCTTCGAGCTGGTGGCCGGCTCGGCCCGCACGCCGAGGGTCGGCCCCGAGGCCTGAGCCTCGAGCGGCTGCGCCTTTCAGGCCGCCAGTGCTTCGCGGGCCAGCAGCCGCTCATCCTGGTCGCCGGGGCGCCTTGGCTCGAACGCCAGCACGCCATCGTCGATCGGAGCGTCGAGCAGCATTGCCTTGTCGGACGGGTAGTGGTGGCGCACGCGCCAAGGCGCCTTGCGGCCCTGGCGCGGCACGCGCTCGGCGCCGCGCTGGATATAGCCGGAGTTCAGGTTGCCAAGTATTGATTCCTCGAGCATGTTTCCTTCGCGGTCGCGCGCAATGACCGCGCCGTGGCCCTTGGCATCCAGGAAATTCAGCAGGCGGCAGAGGTAGCTGCTCGCCAGGTCGGCCTTCAGCGTCCATGACGCGTTGGTGTAGCCGACGATCCACGCGAAGTTGGGCGCGCCTTCCATCAGCACGCCCTTGTAAAACATGTGCTGCTGCGGCAGGTAGGGCGTTCCGTCGATCGTGACCTGCATGCCGCCGAAGGATTGCAGCTCCAACCCGGTGGCAGTGACCAGGATGTCGGCTTCGAG
Source organism: Rubrivivax sp. (assembly GCA_024641965.1). Lineage (GTDB taxonomy): Bacteria > Pseudomonadota > Gammaproteobacteria > Burkholderiales > Burkholderiaceae_C > Rubrivivax. The sequence continues at coordinate 16,597 of JAHECC010000057.1, forward strand.
TTGCGCGCCGCTGTGCAGCAGGACCGTCCTGCCCTTGAAGCCGCTGATCTGGTCGGTGGCGACCGAGGCCTTGCCGCTCTTGATCGCGGTGAACAGGTCGGCATCCGGCACGATGCACAGGCGCTGGTCCCAGGGCATGTAGGCCGGCGTGAAGTGGCGCATGTCGGCCTTGCCCGCGAGGTGCTTCTCGACCTGGCCGAGCAGGAACTTGCGCATCGCGTTGGGCCAGCGGCGCGAGGCCACGTAGAGCCAGTGCGCCAGCAGCAGGTTGCGACGTCGCGCGAACGCGAAGGCCCAGCGTCGCGGCAGCACACGACCCAGCATCCGGGTCAGCGGGTCGCTCGCCGGCACCGAGAAGTAGTAGCTCGGCGAACGCTGCAGCATGGTGACGTGTGCGGCCGCCGCGGCGACTGCCGGCACCAGCGTCGCCGCGGTCGCGCCGCTGCCGATCACGACGATGCGCCTGCCCTGATGGTCGAGCGCTTCGGGCCAATGCTGTGGATGCACGACGGTGCCTTCGAAGTGTTCGATGCCCGCGAACTCGGGCGTGTAGCCGGCGTCGTGGTTGTAGTAGCCACTGCCCATCACCAACTGTCGGCAGCGCCACTGGCGTGGCGTTGCGCCGGATTCATCGAGCGCGGCGACGGTCCAGCGCTGCTCGGCCGACGACCAACTGGCCTGGGTCGCCTTCAGCCCATATCGAATGTGCGTGTCGACGCCGTTTGCGCGTGCCGTCTCGGCCAGGTAGGCGCGGATCGACTTGCCGTCGCCCAGCACCCTGAAGTCGTTCCACGGTCGCAGCTGATAGCCGTAGGTGTACATGTCCGAGTCCGAGCGGATGCCCGGGAAGCGGAACAGGTCCCAAGTGCCGCCGACATTGCGGCGGCGCTCGAGGATCGCGAAGGTCTTGTCGGGGCATTGCGTCTTCAACGCGCACCCCATGCCTATGCCGGACACGCCGGCACCGACGACCAGCACATCGAGGTCTTCGCTCGTCATGGTTTGGCGTCCACCGGGCCAGCCGCTTGCGCGGCTGCGCTCAGCGCCGCATCAACTGACCGAGCAGGTCTCCGAGGTTGCCCAAGCCGCCTTCGGGCACCTGGCCGGCGGGCGTGAAGTGGTCCACCGCCTGAGGCAGCACTTGCGCCATCTGCGCGCCCAGGTCGCCGGTGGACAGGCCCATGCGTTCGGCCATCTGCGACATCTGGTCGTTGCCGAAGACCTGGCCCATCTGCTCGGGCGATACCGGCTGGTTCTGCCCGCTGCCGACCCAGGAGTTCATCTGCTCGCCCATGCCGGCGGCCTGGAACTTCTGCATCAGCGCCGCCAGCCCGCCGCCCTGGCCGTCGTTGGCGAGCATGCCGATGACCATGTTCAGCAGCGCCGCTTGTCCGCCGCCCTGGCCGCCTTGCCCAAGCTGCGCCATCAGGTCGCCAAGTCCACCGCCGCCGCCGGCCCCACCGGCACCGCCTTGCCCGCCTTGTCCGCCCAGAATCCCGCCCAATGTGTCCAGCAATCCCATGTCAGCCCCCGGTTGTTGGAACGCCATTCTGGGTGGTGCGCCGGTGGCTGGCAAGCCATAGCAGCGCCGCGCCCAACAACGCCAGCGGCAGCAGCGTGCCCAGGTTCATCGAAGTCCAGCCGCCGGTCGTGACCAGCGCGCCCGAACTGAAGGACGTGATCGTCATCGTGCTGTAGACCCAGAAGTCCATCGCGCCCTGCGCCGTGGTGCGTTCCTCGGGGCGGTAGGCCTCGGTCAGCAGCGTGCTGCCGCCGATGTAGAGGAAGTTCCAGCCCACACCGAGCGTGAACAACGCGCCGATGAAGTGCATCAGGTCGGTGCCCGACAGCGCAAAGGCCACGCAGGCCAGGTTGAGCAGCAGTCCGATGGTCATGATCGGCAGCGCGCCGAAGCGCCTTATCAGGTTCCCGGTGAAGAAGCTGGGCACGAACATGCCCAGAACATGCCATTCCAGTACCAGCGCGGCATCGGTGAAGGGGTGCGAGCACTGCGCCATGGCGATCGGCGTGGCCGCCATCAGCAGGTTCATCACGCCATAACCCAGCGCCGCCGCGGCCACCGCAATGATGAACACCGGCTGGCGTGCGATCTCGCCCAGGCGCCGCCCGCCGGCCAGTTGCGCCGGCGTGGGCATCGGCGGAAAGTCGATGAAGCTGATCAGCCCCAGCGCCAGCAGCGCCACCGCCACCAGCGAGAGATAGGCACCGGTGAAAGGCTGGGCCAGCAGGTCGCGCGTCGCCGAGGCCAGGTTCGGCCCGAGCACGCCGCCCATGATGCCGCCGGCCAGCACCCAGGAGATGGCCTTTTCGCGCGCCGACGGCGCCACCAGCTCGGCCGCGGCAAAACGATAGAGCGAGGCGTTGGCCTGGTAGTAGCCGGCAAGCACCGTGCCGAGCATCAGCAGCGCGAAGCTGCGCTGCCAGGCGGCCAGTGCACACAACGCGGTGGCGACGATGCCCAGCAGCAATCCGAGCTGGAAGGCGCGGCGCCGGCCCAGAGCGCGCTGGTGGCGCGCCACCAGCGCGGTGCTCAATGCGCCGCCGGCCACATAGGCGGTCAGCGGCAGCGTGGCCATCCAGGCCGTCGGCGCCAGCTGCAAGCCGACCAGACCGTTGATGGCGATGAAGACCACGTTGTTCGTCAGGAACAGGCCCTGGCACAGCGTCAGCAGCAGCAGCTTGCGGTTCATGTGCGGCAACTCGCAACCCGGTCCGGCGGCAAAGCGGCTTCGGCCGTGGCGGGGGCCGTGCCGATCGCGTTCAGGCCGATCCAGGCCAGCGCCGCCAACGGCGCGGTTTCGGCACGCAGCACGCGCGAGCCGAGTCGCACCGGGCTGAACGCATGTGCCTCGGCCAGCGCTTCCTCTTCGACCGTCAAGCCGCCTTCCGGGCCGCTCAGCGTCAGCAGCGCCGCATCTTGCGGCGCCAGCGCGGGCAGCGCGACGGCGTCATCGCGCAGGCTGAAGAGCAGGCGCCGTCCTTCGAATTGCAGCACGCGCAGCCAGGGCTCCAGCGCCATCACAGCATGCACCTTGGGCACTCGCGTGCGCCCGCATTGTTCGCTCGCCGCCACGGCGATGCCTTGCCAGTGTTCGCGCTTGCGTGCCGCGCGATCGGCGGCCAGGCGCAGCACCGAACGTTCGCATTGCAGCGGCTGGATTTCGAACACGCCGAGTTCGGTGGCCTTTTCGACCAGCAGGTCCATGCGCTCGTTGGCCGGCATGCCCACGGCCAGCGTCACGCGCAAGGGCAATTCGCGGTCGGCCGGCTCGAAAGCGTCGACGCGCACGGTCACTTCGCTGCGGCCCATGTGCACCACGCTCGACGGCCATTCGCCACCGCTGCCGTTGAACAGGCGCAGGCGATCGCCGGGCTGCAGTCGACGCACCTGCACGTGGCGTGCCGCCGCAGCGGGCAGCCGGACTTCATGGTCGCGGCCCAATGGCGCATCGATGAACAGGCGCAAGGTCATGCCCGCGAGTGTGCCCGATGCGTCACCAGCCTACGGTCACGTGCCATGGCCGGCGCGCCATCAACATCGGTACGCGACGTGGTGCCTCGACGACGCCCTGATGTTTCGCCGGGTGTGGCACTGTGCCGTGCCATGGCACACTCAGGGCGACCGCTCCAGGGGTGCGCAACACGTTGTATGCCCGTGAGCCATCGTCGTCGAAAACCAACCGAGGAGCCCCGATGAAACCCCTTGCTCAATTGCTGCGCCTTGCCGTGACCGGAGTGGCGCTGTGCGCGTCCACGTTGGCCTTTGCACAGTACCCGAACCGGCCGATCACACTGGTCGTTCCCTGGGGCGCCGGCGGTGGCACCGACGCCGTGGCACGCTTCATCGCCAGCCTGATGGAAAAGGATCTTGGCCAGCCCGTGAATGTGGTGAATCGCACCGGCGGCTCGGGCGTGGTCGGCCACTCGGCCATCGCCTCGGCGGCACCCGACGGCTACACCATCGGCATGATCACCGTGGAAATCACGATGATGCATCACCAGAAGCTGACCGAGCTGAACCCGGCCAGCTACACGCCGATCGCGCTGGTGAACCTCGACCCGGCCGGCTTCCAGGTGCGTGCTGACTCGCCCTACAAGACCCTGAACGACGCGCTCGCTGCGATCAAGGCCAACCCCGGCAAGTTCAAGGCCTCGGGCACCGGCCAGGGCGGCATCTGGCACCTGGCGCTGGCCGGCATGCTGAGTGACGCGAAGATCGACCCGGCCAGTGTGCCCTGGGTGCCAAGCAACGGTGCAGCGCCGGGCCTGCTCGACCTGGCTGCCGGCGGCGTGGAGTTCGTGCCCTGCTCGCTGCCCGAAGCGCGTTCGTTGATCGATGCCGGCAAGGTGCGCGCGCTGACGGTGATGGCCGACCAGCGCGCCGCGCTCTTCCCCGACGTGCCCACGTTGAAGGAGGCCGCCGGTTTGACCTGGACTGCGGGGGCATGGCGCGGCATCGCCGCACCGAAGGGCATTCCGGCCGACGTGCAGGCCAAGCTCGAAGCCTCGGTGAAGAAGGCCTGGGACAGCAAGGAATACAAGGACTTCATGACGCAGCGCGGCTTCGGCGTGCTGTGGGGCAGCTCGCAGGAATTCGCGTCCTTCATGACCAAGGGCGACGCCAACATGAAGACCGTGATGACGGCCGTGGGCATCGCCAAGTAACCACCGCCTGACGAGCACCGCCTTGCAGCGCAGCGACCGATGGGTCGGCGTCGGGCTGGCCGCCCTGGCGCTGGCCGTGCTGTGGACGGCGCGGGAATTTCCACAGGTGCCGGGGCAGAAGCTCGGCGCCGCCTTCCTGCCGATGATCATCGGTGCCGGCCTGCTGCTGTGCGGCCTGGCGCTGGTGGCGCGCAGCTTCAGAGCCAGCGCCTACCCGGCCAAGCCGCCGACGCAGGTGCGTGAGCACTACGGCAGCGCGGCGGTCATCATCGGTGCGGTGCTGGCCTACATCTTCGTGGCCGAGCGCGTGGGCTTCCTGATCATCGCGCCGCTGTGCGTGCTGCCGGTGTTCCTGGTGCTGCGCGTGCGCTGGTGGGTGGCGCTGCTTTGGACGCTGGGCGGCACGGTCGTCGTGCACCTGGCCTTCTACAAGCTGTTGCGTGTGCCGCTGCCCTGGGGCTGGATTCCGCCCTTCTATTGAGCACGCACTGATGGACGCCATCGTCACCGCCTTCGGGCTCGTCTTCCAGTTCGACGTGCTGCTGGTGATCCTGCTGTCGTCAGCCTACGGGCTGTTCGTCGGCGCGATTCCGGGGCTGACCGCGACCATGGCGACCGCACTGCTGGTGCCGGTGACCTTCTTCATGGCACCGATCCCCGCAGTGGCGGCCATCGTCAGCGCCACCGCGATGGCCATCTTCTCCGGCGACATCCCGGCGGCGCTGCTGCGCATGCCCGGCACGCCGGCGTCGGCGGCCTATGCCGACGAGGCCTACCA
>JAHECC010000239.1 GCA_024641965.1 Rubrivivax sp.
AGCGGCACCTGGGCCGCACGCGCACTTCGACCTGGTCAGTTCGGCCGGCACCTTGCGCCTGACCGACCCGCGGCGTTTTGGTGCCGTGATCTGGTCGCGCGCCATCGATGTCGATCCGGCGGCCACGCTGCTGTCGCGGTTGGGCGCCGAACCTTTCGATGCGGCATTGACGCCGCATTCGCTGCACGCGGCACTGCGTCGTCGCAAGGTGGCGATCAAGACGGTGTTGCTGGGTGGCCAGGTGGTGGTCGGTGCCGGCAACATCTATGCCTGCGAGGCGCTTTTTCGCGCCGGCATCGACCCGCGCACGCGCTGCGACCGGCTCAGCCGGCCGCGTTGCGCGCGGTTGCTGGACGCTTTGCGCGAAACGCTGGCGCAGGCGCTCGAGCTGGGCGGATCGACGCTGCGCGATTTCAGCGACGCGCACGGGGTTGCCGGCGCATTCCAGGCGCAGGCGCGGGTCTACGGCCGTGACGGCCAGGCCTGCGTGGTGTGCGGCGGCAGCGTGCGGCGCCTCGTTCAGGCGCAGCGTTCGACCTATTTCTGCCCCTTCTGTCAGCGTCGGCATTGAGTCCGCGCAAAGCTGCACGAAGCTTGTTGTCAGCAGATGTATCGCCACTCGCTGGCGCCTGGATGCCTGCGCTAGCATGCCCGAAACGGCCGTTCCGGCCTATGGCTGTAGAGCATGCAGAACAATCTGGCCCATCAACTCGATGCGCTTTCCTCGTGGCGGCGTTCGCTGGATCGCAAAGTCAGCGGCGTCGCGGATTTCCTCGCAGAACACGATCTGTTCGACGCCGCCAATGCCCCAGCGCTCGAGGCGCTGGCGCGCAAACTCGCCGCCGACAAGCTCGTGCTCGCCTGCGTGGCGGAAGTCTCGCGCGGCAAGTCCGAGCTGCTGAACGCCATCTTCTTCGCCGATACCGGCCGCCGCGTGCTGCCGGCCACGCCGGGCCGCACCACGATGTGTCCGGTCGAGCTTCACTACCAGCCGGGCCAACCGGCCGAACTGGCGCTGCTGCCCATTGAGACCCGTCTCGGCGCTGCGCCGCTGGCCGACCTGCGCGCGCAGCCCGAAGCCTGGCAGCGCCTGAGCCTCGACCCGCGCAACGCCGACGGGCTGGCGCAGGCGCTGAACCTGGTGACACACACAAGGCGCGTCAGCACCGTCACCGCCGCTTCGCTTGGCTTCTGGAGCGATACCCATCCACAGGACAACCCGCCGCGGCAGGACGATGGCAGCGTCGAGGTGCCGGCCTGGCGCCACGCACTGATCAATTATCCGCACCCCTTGCTCGAACGCGGGCTGGTGGTGGTTGACACGCCCGGCCTGAATGCCATCGGGGCCGAGCCCGAACTCACGCTCGGGTTGCTGCCGTCGGCGCATGCCATCGTCTTCCTGCTCGCGGCGGACACCGGCGTGTCGCGTTCCGACATGGACATCTGGAACGAGCACCTGGGCAGCGACACGCTTGAACGGTTCGTGGTGCTCAACAAGATCGACATCCTGGCCGATCCGTTGACTTCTGCCGGCGACCTGGCGATGCAACTCGAAGAACATCGCCGCAAGATCTCGCACACGTTGCAGATGCCGACGGAGCGCGTGTTCGCGATGTCGGCACGCGATGCGCTGGCGGCGCGCATCGATGGCAACGACGCGGCGCTGCAACGCAGCGGGCTGCCCGCACTGGAAGCCGCGCTGGCGCAGCAGTTGCTGCCGCGCCAGCGCGAGTTGCTGGCGCGAGTCAGCGTATCGGTGCTGAAGGCCTTGCGCCAGAGCGCCACCCGTCGACTCGCCGAGCGCCGCCGCCGCAACACCGAGCAGATGCTCGAGTTGCGCGGGCTGCGCGGCAAGAGCAGCGCCAAGGTGCGATCGATCGTGCTGCGCCTGGACGCGGAAATCGGCGACTTCGACCGTTGCAGTGCGCGTTTGTCGGCGTTGCGCGCCGTGCACCTGCGCCAGCTGAAAAAGGCCATGGTCGCGCTGTCCAGCGAGGTGCTGCGCGACGAAGTCGCGACCCTGCAATCGGCCATCGGCGCGATGCCGCTGCACCTGGGTGCACGCAAGGCCTTTCGCGCGCTGTGCGAGCGCCTGCGCAGCGCACTGCTGGGTGCGCGGGCGCAGTCCGGCGAAATCCAGCAGATGCTCGGCGCCAGCTACCAGTCCCTGAACGCCGAGTTCGGCTTCGCCTTCACGCTGGCCGACCCGCCGCAAGTCGATCGATTCATCGAAGAGCTCGACCTGATCGAGCGCAGCTACGGTCGCTACCTGAGCCCGACGCAGGCTTGGCGACTGTCCGGCGCCAGCTTCATGGACCAGTTCCAGCGCATGCTGGTGTCCAAGCTGCGCGTGGTGTTCGAGAACGCCGCGGGCGAAATCGAACTGTGGAGCAAGGCAGCCTCGGCGCAGATCGAGCTGCAACTGCGCGAGCGCCGCCGTGCCTTTGCGAATCGGCACGAGGCGTTGCAGCGCATCCAGGCGGCTGCGGGCGAACTCGAGCAACGCATCCACGAGGTCGAACTGCAGGACAAGCGACTGGCCGGGTGTCAGTGGCGCCTGGACACGATGGTCGAGCAGATTCAATGCATGGCCCTGGCACGCGCCGAGGGCGAAGAGCTGCCGGCGGCCACAATCGAAACCGGCCCGGCGCTGCGCAGCAGCGCCGTCTGATGTCCACAACGAGCGGCATCGCGCGGCGCGTGCTGCGCTGGCGCGAGCAATTCGGCCGGCAGGGCCTGCCCTGGCAGGACACCCGTGATCCATACCGTGTATGGCTGTCGGAGATCATGCTGCAGCAGACCCAAGTGGCCACGGTGCGGGACTACTACACACGCTTCCTGCAGCGCTTTCCGGACGTGGACAGTTTGGCCGCGGCGCCGCTGGATGATGTGTTGGCGTTGTGGAGTGGCCTGGGCTATTACAGCCGGGCGCGCAACCTGCACCGCTGCGCGCAGACGGTGGTGCGCGACTACGACAGGGTCTTCCCGGCACGCAGCGAAGTGTTGATCAGCCTGCCCGGCATCGGCCGCTCCACCGCGGCGGCGATCGCCGCGTTCTGCCATGGCGAGCGTGTGGCCATCCTCGACGGCAACGTCAAGCGTGTGCTCGGCCGTGCACTCGGTTTTGGCGCCGATCTTTCGCAAGCGGCCAACGAGCGTGCCTTGTGGCAGCAGGCCCAGGCGCTGGTGCCGGCGCGCGGCGTCGAGGCCTACACCCAGGGCCTGATGGATCTCGGCGCCACGCTGTGCCTCGCTCGCCGGCCGCATTGCGACCGCTGCCCGCTGGCCGACGTGTGCGTGGCACACCAGCAAGGCCAGGCCGAGGCCTACCCTGTGAAACTGCGTCGCACAAGGCGTGGTGCGCGTGCGCATGTGCTGCTCTGGCTGTCGCAGGGCGAAAGGCTGTGGCTGGTGCAGCGACCGGCGAAAGGCGTGTGGGGGGGCCTGTGGAGCCTGCCGGAATTCGAATCGGTGGCCGCATTGCATTCACAAAGCACCGGCTGGCCGGGCCAGGGCAAGACATTGCCCAGCATCGAGCACGCGTTGACGCATTTCGACTGGACCTTGCAGCCGCTGCGCTGGCGGTTGCCGCTGCGGCTGTCGGCAGCGCGTGTGCAGGCGGTGACGCAGGGCCTGCCCGACGGCCAATGGGTCGAGCGCTCCACGGCGCTGCACAAGGGACTGCCAGCGCCGGTGCGCAAGCTGCTCGGCGCCTGAACTACGCGGCCACCACGCCCTTGCCGCGCAGGTAGTCGTGCACCAGTTGCAGCCGCACCTGCGGATCGTCCAGCTCCATCAGTTTCTGCTTGGCCGGCAGCGAGATCGGCAGGATCTCGCACCAGCGGTTCGCCACCCAGCCGGCGTCGTCCAGGCGGTGCGGTTCGTTGAAGACCTCGGCGCCCTGTGTCTTCAGTGTGTCGATGGCGTTGGCCAGCGCGTGCACCGTGGGTAGCAGGGCGGCGTCCGGCGGCTGGCCCTCGTCGTCGGGCAGCAGCGTCGCGCTGCCCACCCACAGACCATCGGACTGCTGCGCAGCCGCACCGTCGAGCCGGAAGCGCCGCGTGCCGGTGCAGCGCGCGCGCAGCACGCCTGGCTGCTCGCTGTCGACGTTGTCGAGTCGGGCCAGCACGCCCGCGTTCTCGAACTGCACGGCAGACTTTCGGGCCTGCACTTCGCCACCCTGGAGCAGACACACCACGCCAAAAGGCCGTTGCCGGCGCAGGCAGTCGGCGATCAGGTCGACATAACGCGCCTCGAACACCTTCAGCGCCAGAAGGCCGCCAGGGAAGAGCACCGCGCCCAGCGGAAACAGCGGCAGCGCGCTGATGCTGTCGTGCCCGGTCATCGGCGGCACGGGACCCGCAAGCCTAAATCCGTCATTCTTGGGCATGCAGCTCGCGGTGGCGCAGCAAAGTGGTGCCACGCCCGGCAAAGCGCTGCGCCAGCTTTTCGCTGAGGTACACCGAGCGGTGTTGCCCACCGGTGCAGCCGATGGCCACGGTAAGGTAGCTGCGCTGGTTGTCCTCGAAGGCGCCGATCCAGCGGTGCAGGAAGGCTTCGATCATGTCCAGCATCTCGGCGACTTCGGGTTGTGCATCCAGGTAGTCGGCCACCGGCGCGTCGCGCCCGTTCATCGGTCGCAGTTCGCGGATGTAATGCGGGTTGGGCAGTACACGCACGTCGAACACGAAGTCAGCATCCAGCGGCACACCATACTTGAAGGCGAAGGATTCGAACACCAGCGTCAATGCGCCGCCCCTGGCACCCACCAGCTCGCGCACCCACACGCTCAGCTGCCCAGGGCGCAGTTGGCTGGTGTCGACCACCGTGGACACCTCGCGCAACGCGGCCAGCAGCCCGCGCTCCATCTCGATGGCATCGGTGAGCACGCGCGACGCGTCGCCACCGCCGGCCACCGCAGACAACGGGTGCGGGCGCCGTGTTTCCGAAAAGCGCCGCAGCAATGCGTCGGTGCTGGCATCGAGGAACAACGCGCGAATCAACACACCTTCGGCCTGCAGATCCTCGATCAGCGGCACCAGTTGCGGCAGCGAGGCGGCGTTGCGCACGTCCACCGCCACGGCCACGCGGTGCGTGAAGCGCTCGTACTCCAGGCGGATGAATTCGCGCAGCATTTCCGGCGGCAGGTTGTCCACGCAGAAGAAGCCGGCGTCTTCCAGCGCGTGCAGCGCCACCGACTTGCCCGAGCCCGAGATGCCGGTGATGAGCACCACCTCGCGCCGTGCCGATGCATCGCCAGCACCAGGGCCGTCGCGTGGCGCCTTGCGGCGCTCGACCTCGGGCGGGCGCCCGACGTTGGCGGCGCCCGCGTCGGAGGCGCGGTCTGGCGAGTTCATGTGCGTGCCTTGCGTGGCGCCGCTTCGCCGGCGTCCACCGCACCACCGAGCATGGCCTCGGCGTGCGCGCGGCTGGTGCCAGCCAGGCGCTCGCCGCCCAGCATGCGCGCGATCTCGCTGACACGCGCCTCGCCGCTGACGCTTTGCACATCGCTGACCGTGGCGCGACCCTGCAACGCCTTCGACACCACGAAGTGATGGTCCGCGCAGGCGGCCACCTGCGCCAGGTGCGTCACCGCCAGCACCTGACAGGCACCGCCCAGCTGCTTCATCAGTCGGCCCACCTGGT
>JAHECC010000240.1 GCA_024641965.1 Rubrivivax sp.
CAGCGGCAGGGCAGGGTGCGTGGCCTTGAGCTGCTGCGCCAGCTCAAGCCCGTCCATCTCGGGCATGTGCATGTCGATGATGGCCAGGTCGAAGTTTTCGCCGTCCTTCAACCACTGCAGCGCCTGCGCGGGCGATTCGGTGTCCTTCGGCTTGCAGCCCCAGCGCGCGCACTGCAGCCGCAGGATCTTGCGGTTGGTGGCGTTGTCGTCCACCACCAGCAGCCGCTTGCCGGCCAGCGCGGGCTGCTCGCCGGCAAAGCTGCGGCGCGTGCTCTGCGGCAGCTCGGCGGGGGGCGCCGCGATGGTGAAATGGAAGCTCGAGCCGCTGCCCGGCCCGTCGGACTCCACCCACATCGTGCCGCCCATCAGCTCGGCCAGCCGCTTGCTGATGGCCAGCCCCAGGCCCGTGCCGCCATACTTGCGCGTGGTGGTCGAGTCGGCCTGGCTGAAGCGCTGGAACATCTTGGCCTTGCCGGCTTCGGTGAGGCCGATGCCGGTGTCGCGCACCGTGAAGTGCAGGCGGCTGCCTTCGTCGGTCTGCTCGTCGCCCTCGGCGCTGACGCTGAGCACCACTTCGCCGCTTTCGGTGAACTTCACCGCGTTGCTCAGCAGGTTCAGCAGGATCTGGCGCAGCCGCGTGACGTCGCCGCTGATCGCCACCGGCAGCTCGCCTTCGCCGTGGTTCTCGAAAACATAGGCCAGGTCCAGGTGCTTCTCGGCGGCGCGGCTGCCGATCAGGTCCAGCGCCGATTCGACGCACTCGCGCAGGTCGAAGGGATGCGTCTCCACATCCATGCGACCGGCTTCGATCTTCGAGAAGTCCAGGATGTCGTTGATGATCGTCAGCAGCGCATCGCCAGAATCGCGAATGGTCGCGGCGAAGTCGCGCTGGTCGGGCGTCATCTCGGTGTCGAGCAGCAGCCCGCTCATGCCGATGACGGCGTTCATCGGCGTGCGGATCTCGTGGCTCATCGTCGCCAGGAAGCTGCTCTTGGCTTCGTTGGCGGCCTCGGCCGCGGCTTTCGCTTCCTGCGTCTGCCTGAACAGCCGCGCGTTCTGGATCGCTATGCTGGCCTGGTCGGCGAACAACATCAGCAGCGCCTGCTCCTTGGCGCTGAAGCCGTCGCCGGCATTGCGACTGACCACGATGGATCCGATGCAACGATCGGCGGCGAACATCGTGGCACCCATCTGCGCGTAGGAGAACCCCAAGGCCAGGGCGGGCGCTCGCATGGACGGCCCCGCCTTGGGGTCGTTCAGCACGTCAGCGATGCTGTAGACGTTCTTGCCACGTCGCATCCAGGCCGCCTCTTTCGCACTGAGCCGGATCGGGTAGGCAGACGTGCCCAAATTGCGGATCGCCGTGAGCTGTTCGTCGTTGAACGAAGCGTCCAGGGTCTCGGGCATGCGCTGGGCCGCCAGATGCAAGATATCGTTGTCGTCTAGTAGATTCAGTGCCACCCCCGTGCCGCGGAAAAGCCGCTCGCAGCTTTCCAGGATCTTGTCGAACACCGGCTGCGCATCGGCCATCGATCCGGCCACCACCTGCAGCACTTCGGACGTGGCCGTCTGCTGCTCCAGCGCCTCCTTCGTTTCGTTGAACAGCCGCACGTTCTCGATGGCGATCACGGCCTGGCTGGCGAAGGTGCGCAGCAGGTCGATCTCCTTCTCGCCGAACAGCCCCGGCTCGGCGCGGTTCACGGTGATCGCGCCGATGACCTGCTGCTCGCGCATCATCGGCACGGCAAGCCCGCTGCGAAAACCCGCGACCTCGACCACATGCTTCATGTGGGGTGCGTAGTCGGCGTCGGTCTCGGCAAGCAGGTCGGCGACATTGACCACCGCGCGGTTGCGGATGGCGCGCGTCGAGATCGAACTGCCGTCGAGCGGCATCGGCCACACGGCGCGCAGCGCGTCGACGCCTTGGACGTTGACGCCGTACAGGCTGGCCAGGTGCAGCGTCTCGCCGTCCAATCGCAGCACGAGACAGTACGGCGCGCCGATCAGCCCGGCCGCACGCTGCGCAATGGTGTCGAACACCGGTTGCACGTCGGTCGGCGATTCGCTGATCACCTGAAGCACCTCGGCCGTGGCCGTCTGCCGTTCCAGCGCCTCCTTGGTCTCGTTGAACAGCCGCACGTTCTCGATCGCGATCAGCGCCTGGTCGCGGAACGATTCCGCCATCGCGATCTCGTGCTCGCCGAACAGATTGCGCTGTCGTCCGACGAAAGCCAGCTGGCCGATGCACTCGTTCCCGCGCAGCAGCGGCAGGTACAGCGAGGCCATCGCGCCGAAGCGCTGCTGCACGCCTTGTTCGTGCGGCGGCAGCTCGATCGCCGACCAGTCGGGCAGGTGCAGCATCTTGCGGCTGATGATGGCGCGCGACGGGAAGTTGGCCTCGGGGTCGATCGGCATGCTCGGCGGGCCCTCGTACACCTGCAGGCCGTCGACGGTGGCCTGGGCCACGGGGGTGTAGGTCTGCCCGTCGCAGCGCTGGATGAAGGCGAAGTCGCACTTGATCAGCTTGACGGCGGCCAGCGCGATGGCCTCGAACACCGGCATCACGTCGGTGGGCGAGCTGCTGATGACGCGCAGGATGTCGGCGCTGGCGGTCTGGCGCGCCAGCGCCTGCTGCGTCTCGTTGAACAGCCGCACGTTCTGGATCGCGATCACCGCCTGGTCGGCGAAGGTCTTGAGCAGCGCGATCTCCTTGGCGGTGAACGGCCGTGGCGGGGATCGGGTGACGTCGATCGTGCCCAGCGCTCGCCCCTCCCACAGCATCGGCATCATCAGCACAGAGCCATTCGGGCCCTGCAGGGCCATGGCTCGAAAGCCCTCGGGCACTTCGGGCCCGTTGTGCAGGTCGGGATAGTGGACCGGCGCGCGCCGGTGAATCGCCTTGCCCTGGATCGTCTTGCGCACTGGTGCCGGGAAGAACTGGCTGAAGATCGCCACCTGCTCCGGCGTGTAGCCGATCGTGGATTTCATGCGCAGCAGGCCGTCGTTGCCGAGCTCCATCAGGCCCACCGAGTGCCCGTTGAACAGCACGCGGCAGCTCGCCACGATCTTGTCGAACACGGGCTGGGTGTCGGCCATCGAAGCGCTGATGACCTGCAGCACATCGGCCGTTGCCGTCTGGTGCTCCAGGGCCTCCTTCGTCTCGTTGAACAGGCGCACGTTCTCGACAGCGATCACCGCCTGTGCGGCAAAGCCTTCGAGCGTCTCGATCTGCTGCGCCGTGAACGGACCCGGCTGGGCGCGCCCGACGCTGATGTTGCCGATGGCCTTGCCGTCGTGCAGCATCGGCACGGCCAGCGCACTGCGAAATCCCGCCATCTGCGCAGCGCTGGACAGCGCATATCCCGGTTCGACCAGCAGATCGGGAATCTGCACGGTGGCACAGGTCAGAACGGACCTGCCGCTGGCCGAACCACTCTCGGGCTTGCGTGGGAAGGCCGAGCGCATCGCGGCCTCGGACTCCGCCGATGCGCCATGGAAGCCGACCAGATGCATCCACTCGCCGTCGTAGCGCGTCGTCGATCCGATCATCGCGCCGCACAACGCTCGTGCGCGCTCGGCGATCGCCTCGAACACCGGCGTCACGTCGGTGGGCGAGCTGCTGATGACGCGCAGGATGTCGGCGCTGGCGGTCTGCCGCGCCAGCGCCTGCTGCGTCTCGTTGAAAAGGCGCGCGTTCTGGATCGCCACCACGGCCTGGTCGGCGAAGGTCTGAAGCAGCGCGATGTCCTTGTCGGCGAAGGCACGCGGCGGAAAGCGGTGGACGGCGATGGCGCCAATGCCCCTGCCTTCCCAGAACATCGGCGCGAACATCGCCGAGTAGTTCGTCGCGTTTTCCCCTTGCTGCGAGAAGCGGCGCAGGCCCTCGGGCACGTCCGGCCCGTGGAAGACGTCGGGGAAGTGCAGCACCTGCCCCTTGTGGATCGCATAGCCGTGAATCGACTCGCGCAACGGGCGCGGGAAGGCGGCCTGGATGATGGCCAGACGGGCACGGGCCGCGTCGTCGGCGGCGTTGACGCTGTCCTGGATCAGGTGGATCAGGCCGTCGTCGCCGACCAGCGCGATGTTGGCGTAGTCGACGTGGAACAGCGTCTCGCAGCTGCGGATGATCTTCTCGAACACCGGCCGCGCATCGGCCATCGAGCCGCTGATGACCTGCAGCACCCCAGCCGTGGCCGTCTGCCGCTCCAGCGCGTCCTTGGTCTCGTTGAAAAGCCGCACGTTCTCGATCGCGATCACGGCCTGGTTGGCGAAGGTCTGGACGAGCGCGATCTCGTCGGGTCCAAAGGGCCGTGCGTCGCGGCGGTTCAAACCGATGGCACCGATGGCGGCACCCTCGCGCATCATCGGCACCGACAGTACCGAGCGAAAGCCGAAGCGCTGCTGCATGGACCGCGCATCCGCATACTCGGAGTCGAGCAGCGGCACGATGTCGTCGACATGCACCACGGTGCCGAGCGCCGCGGCGCGCGCGCTGGGGCTGGCCGATTGCAGTGGCATCTCGAGATATCCTGGATCGGCCACAGGGCTGCGGTCGGGATCGCGCAGGCTGTACGCCGCCATGCGCAGCGACGAGCCTGCAACGAGCCACACCGTATCCCAGTCAGCCTTGCACAGCTCCGCGGCTCGTCTGGCGACCACATCGAGCACGGGTTGCACGTCAGTGGGCGATTCACTGATCACCTGCAGCACTTCTGCAGTGGCGGTCTGCCGTTCTAGTGCCTCCTTCGTCTCGTTGAAAAGCCGCGCGTTCTGGATCGCGATCACCGCCTGGTCAGCGAAGGTCTGCAGCAGCGCCAACTCCTTCGGCTTGAAGGCCCCGCTGGAGCGCGCCACGCCGATGGCGCCGACGCCGCGCTGCTCCCACAGCATCGGCGCGAACATCATTGAGCGGTAGCCGATCAGCTTGGCCATCTTGCGCAGCACGCCGGGCACGTCGTCGCCGTTCACCAGGTCGGGCCAATGCAGCACGCGCCGCTCGCGGATCGCCTGGCCGGCGGGCGTCTTGTCCACCGGCGCGGGGAAGGTGGCGGCCACGATGTCATAGGCCTTGCCGAGGTAGGCGCCGATGCTCAGCTGGCCCTGCTCATCGACCAGCAGCACGTCGAGCTCATCGCCGCCGAACAGCAGCTTGCAGCTTTGCAGGATCTTGTCGAACACCGGCTGCGTGTTCTCCACCGACTGGCTGATGACGTTGAGGATCTCGGCCGAGGCCTGCTGCTGCTCCAGCGCTTCCTGCGTCTCCTTGAACAGCCGCGCGTTCTCGATGGCCACCACCGCCTGGTCGGCATAGACCTTCAGCAGCGCCAGTTCCTTGTCGCTGAAGCCTCCCAGTTTCATGCGGGCCACGGTGATGGCGCCCAGGCCGCGGCCATCCTTGAACAGCGGCAATACAGCCGCCGAGTAGGAATGGCGTCCGCCAAAGAGCCGTCTGGCGGTGGCGCGAACTGCCGCCGGAACATCGGCTCCGTTCAACACGTCGGCAATGCTCAATGGCGCCCCATGGCGGATGGCCGCTTCGACGACGCTGCCCGCCATCG
>JAHECC010000058.1 GCA_024641965.1 Rubrivivax sp.
CCTGCAGCCGAAGAAGAAACTGAGCCCCCAGAGTGCCACAGCCAAACCAAGAGGGGCTTGCTGCCACGACAATGATGCACCCTGGGTTTGATTGACAACGAGCGCAATGGCCGCTCCAACGGCAGCAAGTAAGAAGTACGTGTACTTCTCGTGCGCTGTGCGGTGCTGACGATAAACCTCAAGCTGCATTTCGGATGGCATGACGCGGTGTGCCTTGTGGTGCCTAACCAATGTTAGGGCGCAAACCTGACGCATAACCTGTCCCGCACCTAGCTCGCTTCGCCGGGCTCTTTCATGCCTGGCCATCCCCCGATGGTGGGCACCCGTTCGAGGGCACCCGGATGGCGGCATCACAAAGGTGGTGGCAGTGGGCCGGCGCGAGTCCGTCCAGTCCACCGGCCACCCTCAAACGCCGAATCTGTTTTGCGTTTTCAAAATCATCAAGGGCTGCACACGCGCTGCACACGGCATGCCGGACAGCCGCGCCAGTGTTGCTTTTTCGAGTCTATCCATCATCGGCGCGACGCACAGCCGCCAACTGCGCGGACGGGACGGAAGGGGCGCGTCGGGCAATTGTTTGGCCTCGAGCTGTGAACCCAAATGGCGCGAGGTCACGCGTGCAGCGCCGGGGCGTCAGTCGCGCTGGGCACGGCCGGCGCCTTCAGGGTTCAGCTGGCCTTGACGGCCTTCTTCGCCGCAGGCTTCTTGGTTGCGACCTTCTTTGCCGTGGCCTTCTTTGCGACAGCCTTCTTCGCGGCCGCTTTCTTGGCAGGTGCCTTCAGCTGAGCCAGCTTGCGATCGGCCACGCGGCTGACCTTGCCGGCGGTCGATTTGACCGTCTTCTTGGCTGCCGCAAGCTCCTGGTTGGCGCTCTTCTTCAAGCTCGACACCCGACGCGACGCGCTCTTGCGCACCGCACCGATCTCGGCCTGAGCTTCCTTCTTGGCATCGGCCAACGCCTTCTCGACACTGCGCGCCGCCTTGCGGGTGCTGGTCTCGATCTGGCGCTGCGTCTTGGTGCTCGTCCTGGCGACGTCGCGCTTGGTCTTCTTGACCCGCGCCGCGGCCGCGTCGCCCAGCGCCTTGACCTTCTCCGCCAATGCCTCTCCGATTTCGCGCGTGGCCTTCTTCAGGTCCCTGGCGGCCTTCTGCAGGGTCGGGGCTTTGGTCTTGTTTGCACTCATGAAAATCTCCGGTTGAAAAAAGGGGGAGGATAACGGCCCGCTCAGGCCGGTGTCGACGCGCGCGCCGCGTTGCTTGCTATGCCTTCGGCCACGCGCGGTATCAGTGGCAGTGGCATGTCATGGCCCATGCCGGGCACGATGTCAGCCTGCGCGCCGGCGATCTTGCGCACCAGATCGTGCGCGGCATGCACTGGCACCAACGGGTCCACCTCACCGTGAATGACACGCGTGGGCGCGGTGATGTGCCGTAGCAGCGGCGAGCGATCGCCATCGGCCACCACGGCCACCAACTGGCGCGCCGTGCCCGCAGGGCGATAGGCGCGACTGTACGAGGCGTGCAGGCGTTGCTGCAGGCGCTGCGGGTCCGGCGGGTAGTCGGGGCTGCCGATGATCTTCAGCACCTGCGACATGTGGGCCATGTAGGCCGCAGGATCGCCCGCATTCGGGCGCGACATCAGCGCACGCTGCGCCGCCAGTCGCGCCTGCGGCAGGTTGCGCGCGCCCGACGTGGTCATGATCAACGTCAGGCTCTTCACGCGGCGCGGGTGCTTGGCGGCGATGTGCTGCGCAATCATGCCGCCCATCGAAGCGCCGCAGATGTGGGCGTGTTCGATACCCAGTGCATCGAGCACGCCCAGCGCATCCGCTGCCATGTCCGACAACTGGTAGGGTGCACGCACACGCAGCCGCAGGCGGTGGCGCAAGGCCGCCGCCACCACGTTGGGCACGCCCAGCTTGTCGAAGCCCTGGCTCAGGCCGACGTCGCGGTTGTCGTGCCGGATGACGCGAAAGCCGCGCGCAATGAGCATCTGCACCAGTTCGTCGGGCCAGCCGATGAGCTGCATGCCCAGGCCCATGATGAGCAGCAGCGGCTCGCCATGCTCCGGGCCTTGCACGTCGACTTCAATTTCGACGCCGTTGGCAATGATCTTCATGCCTGAGCCGCCCTGAACCGGCGCGCCTGTTCGCCACGGAAGAACAGGCGGTGCGCGGCGCGCGCGTCGAAGCGCTGCCACTGCTTCGGGTCCTGCCGAAGCCGATCGGCGATGACATACAGCACCAGCGGGTTCACGCCCATGCCGATGTGGCTGGCGTTGACCTCGATGTTCTCGGTGTGCGGCGCGTCGTCGTTCAGGCTGCAGCGCCAGTCGACCACGCCGTCGGTGCGGCTGTAGATCGAGGTGGTGGGCACACCGGGCGCCGTGCGCAACCGCGAGCGGTACTCGTTGCCATCGAACGCCTGTGCACCGTTGATGCGCTCGTAGCCGCGCGCCGCGCGGTTGGCGCGAGCAGGGCCGGTGAAGGGCGAGCCCAGCGTGATCACGCAGCGAGTCTGCGTCTCGAGTCTCTTTGCCATTTCGCGCGCGTACACGCCGCCCAGGCTCCAGCCGACCAGGCTGACCGGCGTGCCGTGACGATCGGCCACGCGCGCGATCAGGTCAAGACAGGCTTCGCGCACACCGCCGCCGGGACCGCGGTTGGTGCCCAGGCCCCAGCCATAGGGCGTGTAGCCACGGGCATGCAGAAAACGGCGCATTGGCGCGGTGCTCAGGTCGGAGGCCTGGAAACCGGGCAGCACGATCACCGGGTGGCCGTCGCCTGCCGGCCCGCGCTTCAGCAGAGGCATCGCTGCCCAGGCGGCGGCATATTCCCAGGGCGCGCGCGCCTCGAGCAGCATCAACCATGGGCTCGGTGGCCGGTAGGCTGCGTGGCCGGACTGCGCTGGCGGCTCCGTGTGGCTTGCGTGGTGGGCTGTGGTCATGTGGAACGGCGCTGGCATGCGCATCGCTGCGATGCCCAGCATGTTAGTCCTATGCCTGACGCTTCAAGGCCTTGGGCATCGCCTTTGCTGACTGCGAGGGCCGCCTCGCCGCCTTCGTGACGCGCGCCGGCTTGGCTGCTGTCGCCTTGGTGACGCGCCGGCTTGCCTCGGCCATCGAGGCCGACGCGATTCGGCCCGCCTGGTCGACGGCCGCGGCAACGGTCTGGGTCAAGGTGCTGCGCGCGCGCTGCAGTGCATTCGGCGCCGGCGCTTCGGCAACAGGGTCGTCGGGCAAGGGCATCGCGCGCACATCGTCGAAAGCGATGGCGATGGCCTCGGCCAGTTCGCGCACATCGGGCATGGCCGCCGCATCGGCCATCAGGCCGAAGTCGAGCGAACCGGCATAACTCTGCACCGTGATGTTCAAGGCACTTCCGTGGGTCACGATCGAGGTCGGGAAATTGCCCACCATGCGCGCGCCGGCCATGTACAGCGGCTTCTGCGGGCCGGGCACATTGGACACGGTCAGGTTGGCGGCTTGAGGCATGTGATCCTTCAGCGATGTCTTGCCGATCAGCAGCGTCAGCACCTCCAGCACCCAGGGCATGCCCAGCGACGGGAAATCGGTGGGCAATATGCTCTTCACGCTGCCCAGCGCGGCCTTCATCACCTCGGAGGCGGCGTGGATGTGGGCCAGCCGTTCGGCCGGATCGGCAATGTGCGTACCCAGGCTGATGATGCTCATGCCGGCCTGGTTGTCCGAGCGCGTGTCTCCCTTGGCGCGCAGCGACACCGGCACCGCGGCCAGCATCGACTGCTTCGGCAACGTACGCCGCTTGGCGTAGAAGCGACGCAGCGCGCCGGCGCACACCAGCAGCACCATGTCGTTGATGGTCGCGTCGTGCGCCTTGCCCAGCGCCTTCAGCTCCGCCAGCGGCAGGCTCACCGTGGCGAAGATCCGCTTGCGACCCACGCGCCCGTTCAGCGGTGTCACCGGCGCTGCGGCCTGCGTCTCCAAGCCCAGCTTCGAGCGCGCAAGAGCCAGCTTGGCGGCATCGTTCAGCGTGCCGATGGTGGCCGGCAGTTCGCGCACGATCTTGCCCACCTGCTGCGCCTGATGGCCGAGCACGCCGCGCAGCATCTCGGCCATCTCCAATTTGTAGATGCGCTCGCGCGTCGAGGCCTTGATGTCCAGCGGCGACGGATGCGGGCTCAGGTCGAAGAGCACGTTCGAAAGTGCCACCGCTGCATGGCCATCCACCGCGGCATGATGCAGTTGCATGTACACACCGACGCGGCGGTGACCGTGTGCGTCGGGTGACAGGCCCTCGAAGACGTAGTACTTCCACAGCGGCCGCTTGCGGTCGAGCAGCACCATGTGCAGCTGCGCGACCTCGTCTTCCAGCTGCGTGATGCTGGCCTTGGCGCGCCCTAGCTTCGGCAGCTTGACTTCGACGACATGCGCGCGAATATCGGCTTGCGCATCGACCCAGGCCGGTGCGGCCATGTTCAACGGCATCCACCACAGCTTGCGGCGAAACACCGGGATCAGCGGCAGCCGATGCTCTATGTGCCTGCGCAGGTCATTGACGAAGCGGCCCTTGTAACCCTTGGGCAGCACGAACACCTGCATCGCGCCGACATGCATCGGCATCTCGGGCGATTCGAGGTAGAGAAAGCTGGCGTCAAGCCCTGAGAGCTGGTCCATGTGGTGTCCTTCGGCTGCTGCCATCTTAGGCGCAGCACCGTTGCGGCAATTTGCGTCAGCGCACGGCTGGGCTCGCGTCGCGGCGCAACGAAAGCCATTGGTCGATCGTCAACGCGCCCAGCACCATCAAGCCGCCGCCGAGCACCGCCACCGATGGCGCCTCCTGCGTGCCCAGCCAGACCCAGGCCACGCCGAACACCACCTCCAGCAGCGCCAGCAACGAGATCTCCGGCGCGCTCAGCACCCTCGCCACACGTATCGACAGCAGACAGGGTATGGCCAGTTGCGCCACCCCGAGCAGGGCCAGCAGCGACAGGTCGTGCGCGCTGGCGCCGAAAGGCCAGGACAGCGGCAGCGTGACCGCTGCCGACAGCAACGCGCCAAGCAGCACGGGGGCCACCATGTCTGGCATCTGGTCGCCATAGCGGCCGCGCAGGTGCTGCAGCAGCGTCCAGTTGACCGCCGCGGCCACCGGCACGCACAGCGCCACCGCGGTGCCGATCAGGTGACGCGATTCGGCGCCAACGAGCTTGGCCCCATACATCCAGACGATGCCCGCGCCGGCCACGGCGATGGCCGCCCAGGTGCGCCGCGGCAGCTTGTGGTCTAGTGCGACGCGCGCCACCAGTGCGGTGAGCAGCGGTGCGATGGCCATCGTCACCAGCACATTGGCCACGTCGGTGAGCGTGATCGCGACCATGAACGCGGTGAACATCACAGCCCAGCACACGGCAGACAACCACAGCGCGCGGCCACCTGTGCGCAGGTTGTGCCACAACTGCGCAGGCCCGCGCATCCAACCCAGCATCAGCGTCAGGGCCATGGCGTTGAACAGGCTGCGCCAGAAGGTGACCTCGAAACCGGTCGCGTTGTCGAGATGGCGGGTGACGATGCCGGCGATGCTCCACATCAGCGTCACGCAGACCATCAGCAGAACGGCTCGGCGGTGCGTCATGGCATTGCAGAACCTCGCGCAGCGAGGCGGGCGTCGATCATGCTGGAGCCCCTCCTGGAGGGGGCTCAGGGGAGCTCACGGAACGACGGTACGCCGAAGGGCGTTCGCGTCCGCAAGCGCGGAAGTCAAGCGGCCTCGCGCGAAGCGCGCTTTCGTTCGTGTTCCTTGAGATGGCGCTTGCGGATGCGAATGCTCTTCGGCGTGATTTCGACCAGTTCGTCGTCGGCAATGAACTCCACCGCGTATTCCAGCGTCAGGATGATCGGCGGCGTGATCTTGATCGCGTCTTCCTTGCCGCTGACGCGGAAGTTGGTCAGTTGCTTGCCGCGCACGGCGTTGACCACCAGATCGTTGTCTCGGCTGTGAATGCCGACGATCATGCCTTCGTACAACGGGTCGCCGGCCTTGACGAACATTCGGCCGCGATCGTCGAGCTTGCCCAGCGAATAGGTGACGGCCTCGCCATCGTCCTGGCTGATGAGCACGCCGTTCTTGCGCCCGTCGATCTCGCCCTTGAAGGCCTCGTAGCCGTCGAAGATGTTGCTGATCAACCCGGTGCCGCGCGTCAGGTTGAGGAATTCGTTCTGGAAGCCGATCAGCCCGCGCGCCGGAATGCGGTACTCCAGCCGCACGCGGCCCATGCCGTCGGGTTCCATGTTGACGAGTTCGGCCTTGCGCTCGCCGAGGGCCTGCATCACAGCGCCCTGGTGCTGGTCTTCCACATCGGCGGTGACGAGTTCGATCGGCTCCTGGCGCTCGCCGTCGACCTCATGGAAGACCACACGCGGCTTGCTCACCGCCAGCTCATAGCCCTCGCGGCGCATGGTTTCCAGCAGGATCGTCAGGTGCAGCTCACCGCGACCGCTGACTTCGAAGATGCCGTCCTCGTCGGTCTCCTTGACCTTGAGCGCGACATTGCTCTGCAGTTCGCGATCGAGCCGGTCTCGGATCTGCCGGCTGGTGACGAACTTGCCTTCACGACCGGCCAGCGGTGAGTTGTTGACGCAGAAGTTCATCGTCAGCGTCGGCTCGTCGACCAGCAGCATCGGCAGCGGCACGGGGCGCTCGAGGTCGGTCAGCGTGACGCCGATGCCGATGCCCTCGATGCCGTTGATGAGCACGATATCGCCCGGGCCGGCCTCGGTGGCTTGCTTGCGCTCCAGGCCCTCGAACTTCAGCACCTGATTGACGCGCGCCTTGAACGGCGCGCTGTCGGGCCCGCTGTACACGGCCACATCCTGCATCGGCTTCAAGGTGCCCTGGTTGATCCGTCCGATGCCGATGCGCCCGACGTAGGTGGAGTAGTCGAGCGAGCAGATCTGCAGTTGCAGCGGATCATCGGGGCTGCCTTCGTGCGCCGGCACGTGTTCGAGCATGGCGTCGAACAGCGGCACCAGATCGGTGCCGGTCTCGCCGGGCTTCAGCGTTGCCCAGCCGTTCAGGCCCGAGGCGAAGATCACCGGGAAGTCGAGTTGCTCCTCGGTGGCGTGCAGCTTGTCGAACAGATCGAAGGTGGCATTGATGACGTAATCGGGCCGCGCGCCGGGCCGATCCACCTTGTTGACCACGACGATGGGCTTCAGGCCCAGCGCCAGCGCCTTCTTGGTGACGAAGCGCGTCTGCGGCATCGGGCCTTCGACTGCGTCGACAAGCAGCAGCACGCTGTCGACCATCGACAGCACGCGCTCGACCTCGCCGCCGAAGTCGGCGTGGCCGGGGGTGTCGACGATGTTGATGTGCGTACCCTTCCATTCCACGGCGCAGTTCTTCGCCAGGATGGTGATGCCGCGCTCCTTTTCGAGGTCGTTGCTGTCCATCACGCGTTCGGCGACCTTCTCGTTCTCGCGGAAGGTGCCGCTCTGGCGCAGCAGCTGGTCGACCAGCGTGGTCTTGCCATGGTCGACGTGGGCGATGATGGCGATGTTGCGAATCTGTCGGGTCATGAACGGCTTTCCTGAAAATTCTGTACGCCAGCCACCTCGAGGGGTGACAACAGGCGGTCGGCAATGAGTTCGCCCTGGGTGATGTGCGCGCTGCCGAGGAAGACGTCGTCGGCGCTGTGCCCCGGCCGCGGGTTTGGTCTGGGGCCGTAGACGCGCACCTGCGCCGCGTCGGCCAGCGCCACGCGGCGGCGCAATCCGGTCAGAAATCGGCCGGCCTCGTCGTCGGGCAGGTGCACCTGAGGCCAATCCACCAGCAGCGCGTCGGCCGGCAGCAGCAGTGCGTCGCGAGCGGGCTCGTCGAGGCTGCCCAAGTGCTCCAGGCTGACGGCGGCGGCCAGCGCCATGCGGCCGCTGCCGGTGCGACGCAGTGCGCTCAAGTGGGCGCCACAGCCGAGTACTGCGCCGATGTCTTCGGCCAGGGTGCGGATGTAGGTGCCCTTGCTGCAGCTCACGTCGAGCACCAGTTTGTCGCCCCGCCACTCGACGATATCGATGCGGTGCAGGGTCACGCGGCGCGGTCTGCGCTCGACCTCGATGCCCGCACGGGCATAGTCGTACAGCGCCCTGCCCTCGTGCTTCAAAGCCGAATGCATCGGCGGCAGCTGATCGATGTCGCCGACGAAGCGCTGGCAAGCCGATTCAACGGCGGCCGAATCCAGACGCACTTCGCGCTGTTCGATGACCTCGCCCTCGGCATCGCCGGTGCGCGTACGCTGCCCCAGCTTCACTGTCGCGCGATAGGCCTTGTCGGCGTCCAGGCTGACCTGGGCGAACTTGGTCGCCGCGCCGAAGCACAGCGGCAGCAAGCCGCTGGCCAGCGGGTCGAGCGTACCGGTGTGTCCCGCCTTGTCGGCCCGGTACAGCCGCTTGGCCTTCTGCAGGGCGTCGTTGCTCGTCAGGCCCACCGGCTTGTCGAGCAGCAGCACGCCATGCACGGCGCGGCGTGGGATGCGCAGTCGCGCAGCGTTGTTCACTCGCCGTCCTTGGCCCGCGTCGCGTTGGCTTTGGTGATGAGCGCGCTCAGATCGGCCGCACGCTCGGTGCTGCGGTCGAACTGGAAATGCAGCGTCGGCACGGTGTGGATCTGCAGCTTCTTGAACAGGTTGTTGCGTAGGAAGCCCGCGGCCTCATTCAACGCCTGCTCGCATTCGGCGACCTCGCCGGTGAGCAGCGAGAAGAACACCTTGGCATGCGCATAATCGGGCGTGACCTCGACCGAATTGATGGTGATCATGCCGATGCGCGGATCCTTCAGCTCGCGCACAAGCATGGCCACATCGCGCTGGATCTGGTCAGCCACGCGGAAGCTGCGGTTGGGGATGGCTCGTTTGTGTCGCATGACGATTGACGTTTGCGCGCCCCTGAAAGACGAACCCCGCCTGGATCGGGCGGGGTCCGGGTTCAAAGGACAGTACCGCCGCTACAGGGTTCTGGCGACTTCCTTGACCTCGAAGAACTCGAGCTGGTCACCCTCGGCGATATCGTTGTAGTTCTTGATCTTCACGCCGCACTCGAAGCCTTCCTTGACCTCGCGCACATCTTCCTTGATGCGCCGCACGCTGTCCACCTCGCCGGTGAAGACCACCACGTTGTCGCGCAGGATGCGCACGCGCGCGCCGCGTCGCGCGACACCGGCGGTGACCATGCAGCCGGCCACTGTGCCGATCTTCGAGGCCACGAACTTGGTGCGGATCTCGGCCGTACCGATGACTTCCTCGCGCTGCTCGGGGGCGAGCATGCCGGTCATCGCCGCCTTGATTTCGTCGACCGCGTCGTAGATGATGGTGTAGTAGCGCAGATCAACGGCATTGCCTTCGGCCAGCTTGCGCGCGCCGGCATCGGCACGCACGTTGAAGCCGATGATCACCGCCTTCGAGGCGATGGCCAGGTTGACGTCGCTTTCGCTGATGCCACCGACAGCCGAGTGCACGATCTGGATCTTGACCTCGTCGGTGCTGAGCTTGAGCAGCGCCTGCGCCAGCGCTTCCTGCGAGCCCTGCACGTCGGCCTTGACGATCAACGGCAGCAGTTGCGCCTCGCCCTGGCCCATGTTTTCGAACATGTTCTCCAGCTTGGCAGCCTGCTTCTTGGCCAGCTTGACGTCGCGATACTTGCCCTGGCGGAAGGTGGCGATCTCGCGTGCGCGGCGTTCGTCGCCGAGCACCATGAAGTCGTCGCCGGCCTGCGGCACCTCGGTCAAGCCCTGAATTTCCACCGGGATCGAAGGCCCCGCCTCGTCCGTAGACTTACCGGTCTCGTCGAGCATGGCACGCACGCGGCCGAAGCTGGAACCGGCGAGCACGATGTCGCCCTTCTTCAGCGTGCCGCTTTGCACCAGCACCGTGGCCACCGGGCCGCGGCCCTTGTCCAGGCGCGCCTCGATGACGATGCCCTTGGCCATCGCGTCGGCCGGCGCCTTCAGTTCCAACACCTCGGCCTGCAGCAACACCTGCTCGAGCAGCTCATCGATGCCCTGGCCGGTCTTGGCCGACACCGCCACGAAGGGCGAGTCGCCGCCGAAATCCTCGGGCACCACCTGTTCGGAAACAAGCTCACCCTTGACGCGCTCGACGTTGGCCTCGGGTTTGTCGATCTTGTTCATCGCCACGATGATCGGCACGCCGGCCGCCTTGGCGTGGTGGATGGCTTCCTTGGTCTGCGGCATCACGCCGTCGTCGGCTGCCACCACCAGGATCACCAGGTCGGTGGCCTTGGCCCCGCGCGCACGCATCGCCGTGAAGGCCGCGTGGCCAGGCGTGTCGAGGAAGGTGATCATGCCGCGCGGGGTTTCCACGTGGTAGGCACCGATATGCTGGGTAATGCCACCGGCCTCGCCCGAGGCGACGCGCGTGGTGCGAATGTGATCCAGCAGCGAGGTCTTGCCGTGGTCGACGTGGCCCATCACCGTGACCACCGGCGCGCGCGGCAGGTCGTCGCCTGTGGTCGCCGCCTCTTCTTCCTCTAGGAAGGCCTCGGGGTCGTCGAGCTTCGCAGCCATCGCCTGGTGGCCCATCTCCTCGACCAGAATCATGGCCGTTTCCTGATCCAGCTGCTGGTTGATGGTGACCATCTGGCCCAGCTTCATCAGCTGTTTGATCAGTTCGCTGGCCTTGACCGACATCTTGTGCGCCAGGTCGGCGACACTGATGGTTTCGGGCACGTGCACTTCTTGCGCCACGAATTCCGCCGGCGCGACATAGCTGCTGGTGCTGCTGCCGCGCGAATCGCCGCCACCGCGGCGCGCGCCGCGCGGTGCGCGCCAGCCGGGCCGGCCGCCACCGCCATCGGTGCGCGGCTTGAGCGAGCGCCGCTTGTCGTCGGCCCAGCTGGAGGACAGCTTCTCCGACTTGAGCGCTTTCTTGTCCCCCGGTTTTGCGGTCGTGCTGGTGCCGGGGGCGCCCTTGGGCTTGTGGATCGTGCCGGTGATGGCCTCCTTGTTCGGGTCGCCCGGCTTGGCCACTTCGGGCGCCTTGGCAACGAGCACCTTCTTCGGCGCGTTCATCATCGCGCGAATCGCAGCCGCTTCGGTTTCGGCGACCTTGCGGCGGCGGTCCAGATCGGCCTGTCGTTGTTTGTCCTCGGCCTCGATGGTTGACGCCTTGATGACGCGCAGCGCGGGCTTGGGCGCTTCGGCCGCAGGCTCGGCCGACGGCGCTTCGGCATCGGCCTCGGCCTCGGCCTCGGCAGCCTTGGTCTTCGTCTTGGACTTGGTCTTCGACGCGTTGACCGTCGCGGCCGCTTCGGCCGCAGCAGCTTGCTCGCGCGCCTTGGCTTCGGCAGCCTCGCGTTCAGCGCGCTCAGCGCGTTCCTGCTCCTCGCGCACGCGGCGCCGTTCGGCCAGTTCGGCCTCCTGGACGCGAATTGCCTCGGCCTGGGCTTGGGCCTCGGCTTCGCGACGCTCCAGTTCAGCCTGTTCCGCTTCGGCGGCGGCCTGGGTGGCGGCTTCGTCGACGCCGCCCGACGGGCCGTCGCGTTTGACGAAGACACGCTTCTTGCGCACCTCGACTTGGATGGTGCGCGCCTTGCCGCTGGCATCGGCCTGCTTGATCTCGCTGGTGGACTTGCGCACCAGCGTGATCTTCTTGCGCTCGGTACCAGCGGTGCCATGCGCGCTGCGCAGGAACTCCAGCAAGCGCTCCTTGTCGGTTTCGGTCAGCGCATCGTCGGCAGACTTCTTCGCGACCCCGGCCGACAGCAACTGCTCGAGCAGCGCGGCCGCGGGGCGATTCAGCTCCGTGGCGAACTGGGCGACGGTAGTCACGGCCATTGTCGAATTTCCTTCAGTGCAGCTTGGGTGGTGGGCAGGTGCTTGTGGGTCCGGTCGCTCAGGCTGTGAACCAGTGTTCACGGGCCTTCATGATCAGTGTCTTGGCCTGCTCTTCGTCGATCGAAGTCATTTCGGTCAACTCGTCCACCGCCAGATCGGCGAGGTCGTCTCGGGTGTGGATGTCGGCGTCGGACAGCTTGCCGATCAGTTCGGGGGTCAGCCCTTCCAGATCGCGCAGGTCCTGCGAGACATCGTCGACCTTTTCCTCGCGGGCGATTTCCATGGTCAACAGCGCATCCTTGGCACGCGTGCGCAGCTCGTTGATGGTGTCCTCGTCGAAGGACTCGATCTCGAGCATTTCCTGCAGCGGCACATAGGCCACCTCTTCCAGGCTGGTGAAGCCTTCGGCGATGAGGATGTCGGCCACCTCGGCATCGACGTCGAGCTTGTCGACGAAGAGGTTGCGCACCGAGTCGGATTCCTCGCTTTGTTTGACCTGCGATTCCTCGGCCGTCATGATGTTGATGCGCCAGCCTGTCAGCTCGGAAGCCAGACGCACGTTCTGACCGCCTCGGCCGATGGCGATGGCGAGGTTTTCCTCGTCGACCACCACGTCCATCGCATGCTTCTCTTCGTCGACGACGATCGACTGCACGTTGGCCGGCGCCAGCGCGCCGATGACGAACTGCGCAGGGTCTTCCGACCAAAGCACGATGTCCACACGCTCGCCGGCGACTTCATTGGTCACGCCGTTGACGCGCGAACCGCGCACGCCGACGCAGGTGCCGATCGGGTCGACGCGACGGTCGTGCGAGACCACGGCAATCTTGGCGCGTGAGCCCGGGTCGCGCGCGCAACTCTTGATCTCGAGCAGGCCTTGCTCCATTTCGGGCACTTCCTGGCGGAACAGCTCCATCATGAAACCCGGACTGCTACGCGACAGCATGATCTGTGCCCCGCGCTGCGTCGGATCGATGCCGGCGATAAAGGCACGCACCCGGTCGCCTGAACGCAGGTTCTCCTTCGGGATCATCTCGCTGCGCTTCAGGCGCCCTTCGACCCGGCCCGACTCGACGATGATGTCGCCCTTGTCCAAGCGCTTCACGGTGCCGACGAAGATCTTCTCGCCGCGCGACAGGAAGTCGTTGAGAAGTTGCTCGCGCTCGGCATCGCGGATCTTCTGCAGGATCACCTGTTTGGCCGCCTGCGCGCCGATACGACCGATGGTCAGCGACTCGATCGGCTGCTCGATATAGTCATCGACCTCGATGTCCGCGATCTGCTCCTGGGCCTCGAACAACAAGGTTTCGGCGTCCGGAATCTGCAGACCGGCCTCGTTCGGCACGACGTGCCAGCGCCTGAAGGTCTCGTAAACGCCGGTTTCGCGGTCGATCGACACGCGAATATCCACCTCGCCACCGTGCAGCTTCTTCGTCGCCGAAGCCAAGGCAGCTTCGACCGCATCGAAGACGATTTCGAGCTCGACGCTCTTTTCGCGTGAGATGGCGTCCACCAACATCAGCATTTCGCGATTCATCGTGTCTGACCTCCGTCTACCCCGCGGTCTGTATCCGCCGCCTGCATTGCGCCGGTTGCCTTTCCGGCCCGGCCCTTGAAATCGATGACCGGCACCAGCCGTGCCTCGCGCACCTCTTCGAAGCTGAAGTCGAGCGCCTGCTCGCCCTTCTCGCCTGCCAGCGCCAGGCGCCAACCCTCAGTCCCGGCGAGCAGTTGCCCGCGGTAGTTCTTTCGTCCCTTGAAGGCTTCCTTCAAGGTGATGTTGACTTCCTGCCCAGCAAAACGTTCGTAGTCGGCGGGGCGCTTCAATGGTCGGTCTAGGCCGGGTGAAGACACCTCCAGCCGGGCATAGGGCACCGCCTCGACGTCGAGCACGTACTGCAGTTGCCGCGTGGCACGCTCGCAGTCCTCGACCGTGACGAACTCGGCTTCACCCGTGGGATAGCTGCGTCCCGGCATGCGATCGATGAAGACACGCAGCAAGCCGGCAGCCGAGCGCTCCACGTCCACCAACTCGTAGTCCAAGCCGGTGAGCGTGCGCTCGATGACCGAGTGCCATGTCGTAGTGCCCTGCGTCGTGCCCAAGTCCGTCTACCCGCCCTTGGCCGCCTTCCGCGCCCTCAAACACCGGGCGCAAAATGCGATCAACCATAAAAAATGGGCTGGAGTAAATCCGCCCATGCAGTTTGTCAGCGAAAGGCGCATTGTAACCCTAGGTGATTGGCCCGGCAATATGGTGGTGCGCCCGGAACCCTCAGCCACGCCGGGCATGCCAGAATTCCGGCCCTCTGTACCGTACCGACGCCATCGCGGCCGTCGGGCACACCGCTGGAGCGCACATGGGATTCCTCGCAGGCAAGAAGTTGGTCATCACCGGGTTGCTTTCGAACCGCTCGATAGCCTATGGCATTGCGCGGGCCTGTCATCGCGAGGGCGCCGAGCTGGCCTTCAGCTACGTCGGTGAACGGTTCCGCACGCGCATCGTCGATTTCGCCAGGGAGTTCGACAGCGACCTGGTATTCGATTGCGATGTCGGCGACGATGCACAAATCGATGCCATGTTCGCGCAGCTCAGCCAGCACTGGCCGGAGTTCGACGGCTTCGTGCACTCCATCGGTTTCGCACCCCGGGAAGCCATCGCGGGCGATTTTCTCGATGGCCTGTCACGCGAAGCCTTTCGCATCGCGCACGACATTTCGGCCTACAGCTTCCCGGCCATGGCCAAGGCGGCGTTGCCGCGTTTGCGCGCGGGCAGTTCATTGCTGACGATGACCTACCTGGGCGCCGAGCGTGTCGTGCCCAACTACAACACCATGGGTCTGGCCAAGGCCTCGCTGGAAGCCAGCGTGCGCTACCTGGCCTCCAGCCTCGGCCCCAGGGGCGTGCGCGTGAACGGCATCTCGGCCGGCCCGGTGCGAACCCTTGCAGCTTCCGGCATCAAGGATTTCGGCAAGCTGCTCGACATCGTCGCCCGCTCGGCACCTCTGCGTCGCAACGTCAGTATCGACGATGTCGGCAATGTCGCGGCCTTCCTGATGTCGGACCTGGCCGCCGGCGTCACCGCCGAAATCACCTACGTGGACGGCGGATTCAATACGGTGGCCATCGGCGGGATCGAGCCGCCAGCGGCCGGCTGACCCGGCCCGTTCAGGGTCGATCCAGCGCGCGCGCTGCACCGCGCAGCGCAGGCGAATCGGCACTGTCGATGACATGCACAAGGATGCGGCTCAGGTAGGCGCCGAATCGGCCCTTGGCCTCGAAGCGCTCTCGGAAGCGCGAGTGCTCGATGCGTGCACCCAGCCGCGGCACGATGCCGCCACCGATGTACACGCCACCCGATGCGCCGAAGGTCAGCGCCAGGTTCCCAGCGAAACCGCCCAGGAGGGCCAGGAAGATGTCGAGTGCAGCCACGCAGGGCGGGTCGCTTTCCGCCAAGGCCCGCTGGCTGATGACCGCCGCGCTCAGCTTCTCAACCGACTGCCCATGCGCCTGGGCCCAGGCGCGATGCAGATTCTCCAGTCCCGGGCCGGACAGCACCCGCTCGGCCGATACATGGCCGAATTGCCGGCGCAGACAGGCGAGGATGGATTCTTCTTCGTCGTCACTGGCCGCCAGGCTGACATGGCCGCCTTCGCCGCTGATCACCATATCGCGCCCAGTTTCATCGTAAATCAAGCCCGATACGCCCAGCCCAGTGCCCGGGCCGAGCAGTGCCATCGGCGCCTGGGGCCCGGGCTCGCCCCCACCCACGGCACGCAGTTCGTGGGGCTTGAGCGTCGGCAGCGACAACGCAAGGGCGGCGAAGTCATTCAGCATGCGCAGCCGCTTCAAACCCAATGCACGCCGCAGCGCCTCGGTCGAGAAGTGCCAGGCGCGATTCGTCATCTGCACCCAGTCCCCCTGCACCGGATTGGCGATGCCGATGGCCGCATGCTGCGGCGCCTCGAAGCCATGCTCGCCCAGGTAATGGCGCAGCACCGCCTCCAGCGATTCGTACTGCGCGCAGGGATAGCTGGCCCTGGCCACGATCTCGGCGCCGCGCGCGCTCTGCCAGGCGAAGCGCGCATTCGTACCACCGACATCGCCAAGCACGCGCGGACCGTCGTCGTCGACCTTCATGGCGCCTTGCTCACGACGCCTGTCTCACACAGTCGACGAAATAGCGCCGGCCGCCCTCTGCAACTTCTTCTTCCACCAGACCGTGCACATCGGTGTCAAAGCCAGGAAACGCAGCGTTGAACTGCCGCGTGAAGCGCAGGAAATCGACGATCTTGCGGTTGAAGCGCTCGCCCGGAATGAGCAGCGGGATGCCCGGCGGATAGGGCGTGAGCAGCGAGGTGGTGATGCGCCCTTCGAGCGCATCGATGTCCACGCGCTCGGTCTCGCGGTGCGCCATGCGCGCGAAGGCGTCGCTGGGCTTCATCGCCGGCTGCAGATCGCTCAGATACATCTCGGTCACCAGCCGGGCGATGTCGCCCTTGGCGTACATGTCATGAATGCTCTGGCACAGGTCGCGCAGCCCCGTGCGCTCGTAGCGCGGATGCGCGGCGCAGAACTCCGGCAGCACGCGCCACATCGATGCGTTCTTGTCGTAGTCGTCCTTGAACTGCTGCAGCGCCGTCAGCAACGTGTTCCAGCGGCCCTTGGTGATGCCGATGGTGAACATGATGAAGAAGGAATACAGCCCGGTCTTCTCGACCACGATGCCATGTTCGGCCAGGTATTTGGTCACGATGGCCGCCGGAATGCCAGTCTTGGCGAACTTGCCCGAAACGTCCAGCCCCGGCGTGATGATCGTGCTCTTGATCGGGTCGAGCAGGTTGAAGCCCTCGGCCAGGTCACCGAAGCCGTGCCACTTGTCGCCGGCCTTCAGCACCCAGTCGTCAGCGCGGCCGATGCCGTCGCTGGCCAATTTGTCCGGCCCCCAGACCTTGAACCACCAGTCGCGGCCGTACTCCTTGGCCACCTTGCGCATCGCGCGACGGAAATCCAGAGCCTCCGCGATGCTTTCCTCGACCAGCGCAATGCCGCCGGGCGCTTCCATCATCGCGGCCGCCACATCGCAGCTGGCGATGATCGCGTACTGCGGGCTGGTGCTGGTGTGCATCAGATAGGCTTCGTTGAACAGGTGGCGGTCGAGTTTGCGGCTCTGCGCGTCCTGCACCAGCACCTGGCTCGCCTGGCTCAACCCGGCCAGCAGCTTGTGCGTGCTCTGCGTTGCGAACACCAACTGGTTCTTGGGCCGCTTGCGCTTCTTGCCCATGGCGTGGAAGCTGCCGTAGAACGTGTGGAACGCAGCGTGCGGCAGCCAGGCCTCGTCGAAATGCAGCGTGTCGATGTAGCCATCAAGCGCATGCTTGATGGTCTCGGTGTTGTAGAGCACGCCGTCGTAGGTGCTCTGCGTCAGCGTCAGGATGCGCGGCTTGGCCTTCTTCGCATCGACGCCGGCGAGCAGCGGGTTGGCAGCGATCTTGCGCTGAATCGCCTCGCGCGAGAACTCCGCCTGAGGGATCGGCCCGATGATGCCGTAATGGTTGCGTGTCGGCCGCAAGAACACCGGCACCGCACCGGTCATGATGATCGAGTGCAGGATCGACTTGTGGCAATTTCGGTCGACCACCACCACATCGCCCGGCGCCACCGTGTGGTGCCAGACCATCTTGTTGCTGGTGGACGTGCCGTTGGTGACGAAGAAACAATGGTCGGCGTTGAAGATGCGCGCTGCGTTCTTCTCGCTCTGTGCCACCGGGCCGGTGTGGTCGAGCAGTTGGCCGAGCTCGTCGACCGAGTTGCAGACATCGGCGCGCAGCATGTTCTCGCCGAAGAACTGGTGGAACATCTGCCCCACCGGGCTTTTCAGGAAGGCCACCCCGCCCGAATGTCCAGGGCAGTGCCACGAATACGAACCGTCCTGCGCATAGTCGACCAACGCACGGAAGAACGGCGGTGCCAGGCCGTCGAGATAGCTCTTGGCTTCGCGGATGATGTGCCGGGCTACGAATTCCGGCGTGTCCTCGAACATATGGATGAAGCCGTGCAGTTCACGCAGGATGTCGTTCGGGATGTGCTGGCTGGTGCGCGTCTCACCGTAGATGTAGATCGGGATGTCCGCGTTCTTGAAGCGAATCTCCGCGATGAACTTGCGCAGGTTCAGCACCGCCGGGTCGATGTCCGGGCCGCCCTGGAATTCCTCGTCGTCGATGGAGAGGATGAAGGCGCTGGCGCGGCTTTGCTGCTGGGCGAACTGGCTCAGGTCACCATAGCTGGTGTTGCCCAGCACTTCGAAGCCCTCTTTCTCGATGGCCTGCGCCAGCGCGCGGATGCCCAGGCCCGAGGTGTTTTCGGAGCGGAAGTCCTCGTCGATGATGACGATCGGGAAGTGAAAGCGTTGCATGTGCGGGCGGCCCGGGTGGGTCCATCTGGAATGACCGGGCAGTGTAGGGCTACAGCACCGTGGCGATGGTGTCGCTACACTCGACCGACAGGCTGTGTGACGCGGAGGCAACGATGGACTGGAGCACCTCGACGATCTGGTGGGTGGCCGCCGGTGTGCTGGTGGTGGCCGAGATGAACGCGGGCAACTTCTATCTGTTGATGCTGGCATTGGGCTGCGCGGCCGGCGCATTGGCAGCCCATGCCGGCCTGCCGCCGAGTCTGCAGGTGGTGGTGGCGGCGCTGCTGGGCAGTGGCGCGACCGCGTTGTGGCATTTCAAGCGCATGCGTTCGCCGCGCTCTGCGCCGCCGGAATCGAACCGCGACGTTAACCTGGATGTTGGCGAACGCATTCGCATACGGTCCTGGGATGAAGCCCGCTCGTCGCGCGTCGAATACCGCGGCAGCCTGTGGACCGTGCAGTATCGCGGCCCGGGCCTGCCGAACCCGGGCGAGCATGTCATCGTCGCCGTGCAGGGCAACCGGCTGATCGTCTCGCCGTCCAGTTCATAGACCCACCCAACGAAAGCCGCTTCATGGAAATCGCCGCCGTCCTGGCCGTCATCGCCATCATCTTCATCTCGCAGACCTTCAAGATCGTGCCTCAGCAGAACGCCTGGGTGGTCGAACGCCTGGGCAAGTTCGACCGGACATTGACGCCGGGGCTGAAGTTCGTCATTCCCTTCATCGAGCGCGTGGCCTACAAGCACTCGTTGAAGGAAGTGCCGCTGGACGTGCCCAGCCAGGTGTGCATCACCAAGGACAACACCCAGCTGCAGGTGGACGGCATCATCTACTTCCAGGTGACCGACCCGATGCGCGCCAGTTACGGCTCGAGCAACTACGTCTTCGCCATCACGCAGCTCGCGCAGACCCTGCTGCGCTCGGTGATCGGCAAGATGGAACTGGACAAGACCTTCGAGGAACGCGACGCGATCAACGCATCGGTGGTCAATGCACTCGACGAAGCGGCGATGAACTGGGGCGTGAAGGTGCTTCGCTACGAGATCAAGGACCTGACGCCGCCGACCGAGATCCTGCGCGCGATGCAGGCACAGATCACCGCCGAGCGCGAGAAGCGGGCGTTGATTGCCGCCTCTGAGGGCCGCAAGCAGGAACAGATCAACATTGCCACCGGCGAGCGCGAGGCATTCATCGCGCGCTCCGAGGGCCAGCGCCAAGCCGAGATCAACAACGCCCAGGGCGAGGCCGCGGCGATCATCGCGGTGGCCGAAGCTTCGGCCGACGCCATCCGCAAGATCGCCGAAGCGATCCGCGCGCCCGGCGGTGAACAGGCGGTGCAGCTGAAGGTGGCGGAAAAGGCCGTCGAGGCCTACGGCCAGTTGGCACAGAAGAACAACACCATGATCGTGCCCGGCAACATGAGCGAGGTGTCGGGGCTGATCGGCACGGCAATGGCATTGATCAAGGGTGTGCCGGCGCCGAAATGACTGCCGTGCTGAATGTGCTGGGTACGCCCTTGCTGCCCTGCTCCTATGACCCGCTGACCGGTTGGACGCGCGATGGCTGCTGCCACACCGATGAACACGACGGCGGCAGCCATGTCATATGCGCGCGCATGACGATGGAGTTTCTGAACTACCAGATGGAGCGCGGGAACGACCTGATCACGCCGCGACCGGAGTCGCGCTTTCGCGGGCTGAAGCCAGGCGATCGCTGGTGCGTCTGTGCGCTGCGCTGGCGCGAGGCCTACGAAGCGGGTTATGCACCGCCCGTGGCGCTGGAGAGCACCCATGCGCGCGCCTTGGACTATGTGTTGATGGACTGGCTGCGCAAGCGCACTGTCAGCCCATCGGCCGGCGAATAGAATTGCCGCTGCCGAAGGGATGGATGAGCGGTTTGAGTTGCACATCTGGACAATCGGCGAGCAGCGAGGATTGCGGCGCAGACGCATGAACGCAAAGCGTTCGTGATGTCAAAGCCACAGCATGTGCAAGCGTAGTGCAAGCTGCGGAGGGATGGATGAGCGGTTTAAGTCGCACGCCTGGAAAGCGTGTGGGGGTTAATAGCCCCCCGCGGGTTCGAATCCCGCTCCCTCCGCCATTTCAAATATGAAATGTTTATTGCTTCTACGTCTACCCCACATAGAACCCGCCTAAAGATTTGCGCTTGGATGAGACCCTACGGTCGAACATCATCCTAGAAGTGGCTCAACACGTCTGGACGGCAAAGTCGCTGTAGCCGTTGCCGATCTTCGCTGCCGCACCTGCACGGCATCGTGCAAGTTGAATCCCGGTTCGGCCGCGCATAGCGCCTGGGTGAGGCGGTACTCGCGCCATCATGCCTCGCGCCGTGAACACCTTCCGGCCGGTACGCGGGTCAAAAGCAATTCGATATGTGCAAGCCACAACATTGCAGCGACCTAAGTCCACCACGCTTGCCGCCCGGCCGCCAAACCGCTGGCCAAGACCATGGCGCCGACGAGCGCGAGACGACGGCAGAGGACGCTGCTCTGGCTCAGGGCGTGGGGTCTTCAGGAACTCGGGAATTCAGGAAGCAGAGGTGGCGCAGCACAGCCGCTGCCCTACCGCCACACACCGGAGTGAACGCCAAGCTCGCACAGGATCCGGCGACCGCATCGTCGATCATCCTGACCACCGTCACCGACGTGGTCGGCTTCTTCTCGTTCCTGGGCATCGCGGCGCTGTTCGCGCCGCTGCTGCGGCAGAGTCTGGCATGAAGGCGCGCGGCGCACTGCGCCGCGCGTTCGGACTCAGTTGAAATAGACGCGGATTCGGTTGGTCTCGAAATCGTCGAAATCTGCCGTGCCGCTGCAAGTGCCCGATGTCACGCGCACTGCGGCGCTCTGCGCGCCTACCGCCGCGATCTGGAACTCGAACGGGATCTGCTTGCCGCCGGCCCACGAGCCGTCCGAAGGCGAATCGCCACCGGGAAGCGAAACCGTGCCGGCATCACCCACCAGCGACACGAGATTGGCGCAGAAACGGGATTCCCAGCCCTTTACATCGAGATATACCGTTGCCTTCGTAAAACCCCGCTTTGCCTGGTCGGCCCAATCGCTGATCGGAAAGGACAGTTCCAGCCCGTCACTCTGCTTCTGGAA
>JAHECC010000003.1:0-19172 GCA_024641965.1 Rubrivivax sp.
CCTGCGACAGGCAGGCCACCTGCGTGTGTCCGGCAGCCACCACCGCCGGCGGCAGCAACCGGTGGCCGGCATCGACCGTCAGGAAGCTCTTGCCTCCACGGTTGCGCGCCACCATGTCCAGTACGCGCGCCAGCAAGCCGAAGCCTCCGCTGTTGGCCAGCAGCAGCATCGTCTCGGCCGCACCCGCGAAGTAATGCGCCGGGTGGGTGCCGCCATCCAGGTCGATCAACGAGGTGATCGGCTGGCCGTCACCACGCCCGCCGGGCAGCGACGCCACCGCCACGCTGTATACACGTACGCTGCCGCTGGCGGGCGTGCCAAAAACCAGCAACGGGTCGGTGCTGCGGCAGGCAAAGCTGCCGTACGGCGCATCGCCGGCCTTGAAGCCCAGGCCGGTCACATCGACCTCGTGCCCCTTCAACGCGCGCACCCAGCCCTTGGTGCTGACCACCACCGTCACCGGCTCGTCGACCACCTTGATCTCGGCCACCGCACGCCGCTCGGGCTGCACCAGCGTGCGCCGCTCGTCGCCGTGCGCCTTGGCATCGGCCTCGATCTCCTTGATCAAGGTGCGCTTCAGCGCCGCCGGGCTGCCGAGGATGTCCTCGAGCTTGCTCTGTTCTTCGCGCAGCCCTTTCAGCTCCTGCTCGATCCTGATGGCCTCAAGGCGCGCCAGCTGGCGCAGCCGGATGTCGAGGATGTCCTCGGCCTGCCGCTCGCTCAAGCCGAAACGGTCGATCAGCGCCGGCTTGGGCTCGTCGGCGTTGCGGATGATGCGGATCACTTCGTCGATGTTCAGCAACACCAACTGCCGGCCTTCGAGCACGTGGATGCGTTCGAGCGCCCGGCCCAGGCGGTGTTGCGTGCGCCGCTGCACTGTCGCCTGGCGGAAATCGATCCACTCGGCGAGCATCTGGCGCAGGCTCTTCTGTGTCGGCCGGCCGTCGCGCCCGACCATCGTCAGGTTGACCGGCACGCCGCCTTCGAGGCTGGTGTGCGCCAGCAACGCGGTGATCAGTTCGCCCTGCTCCACCGTACGGCTGCGTGGCTCGAACACCAGCCGCACCGGTGCGTCCTTGTCGGACTCGTCGCGCACCGCGTCCAGCACCGCCAGCACGGTCGCCTTCAACTGCAGTTGCTCCTGCGACAAGGCCTTCTTGCCAGTCCTGAGCTTCGGGTTGGTCAGTTCCTCGATCTCTTCAAGCACCTTCTGCGCGCTGGTGCCGGGCGGCAGTTCGGTGACCACCAATTGCCACTGGCCGCGCGCCAGATCCTCGATCTTCCAGCGCGCACGCAGCTTCAGTGAGCCGCGCCCGGTGGTGTAGGCCTCGCGGATGTCGGCGGCGCTGGAGATGATCTGCGCGCCGCCGGGGAAATCGGGCGCGGGCAGCAGCGCAAACAGTTGATCGTCGCTGAGTCGCTCATCGCGGATCAGCGCCACCGCTGCCGCCGCCACTTCGCGCAGGTTGTGGCTCGGGATCTCGGTGGCCAGGCCGACGGCGATGCCGCTGGCGCCATTGAGCAACACGAAGGGCAGCCGTGCCGGCAGCAGCTTCGGCTCGGTCGTCGAGCCGTCGTAGTTGGGCACGAAGTCCACCGTGCCCTCGTCGATCTCGTCGAGCAAGAGCCGGGCGATTGGCGCCAGTCGTGCCTCGGTGTAGCGCATCGCAGCCGCCCCGTCGCCGTCGCGGCTG
The DNA here is from genome assembly GCA_024641965.1 of Rubrivivax sp. Lineage (GTDB taxonomy): Bacteria > Pseudomonadota > Gammaproteobacteria > Burkholderiales > Burkholderiaceae_C > Rubrivivax. Next base: position 1,695 of record JAHECC010000003.1, read on the forward strand.
CCGAAGTTGCCCTGGCCATCGACCAGCGGGTAGCGCTGCGAGAAACCCTGCGCCATGCGCACCATCGCGTCATACGCGGCCTGATCGCTGTGCGGGTGGAAGCGGCCGAGCACATCGCCGACCACGCGTGCGCTCTTCACCGGCTTCGGTGCCGCGCCAGCGCCAAACGCGAGGCCCATGCGTTGCATGGCATAGAGGATGCGGCGCTGCACCGGCTTCTGGCCGTCGCAGACATCGGGCAACGCGCGGCCCTTGACCACGCTGAGTGCGTATTCGAGATAGGCACGTTCGGCGTAATCAGCCAGCGCGATGGCATCGCCGGGTTCTGCCGGCGCAGGGTCGAACAGGTCGGGTTCGGAAATCATGGGAGTTCAGTGATTCGAGGCGCTCGGCGCCCGTGCCGCGGGGAACGGGGAGCGGCCCATAGAAGGTCAACCCGCCATTTTGGCCCGGGCGTGCGGCAGGCTCGGAAGCACCTGCTCAGCTCGGAAAGCGTTCGCGCAGCTTCAGCTTCCAGAACTTGCCGGTCGAGGTACGCGGGATCGCGTCGATGACTTCGAAGCGGTCGGGCAACTGCCACTTGGCAAAACCATGCTGCAGCAGGTGCACACCCAGGCTTTGTGCGTCCGCCGCCTGCCCCTGCTTCCACACGATGCAGGCCAGCGGGCGTTCGCTCCACTTCGGGTCGGGGATGGCAATCACCGCCGCCTCGGCGATCGCCGGATGCGCCATCAGCGCGTTCTCCAGGTCGACGGAACTGATCCATTCGCCGCCGGACTTGATCAGGTCCTTGGTGCGGTCGGTGATGCGCAGATACGCGAGTTCATCCATCGTCGCGACGTCGCCGGTGCGCAGCCAGCCGTCGGCAGTGAACTTGTCGCCGCTGACCGGTACCTGGTGGTAGCTGCCGGTGATGAAGGGCCCGCGCACCTGCACCTCGCCCGGCATCCTGCCGTCGTGCGGGGCCTCGTGGCCATCGTCGTCGCGGATGCGGATGTCGACCAGCGGCACCGGCGAGCCGGCCATCGCCGCGCGGCGAAAGGCCTCGTCCTCGCCAGCGTCCTTCAGCTCCGCACGCGGGTACGACACCGTCGCCAGCGGCGAGGTCTCGGTCATGCCCCAGCCCTGCCCCAGCGTGATGCCGTGGCGCGCGAACGCGCGGATCAGCGATTCGGGCACGGCCGAGCCGCCGACCAGCGAGCGCATGCCGGTGGGCATCTTCCAGCGGCCGGGCTCCGTGGCCTGCGCCGCTTCGAAAGTCTGGATCAGGCCCATCCAGATGGTCGGCACGCCGAGCGACATCGTCGGCGGCTCGAGTTGCATCAGGTCGAGCAGATCGTCGGGGTGCAGGTGCGGCCCGGGGAAGACGATCTTCGCGCCCATCATCACCGCGCCATAGGGCATGCCCCAGCAGTTGGCATGGAACATCGGCGTCACCGGCAGCAGCACGTCGCTGCCCTTCAGGTCCCAGATGTCGCCCAGGCAGCCAACCAGCGTGTGCAGCACGGTCGAACGGTGCGAATAGACCACGCCCTTGGGCCGACCGGTGGTGCCGCTGGTGTAGCACATCGAGGTCGGGTCGGTCTCGGCATGCGGCGCGTAGACGAAGCCATCGGGGTCGGCCTCGGCGAGCAGGGCCTCGTAGTCGTCGAACTCGCCGGGCACCGGTGCACCCGAGAACGGGAACACGATCACCCGCTCGAACGCATGCGCTTGCGCGAACTGCCGATACAGCGGCAGCAGGATGTCGTCGACGATCAGGAAACGGTCTTCGGCATCGGCGGCGATCCAGCCGATCTCATCGGGGGACAGGCGCAGGTTCAGCGTATGCATCACGCCGCCCGCCGCCGGGATGCCGAAGTACGCCTCCAGGTGGGCATGGTGGTTCCAGCACAGCGTGGCCACGCGCTCGCCCTTGCGCAGACCGAGCCGCTGCAGGGCAGATGCCAGCGCACGCGTGCGGCGGTGGTACTGCGCGTAGCTGTGCCGGCGCAGCGACTTGTCCGGCAGCCGCGAGACGATGGGGTTGCCGCCGAAGATCGTGCCGGCGCGCTCCAGCAGGTGGTTCAGCGAAAGCGGAACGTCCATCATCGTCGAAATCATGGGGTGTCTCCGGATCGGGGCAGCACGGCGTCGGGCGTCAGGTCTGGCAATGGCTCTTCCAGGCCGTGCGCCAGCCGCGCCTGGTACTCACGGTCGAGCAGGCTCATCACCACCAGCGAGTCGTAACCCTCGCCGACCGACAGCCTTACGCTTTCGCGCAGCCGGCCTTCCTCGACAAACCCCTCACCCGCGTAAAGCAGCAACGCGCGCGTGTTGAGTTGCTTCACGTCGAGCCAGAAGCGGTGGGCGCGCAGGTCGCGAAAGGCCATCTGCTTGAGCAGACGTACGCAGGCGCGGCCATAACCTTGTCCCTTGGCCCGCAGCACCAGCCGCTTCAACTCGACGCTGCGATGCGGGTTGCGGCAGCCTTGCAGGATGACGAAGCCGATACTGGCGTAGTGCTCGCCGCCCTCGACGATGAAGTGGCGGAAGTCCGGGAAGCGCACCGCACCCTCGTGCTGCATGCGCTCCCACGGAGTGATGAATGGCAGGTTCTGGCTGTCAAGCTCGACTGAAATCACGAAGTCCAGGTCGGACAACATCGTCGGGCGCAGGCGCAGGCGGGGGCTCATGGTCGGTCGGCTACAGGGGCTTCACTGTAGCGCGGCGCTCGCGCTTGGCCCGCAAATTGCTCTGGCACCTGTGGTGCGTCTAGGGTTTCGGAGAATGGTTTCTTCAGGCGGCATCGGCTTTACTTCCCGGCATCCGAAACGGCGGCCAGTGGCCCGCACATGTTTCGCCACCCATCCGGCTACAGCAGGAGTCTGAAATGAACGAGAAAGCACTCAGGGGTCTGATCGACGAGGTCAAGGCCGGCACCCTGCCTCGGCGCAGCTTCATCCAGCAGATGGTCGGGCTGGGCCTGACGGCGCCGATGGCGTCAATGATGCTGTTGCAGGCAGGCGTGGCCCAGGCACAGGGGCTGCCGGCCTACAAGCCCACCAAGCGCGGCGGTGGCGGCACGCTGAAGCTGCTGTGGTGGCAAGGGCCGGTGCACCTGAACCCGCACTGGGCCACCGGCACCAAGGAGCAGGAAGGCTCGCGCATCTTCTACGAACCGCTGGCCGGCTGGGACGCCGACGGCAATCTGGTGCCTGTGCTGGCCGAAGAAATACCTTCGGTCAAAAACGAGACGCTGTCGCAGGACGGCAAGGCCGTGACCTGGAAGCTGAAGAAGGGCGTTACCTGGCACGACGGCAAGCCCTTCACCGCCGACGACGTCGTCTTCAATTGGCAATTCATCCGCGATCCGGCGACCTCATCCACGCTGGTGTCGATCTACAAGGACATCGAGGTGGTAAAGGTCGATGACCATACGGTGCGGGTGTTCTATCCGAAGCCCACGCCTTTCTGGGCCGAGGCCTTCGTCGGCACCTCGGGCATGATCATCCCAAAGCACCTGTTCGCGCCCTACATAGGCGCGAAGTCGCGCGAAGCACCGATGAACCAGGCCCCGGTCGGCACCGGGCCCTACAAGTTCACCGACTTCAAACCCGGCGACATGCTGCGTGGCAGCGCCTACGCCAACTACCACATACCGAACCGGCCCTACTTCGATGCCATTGAGATGAAGGGCGGGGGCGACGCGGTCTCGGCCGCGCGCGCGGTGCTGCAGACCGGCGAGTACGACTATGCCTGGAACCTGCAGGTCGAGGACGAGATTCTCAAACGTCTTGAGGCCAGCAAGAAGGGCAATGTGACGATCGTCTCGGGCGGCAACATCGAGTTCATCATGCTCAACAGCACCGACCCATGGACCGAGGTCGATGGTGAGCGTGGCAGCGCCAAGAGCAAGCACCCGGCCTTCCAGGACAAGGCCGTGCGCGACGCGATGGACCTGCTGGTCGACCGCAAGGGCGTGATGGACTTCATCTACGGGCGCACCGGCGTGGCCACGGCCAACTTCCTGAACAACCCGGAGCGCTTTCGTAGCAAGACCACCAAGTTCGAGTTCAACGTCGACAAGGCCAATCAGATCCTTGATGCGGCCGGCTGGAAGAAGGGCGCCGACGGTGTGCGCGCCAAGGGCAACGTCAAGCTCAAGTTCGTCTATCAGACCTCCGTCAACCAGCCGCGGCAGAAGACGCAGGCCATCGTCAAGGACGCCTGCACCAAGGCCGGCATCGAGCTGGAGCTGAAGAGCGTGACAGCTGCCGTGTTCTTCGGCGGCGACTTCGCCAACCCGGACACCTACCAGAAGTTCTGGTGCGACATGCAGATGTTCACCACGACGATGACCCAACCCGACCCGCAGACCTTCATGGAGCAGTATTGCTCCTGGGAGATGGCGCAGAAGGACAACAAGTGGGCCAAGCGCAACATCTCTCGCTGGCGCAATGACGAGTACGACAAGCTGCACACTGCAGCGCAATCGGAGATGGACCCGGTCAAGCGCGCCGCGATGTTCATCAAGATGAACGAGTTGGTCATCGCCGACGGCTACATCATCCCTGTGGTGTTCCGCCCGCGGCCATCGGCCGCGATCAACAAACTGGTGGCTCCGCTGTCGGGCTGGGACAACGACATGTGGGCCCTGCCCCACTGGTACAAGGAAAGCTGAGCGACCGCTTCGCAACCCCACGTCGCCGTGTCGCCGCACCCGGGTCGCCCCCGTGGGTAACTTCATCCTGCGCCGCGTGTTGCTCGCGCTGCCGAGCTTGTTGGGCATCAGCGTCATCCTGTTCACGGTGCTGGCGCTGGCGCCGGGCGACCCCTTCGAGGAACTGGCCACCAACCCGAACGTGCCACCCGAAGTGCGCCTGGCGCTGCGCGCGCAGTTCGGGTTGGACGACCCGGTGTGGACGCGCTACTGGCACTGGCTGAGCTCGATGCTGAAGGGTGACTGGGGTTTTTCCTTCGTCAGCCGCATCGATGTCGACCAGCTGATCTGGCAGCGGCTGCCAGTCACCATCGTGATCATCGGCACCTCGCAGATCCTGGCGCTGCTGGTGGCACTGCCGGTGGGCATCCTGGCGGCCGTCAAGCCCTACTCGTGGTTCGACCGCATCGCCAGCACCTTGTCCTTCATCGGCTTCTCGCTGCCGACCTTCTTCACCGGGCTGCTGTTCATCCTGTTCTTCTCGATCCAGCTCGACTGGTTTCCGTTCGTCTACCGTGCGGACATCTCGGCCACCGGCTGGGAATGGTGGTGGGAACACATCCGCCAGTCGATCATGCCGGTGGCGGTGCTGGGGCTGTTCCAGGCGGCCAGCTGGATGCGCTATGTGCGCTCGTCGGTGCTCGACGTGGTGCGGCTGGACTATGTGGCCACCGCGCGATCCAAGGGTTTGAGCGAGCGCGTGGTCATCAACAAGCACGTGGTGCGCAACGCGCTGATCCCGGTGGTCACGCTGGTGGCGCTGCAGATGCCGGCCATTTTCGGCGGCGCCATCGTCACCGAGCAGATCTTCCGCATCCCCGGCATCGGCTCACTGCTGATCGACGCCATCCTTCGCAACGACACGCCGGTGATCATGGCGGTGACCTTCGTCTTCAGCGCGCTGGTGATCTTCTTCAACCTTGTGGCAGACCTGCTCTATGGCTGGCTCGACCCCCGCATCAGCTACCGCTGAACCGCTGGGCAAGACGCGCAGCAGCGTCTCGCCCTGGGCGGAGGCGTGGCGGCGCTTCAAGCGCCACCGGCTGGCCTTCGCGAGCCTTTGGGTGCTGGGCGCGCTGGTGCTGGCGGTGCTGCTCGGCCCGCTGGTCTACCAGGTCGGCATCAACGACATCGATTTCCAGGCGCGGCTGGCCAGCCCGTCCTGGAAACATCCGCTGGGCACCGACGACCTGGGCCGCGACCTGCTGGCGCGCGTGCTCTATGGTGGACGTATCTCGCTGGCAGTGGGCTTCGCGGCGATGCTGGTGGCCATCGTCGTCGGCGTGGCCATCGGTGCCGTTGCCGGCATCTCGCGCGGCAGGGTCGACACGGCGCTGATGTGGGTCACCGACCTGTTCCTCAGCCTGCCGCAGTTGCCCTTGCTGCTGGTGCTGATCTTCTTTTTTCGCGACCCGCTGAAACATGTGTTCGGCCCCGAAGTGGGCATCTTCCTGCTCATCGTGGTGGTCATCGGCGGTTTCCGCTGGATGCCGGTAGCGCGGCTGGTGCGCGCGCAGTTCTTCTCCTTGCGCGAAAAAGAGTTCGTCGAAGCCGCCCGCGCGCTGGGTGCCAGCACACAGCGCCAGGTGTTGCGCCACATCCTTCCCAATTCGCTCGGCCCGGTGATCGTTGCCGCCAGCATCGACGTGGCCGCGGCCATCATTGCCGAAAGCACCTTGAGCTTTCTCGGGCTGGGCTTTCCGCCGGACATCCCCACCTGGGGGCGCATCCTCTTCGATGCCAAGGACTACCTCGACATCGCCATGCACTGGTCGATGTTCCCGGGGCTGGCCATCTTCATTGCCGTGCTGACGATCAATTTCATCGGCGACGGCCTTCGCGATGCACTCGATCCGCGGCGCGTGATGTAGCTCCAAGCGACATGGCACTGCTCGAGATCAAGGGCCTGAAAACCCACTTCAAGACCGACGACGGCTGGCTGCATGCCGTCGATGGCGTGGACCTGTCCATCGACGCAGGCGAGACGGTGGGCGTGGTCGGCGAATCGGGCTGCGGCAAGAGCGTCACCGCCAAGACGGTGCTCAAGCTGATCGACATGCCGCCGGGCAAGATCGTCGCCGGTCAGGTGCTGTGGAAGGGCCGCGACCTGGTGCCTCTGGATGCGGAAGGCATGCGAAAGATCCGCGCCAAGGAGATCTCGATCATCTTCCAGGAACCGATGACCTCGCTGAACCCGGTCTACACCGTGGGCGAGCAGATCGCCGAAAGCCTGCGCCTGCACGAAGGCCTGTCGCGCAAGGACGCGATGGAGCGCGCGGTGGACATGCTGCGGCTCGTGCGCATCCCCACGCCCGAGCGCCGCGTGCGCGACTATCCGCACCAGTTCTCCGGCGGCATGCGCCAGCGCGTGATGATCGCCATCGCGCTGGCCTGCAAGCCGCAGCTGGTCATCGCCGACGAACCCACCACCGCGCTGGACGTGACCATCCAGGCACAGATTCTCGACCTGCTGAGCGAACTGAAGTCTTCGATGGGCATGGCGGTGATGCTGATCACGCACGCCATGGGCGTGGTCGCCGAGCAGGCGCAGCGCGTGGTCGTGATGTACGCCGGCAAGGTGGTCGAGGAAGCCCCGGTGCGCGAGCTCTTCGCCCATCCGCGCCACCCCTACACGCAGGGCCTGATCCGCTCGATTCCGCGCATCGACCTCGACGCCGCGCAGAAGATCCGCCTCGAAGCCATCCCCGGAACCGTGCCGCAGTTGATCGAGCCGCGCGAGGGCTGCCGCTTCGCCGCACGCTGCAAGCACGCCGTTGCTGCGTGCCTGGACGCGACGCCGCCGCTGCGCGAGGTGGCGCGTGGCCACAAGGTGGCTTGCATCTTGGACGTTGCCCTATGAGCACTGCCCCGCTGCTCAAGGTCACCGGCCTGAAGAAGTACTTCCCGATCCGCGGTGGGGTGCTGCAGCGCGTGGTCGATCAGGTGCATGCCGTCGACGGCGTCAGCTTCGAACTGGCGGCCGGCGAAACGCTGGGCCTGGTGGGCGAATCGGGCTGCGGCAAGAGCACCACCGGGCGCTGCGTGCTGCGGCTGATCGAACCCACCGCCGGCGAGGTGCTGTTCGAGGGCCGCGATGTCGGCGCGATGCAGGGCGAGGAGTTCCGCGCGCTGGCGCGCGACATGCAGATCATCTTCCAGGACCCGTTCGCTTCGCTGAATCCGCGCATGACGGTGGGCGCGATCGTCGGCGAAGGCCTCGTCATCCACAAGCTGGCCGACAACCCGCGCGCCATCGAAGAGCGTGTTGTCGAGCTGCTGGAGACGGTGGGCCTGTCAGCCGAGCAGATGCGCCGCTATCCGCACGAGTTTTCCGGCGGCCAGCGTCAGCGCATCGGCATCGCACGCGCGCTGGCGCTGAAGCCCAAACTGATCATCTGCGACGAGCCGGTGTCGGCGCTGGACGTGTCGATCCAGGCGCAGGTCATCAACCTGCTCGAGGACCTGCAGGCCAAGTTCAACCTGGCCTACCTGTTCATCGCGCACGACCTGTCGGTGGTGGAGCACACCAGCCGGCGCGTGGCGGTGATGTACCTGGGGCGCATCGTCGAGATTGCCACATCGCGAGAGCTGTACAGCGCCCCCAAGCACCCCTACACCGAAGCACTGCTGTCGGCAGTGCCCATCCCCGACCCGACCGTCCAGCGCAAGCGTGTCGTCATCGAAGGCGACGTGCCCAACCCGATCCGCCCGCCCAGCGGCTGCCACTTCCATCCGCGCTGCCCGCGCGCGCAGGAACGTTGCAGGAACGAGGCCCCGGTGCTGCGCGAACTTGCGCCGGGTCATGTCGCGGCCTGCCACTTTCCGAACTGAGCGCGAACTGATTCAGAATGACAACCGGCCATCCGGCCTCGACCGCCAAACTCAACAGGAGACTTCCATGATCAAGTCAGGCATCGACCAGGACGCCCTCGTCGACATGTTCGCCGCGGCTTCGGCCAAACAGGGCGAGAAGCTGCGCAAGGCCGTGGCCGATGCCACGCTGAAAGCATTGCAGGGGCGCGAGCTGACGCTGGACAACGTGCGCAAGGTCATCAAGACCGTCACGCAAGCCGCGTCGGCCGGCGCCGAGAAGAACCCGGCCAGCGTCGTCGATGTCGAGAGCATGCTGCGCAAGGCCTTCGACGGCATGGATGCAGCGCTGTTGCAGGCCGTGCAGGCCAATCGCAAGGCCTTGCAGCAGCTGGTCGACCAGGGCGCCGGTCTGCGCGAAACCCAGATGAAGGCGGCCCTGGCCGGCGTCGAGAAGATGGAAGACATGTTCTTCAGCACCGTCGGCAAGGCGGTGCAAGGTGTGGGCGCGCCAATGCAGGGGCCGTGGAACCAGGTGCTGAAGACGATGAAGATCGAGGGCACCGCCACCGGCGCCGGCGCTGCACAAACCGTGGAGCAGCTGATGGCGCAAGCGCAGGAAGCGCTGCGCAAGGGCCGCGCCACCAGCCTGCGCGCCTCGCAGGCGCTGATGGACAGCTATACGGCCATGGTCAGCGGCGTGCTCATCGGCATGAGCGAAGGCTTGGGCGGCGCGAAGGAAGCCCCGGCCAAATCGAGCCCCGCGGCGTCGGCCAAGAAAGCGGCCGCGAAGAAGAGCAGCACGCGTTAAGCGTACCGCGGCGCTGCACTGCGCCGCCTGCCAGGCCTCTCAGCATGACGCGCCAACGCAGCGCGAGAGGATGCGCGGGCGTGCGTCGAGCGCACACACGGGACCGGGCAAACGCATAGTGCATGCACCCGGCATCGGTGCTACAAGGGTTCTCGGCCGTTTGCTCGGCGGCGGGGATCGGCCCCTGACGGTGCTGTTGATCGTGGCATGACGGCGAAGCACGCTCGTCTCGATGTGTTGAACCCGCCGCGAGGAACAACGCATGCGCCTGAAGAAGATCATCGAAGCCGCCGACGCGGCGGCCGTCATTCACACTGGCGACACCGTGGCCTCCTCCGGCTACGCCGGCAGCGGCACGCCCGACGGGTTGTTCCTGGCCATTGAACAGCGCTTCATCGACAGTGGCGAGCCGCGCGAATTGACGCTGGTGTTCTCCACCGGCCAAGGCGACATGAAGGAAAAGGGGCTGAATCGCCTGGCGCACGAAGGCCTGCTAAGGCGCGTCATCGGCGGCTATTTCGGCCTGTCGCCGAAGCTCGAGCAACTCATCGTCGACAACCGCATCGAAGCCTACAACCTGCCAGAGGGCGTGCTGACCCAGCTGTACCGCGACATCGGGGCACGCAAACCCGGTTTGCTGTCGCACGTGGGCCTGGGCACCTACATCGACCCGCGCCATGGCGGCGGCCGAATGAACGAGCGGACGACCGAGGACATCGTGCAGCTGATGCCGATCGACGGCCAGGACATGCTGTTCTACCGGGCATTTCCGATCAACGTCGCGCTGATCCGCGGCACGACGGCTGATCCGAACGGCAACATCACCACCGAGCGCGAGGCGCTGAAGCTCGAGAACCTGGCGCTGGCGATCGCGGCGCGCAATTCGGGCGGCATCGTCATCGCGCAGGTCGAGCGCGTGGCCGCCGAAGGTTCGCTCAACCCACGCGACATCGCCATCCCCGGCAACCTGGTCGACTGCGTGGTGCTGGCCGAGCGCGACCACCACATGCAGACCTATGGCACACGCTTCAACCCGGCGTTTTCGGGCGAACTGCGCGAGCCGCCGACGCGCGTGCGGCCGGTCGAACTGAGCGATCGCAAGATCATCGCCCGGCGCGCGGTGCTCGAACTCGCGCCGAACAGCGTCATCAACATCGGCGTGGGCTCGATCCCGGACCAGGTGCCGCAGGTGGCCGGCGAGGAACGCGTGCAGGACCTGCTGTCGCTGGTGGTCGATTCAGGCGTGATCGGCGGTGTGCCGCAAGGCGGGCTGGACTTCGGCGCCGCATCGAATTACGAGGCGGTCATCGACCATGCCAGTGCCTTCGACTTCATCGACGGTGGCGGCCTCGATGCCGCCTTCCTCGGCTTTGGCGAGTGCGATGCGCAAGGCAACGTGAACTCGACGAAGTTCGGCAAGCGCGCTCCTGGCTGTGGCGGAGTCATCGACATCAGCCAGAACGCAAAGACGGTAGTCTTCATGGGCACCTTCAGTTCGGGCGGGCTCGAGGTGGCGGTCGAGGATGGCCGCATGCGCGTCGTCAGCGAAGGCCGCTTCCCGAAGTTCGTCGAGCGCATCGGGCAGACGAGCTTCAGCGCCGCCTATGCGCGCAGCCGGCGGCAGCAAGTGCTGTACGTGACCGAGCGCTGCGTCTTCCGGCTCGGTGACACCGGCCTGACGCTGGCCGAGGTGGCGCCAGGCATCGACCTGCAGCGCGACATCCTGCAGCGCCTGCCCTTCGAGGTGCCGATCGACGGCCCGCAGCCAATGGATGCGGGCATCTTCCGCAATGCGTCGATGCGCCTGCGCGAGCGCATGCTCGACACGCACATGGAAGACCGCCTGCGCTACGACGAGCCCACCAATACCGTGTACATGAACTACTCGGGCCTGCGCGTACGCGACCTGGCCGACTTGAGGGCCATCGGCGACGCGGTCGATGCATTGCTCGGCCCGCTCGGCCAACGCGTGCACTCGGTCGTCAACTACGAGCGCTTCAGCTGCGACGACGATGTCTTCGACGAGTACATCGAGCTCGTCAAGCGCGTCGAACAGACCTATTACCTGAGCGTGAAGCGCTACACCAGCGGCGCCTTCCTGCGCCACCAGCTCGGCACCGAGATGGCCAAGCGACGCATCACGTCGGAAATCCTCGATCCCGCGAGCGACAGGGCGCGGCCCGCATGAGCCTGGATCAAGCCCCTGGTCGAAGCGTTGGCGAGCCGTCACGCAACCGTCGACTGGCCGCCATCCTGGCGGCCGACATCGCCGGCTACAGCCGGCTGATGGGCGAAGACGAGGCTGCGACCGTGCAGGCGCTGAAGGCGCACCAGACCGTGATACTGCCGATGGTCGGCAGCTTCGGCGGCCACGTCATCGACACCGCGGGCGACGGTATCCTGGCCGAGTTCCCCAGCGTCATCAACGCCACCGAATGCGCGATCGAGATCCAGACCGTGATGGCCCTGCGCAACGAAGAAGTGCCCGTGTCCCGTCGCATGCTGTTTCGCATCGGCATCAACCTCGGCGACGTGATCCACGACGAGTTGCGCATCTATGGCGACGGCATCAACGTCGCCGCACGCCTGGAAGGCATCGCCGAGCCCGGTGGCATCTGCATCTCTCGCCAGGTCTTCGATCAGGTGAACCGGGCATTGAAGGCGAATTTCGAGTCGCTGGGCCCGCGAAGCCTGAAGAACATCGCGCAGCAGGTGGACGTGTTCGCCATCGCACCCGGAGACCGTGGCACCTCAGCCGCTTCGGGCGCGCCGAATGCGGTCGCCCTGAAGCAGGACATCCATTTCTGCAGCGCCCGCGACGGTGTGCAACTGGCCTGGTCGACGATCGGCCGCGGGCCGGCGCTGATGAAGACCGGCAACTGGATGACCCACCTCGAGTACGACCTGGAAAGCCCGATCTGGCGGCATCTGTATCGCGAACTGGCGAAGGATCACACGCTGTGCCGCTACGACGCCCGGGGCAACGGGCTGTCGGATCGAGAGGCCGACGACATCTCATTCGAGGCCTTCGTCGCCGATCTGGACGACGTGGTTGAAGCCAGCGGTCTGCGGCGCTTCGCGCTGTTGGGCATTTCCCAAGGATGCGCAATATCGATCGCCTACGCGGTCAAGCACCCGGAGCGTGTGTCGCACCTGATCCTCTATGGCGGCTTCGCGACCGGTCGATCCAAACGCGCCAGGACGGCAGAGCAGAAGGACGAGATCGCGGCGCTGCTCACATTGATGCGCTCGGGATGGGGGAGCGCGACTGCGACTTTCCGACAACTCTTCACCTCGATGTTCATGCCCGACGCCACCAAGCAGCAATCTGACTGGTTCAACGACCTGGAACGCAAGACCGTATCGGGCGACGTCGCGGCGCGAATATTCGAGGCCAACAGCCATGTCGACATCACGGCTCTACTGCCGCAAGTGAGCGTGCCCACATTGGTTATGCATGCGCGCGATGACGCGATGGTGCCCTTCGAAGCGGGGCGCCGACTGGCTGCTGGCATTCCGGGCGCGCGCTTCGTGCCTCTGGATGGACGCAACCATCTGTTCCTGGAGAACGAACCCGCATTCGGGCAGTTTCTCGCGCAAATGCGGGCGTTCGTAGCGGCCTAGCGAACGCCTCTGGGCCGCACCCTGGCGCGCACTGCGCGCGCGGCCTCAGCCCGGCGCCCAGGCCGGCGCGCGCTTGTCGACGAAGGCCTGCACCCCCTCCAGTGCCGCTTCATCGAGCATGTTGCAGGCCATCGCATGGCCGGCGATTGCGTAGGCCTCTTCGACCCCCACTTCGACCTGGCGATAGAACTGCTGCTTGCCCATCGCGATGGCCACACGCGGCTTGGCGATGATGCGGTCGATGAGTCCATCGATCTCCGCGTCCAGACCGTCCGCGCTCACCACCCGGTTGACCAAGCCCTGCTCCCGCGCGGTTGCCGCGTCGATGAAGTCCCCGGTGAGCAGCATCTCCATCGCCTGCTTGCGGTTCACGTTGCGCACCAGCGCGACGCTCGGCGTCGAGCAGAACAGGCCGAGGTTGACACCGCTGACCGCGAAGCGCGCCGTCTCCGAAGCCACCGCCAAGTCGCACATCGCGACAAGCTGGCAGCCGGCGGCAGTGGCGATGCCCTGCACCCGCGCGATCACCGGGATCGGCAGGCGCTGCAGCGACAGCATCATTCGCGTGCAACGCGCAAACAGCTGCTCGTAGTACTCCTGGCTCGGGTTGGCGAGCATCTCGTTCAGGTAATGGCCGGCGCAATAGGCCTTGCCCGCGGCCGCCAACACCAGCACCCGCACCGATGTGTCGCTGGCCAGTTCGTCGAGCTGCGTCTGCAAAGCATGCAACATTCCGTCGGACAGCGCATTGAGCGTGCGCTCACGGTTCAGCGTCAGCGTCACGACGCCGCGGGCATCCGTGATCTTCAGCACATAGGGTTCGGCAGCGGTATCCGACATGACTTGCTCCACACTTCAATCGATCGCAGCCGCGCTCTTCGCGCGCTCGCGCAACTGGAACTTCTGGATTTTGCCCGTGCTGGTCTTGGGGATGTTCTCGAAGCGGATCTCCTTCGGCACCTTGTAGCCGGCCAGCAGGCTCTTGCAATGCGCGATCAACTCGGCCGACGTCACTTGTGCATCGGCCTTGGTCTCGACATAGGCCACCGGCGATTCGCCCCACTTCGGGTCGGGTTTTGCGACCACCGCGCAGGCCATCACCGCGGGGTGGCGGTACAGCGCGTCCTCGACCTCGATCGAGCTGATGTTCTCGCCGCCGCTGATGATGATGTCCTTGCTGCGGTCCTTGATCTTCACGTAGCGGTCCGGCTCCATCACGCCCAAGTCGCCGGTGTGGAACCAGCCGCCCGCGAACGCCTTGGCGGTGGATGATCCGTTCTTCAGGTAGCCCTTCATCACGATGTTGCCGCGGAACATGATCTCGCCCATGGTCTGGCCGTCGGCCGGCACTTCGGCCATGGTCTCGGCATCGAGCACGGTCATTCCCTCCTGCAGCGCGTAGCGCACGCCCTGGCGGCCGTTCAGCCGCGCCTGCTCCGACAGGCTCTCGCTGCCCCAGTCGTCGCGCTTCACCGCCACCGCCGCCGGGCCGTAAACCTCGGTCAGGCCGTAGACGTGGGTGATGTCGAAGCCGATTTTTGCCATGCCTTCGATCATCGATGCCGGCGGCGCGGCACCAGCGACCATGCCGCGCACCTTGTGCTCGATGCCCTCGCGCAGTTCGGCCGGCGCGTTGATCAGCAGGTTGTGCACGATAGGCGCCGCGCAGTAATGATCCGCCTTGTGCTCGCGCATCGCCGCCAGGATCGTTGGCGCCTCGACGCGGCGCAGGCAGATGTGCGTGCCGCCGAGCATGGCCACCGTCCATGGGAAGCACCAGCCGTTGCAGTGGAACATCGGCAGCGTCCACAGGTATTTCGGGAAGTGCGGCATGGTCCAGGTGGCGGCATTGCTCACGGCATTCAGGTAGGCGCCGCGGTGGTGCGTGACCACGCCCTTCGGGTCGCCGGTGGTGCCGCTGGTGTAGCTGACGGCGATGGCGTCCCATTCCTCGGCCGGGCCTTGCAGCCGCGCCAGCGGCGCGTGGGCCGCCAGCAGCGCTTCGTATTCGTGGGTGCCCACGCGCTCGCCAGGCCCGCCGTACTCGCTGTCGCACACGTCGATGACCACCGGCTCGCGGCCATGCTCGGCCTTCAGCAGGCGCAGGGCCTCGGCCATGACCGGCGCGAACTCGCGGTCGGTGAGAACGACGGCGGCCTCGCAATGGTTCATCTGCCAGGCCAGCAGCGGTGCATCGAGCCGCGTGTTCAGCGTGTTCAGCACCGCGTTCAGCGCGGGCACGGCATAGTGCGCCTCGGCCATCTCCGGTGTATTGGGCAGCATCGCGCTGACGGTGCTGCCGCGGCCGATGCCCATCGAGCGCAGCGCCGCGGCCAGCCGCGCCGAGCGCTCGCGGCACTGCGCCCAGGTGTAGCGGCGCGCACCATGGATCACTGCCGGCAGGTCGCCGAACACTTCGGCACTGCGCTCGACGAAGCTCACCGGGCTCAAGGCCACGAAGTTGGCTGCCGTCTTTTCCAGGCCTTCGTCGTAAATGCCGTTCATGTCATGTCTTTCGTGTGGTGAAGGGCCTGGTCGATGTCCCAGAGGATGTCGTCGATGTGCTCGAGCCCGACCGAGATGCGCACCATGTCGGGCAGCACGCCGGCAGCGAGTTGCTGTGCTTCGTCGAGCTGCCGGTGCGTGGTCGTCGCCGGATGGCTGATCAACGTGCGAGTGTCGCCGATGTTGACCAGATGGCTCATGAACTGCGCACTTTCGATGAACTTCACGCCCGCCGCGGCGCCGCCCTTGACGCCGAAAGCCAGCAGCCCCGAAGCCATCGGCAGGTTGTCGAGCTGGCGCATCTGCCGCGCCAGCAGCGCATGCTGCGGATGTTCAGGCAGGCCGGGGTAGTTGACCCAGCTCACGCACGGGTGCGACTGCAGGAAGCGCGCCACGTGCAGCGCATTGCGGCTGTGCCGCTCCATGCGCAGCGGCAGCGTCTCGACGCCCTGCAGGATCTGCCAGGCGCTCATCGGCGACAGCGCGGCGCCATACACCCGCAGCGTTTCCATGCGGGCCCGCATCGAGAAGCCGAAGTCGCCGAAGGTCTCGTAGAAGATCACGCCGTGGTAGCCGGGCGAAGGCTCGGTCATGCCCGGGAACTTGCCGTTGTCCCAGGGGAACTTGCCGCCTTCCACCATCACGCCGCCGAGCGTGGTGCCGTGGCCGGCCAGGTACTTGGTGGCCGAGTGCACGACGATGTCGGCGCCCATCGCGAGCGGATTGCACAGGTACGGTGACGGCACGGTGTTGTCGATGACCAGCGGCAGGCCGTGCGCATGCGCCACCTCGGCCACCGCGGCAATGTCGAGCACCGTCAGGCTCGGGTTGCCCAGGCTCTCGGCGAACAGCGCGCGCGTGTTCGGCCGGATGGCCGCGGCGAAGGCCTCGGGCCTCGTCGCATCGACGAAGCGGGTCTCGACGCCGAACTTGGCCAGGTTGACCGACAGCATCGACACCGTGCCGCCGTACAGCGCACTGGCCGCGACCACGTGGTCACCGGCCTGCAGGATCGTCATCAACGCCATCGCCTCGGCCGCCATGCCCGACGCGCTGGCCACGGCCGCACGCCCACCTTCGAGCGCGGCGATCCGCTCTTCCAGCGCGGCCACGGTCGGATTGCTCAGGCGCGAATAGACGTTGCCGAAGGTCTGCAGGTTGAACAGGCTGGCCGCATGGTCGGCGCTGTCGAAGACGAAGCTGCTGGTCTGGTAGATCGGCAAGGCGCGCGCGCCGGTGGCCGCATCGGGGATCTGCCCTGCATGGATCGCCAGCGTCTCGGGCTTGAATGCATGGTCGGCCATCGCTCGACCCTACACCGGCCGCCGGGCGCTGACAACGCGCGTGTTCACGCCCGCCCAGTGCAGGCCGCCGAACAGCCGCGCATGCTCGATCTTCACGCAGCGGTCCATCACTGCGTCGAGCCCGGCGGCACGCGCCAGTGCATCGGCCTCGTCATTGAGCACGCCAATCTGCTGCCACAGGCACTTGGCGCCGATGGCCACCGCGCTGCGCGCGATCGGCAGCACGTCGGCGGTCTTGCGGAACACATCGACCATGTCCACCGGATGGGGGATGTCCTCCAGCTTCGCGAAGCAGCGCTCGCCGAGGATGCTGTCGTAGCGCGGGTTCACCGGCACGATGCGGTAGCCGTGCTGCTGCAGGTACTTGCCGACGAAATTGCTGGGCCGGTGCCAATCGGCCGACAGGCCGACGATGGCGATGGTGCGGCATTGGCGCAGGATGCGGCGCAGCGAGACGATGTCGTCGGTCATGACAAGTGATCCGCCATCGCCAAACGCCCGGCCGCGTGGGTCGTCTCCACCACCGCGCGTTGGGCGTGGCTGCCGCCGATGCGCGGCAGTTCGCTCAGGCATCGCTGCCAATGCCGGCCGGCATCGGCGTCGTCGTGGCGCAGCATCGCCTGCAGCGCGCGCACGAAGGACGCGGCCACGCTCGCGCCTTCGTGGCCGCGGCCGGCCGTCCTGTCGAGCCTGTCCAATCCGTCCGACAACGCGCCAGGGTC
>JAHECC010000003.1:19272-75932 GCA_024641965.1 Rubrivivax sp.
GCCAGCGCCTCGTCCAATGCCTGGGCCACGCCGGGCCAGGCATGCAAGTGGGCATCGACGGCACGCTCGTAGGCTGCCAGCGCCCGCGGGCTGGCCGCGGTCACGTTGTTTCCAAGCTCGTCGCGCATAGCTACCTTCCCCACCGCAGGTGCAGCAGTTCCACCAAGGCCATGCGGAGGCCGCCGAACCGCGAAGCGCCCGCATCGAGCCCGCCCATCCCGGACGAACTCCACGGCTTGTTCGGCGACGATAGCGCATGCGCCGGCTGCGGCGCATCGGTTACAACCGCGCCTGCAACGTCAGCTCCCGCCCCGATGCACCACCGCCACGTCACGCTGCGCCAGTTCCGCTACTTCGTCGCTGTGGCCGAGTGCGGCTCGGTGGCGTCGGCATCGCGCATGCTGAGCATCGCGCAGAGCGCGCTGACGAAGAGCTTGCTCGAGCTCGAAGCTGAAATCGGCAGCACGCTGTTCGAGCGCAGCTCGCGCGGCATGACGCTGACGCCGCAGGGCCACCGCTTCCTCGGCAGCGCGCGCAAGGTGCTGGGCTCTGTAGCCGATGCGCTGCGGCTGCACGCCAGTGAGCCGTCGGCCCTGGGCGGCATGCTCTCGCTCGGCGTGACCAGCCTGGTGGCCGGCTACTACCTGAGCGAGCTGTTCAGCCGCTTCCGGCGCAACAACCCGCAGGTCGAGGTCTTCGTCACCGAGGACACGCCGCAGTTCCTGGAGCACCTGCTGATCAACGGCGAGCTCGATGTCGCGATCATGGTCAGCAACGTGCTCAGCGAGCCGCAGGCGATGGTCTCCGAAACCCTGGCGCGCAGCGCGAACCGGGTGTGGATGGCGTCGAACCACGCACTCACCGCACGCGACGAGATCACGCTCGCCGACTGCGCGGAGTGCGACCAGATCGTGCTCGAGGCCGACCGCATCGACGAGCTGATGACCGGCGTGTGGTCGCGCCACCAGCTCAAGCCGCGCGTGATCCTGCGCACCTCGTCGCTGGAGGCGGTGCGCTCGCTGGTCGGCGCCGGCGCCGGCATCGCGGTGCTGCCCGACATCCTTTACCGGCCCTGGACGCTGGACGCCGAGCACGTCGAGGTGCGTCCGTTGCGCGACGAGATCCCGACGGTGGATGTCGGCCTGGTGTGGCGCCGCGGTTCGGGGCTGAAGCCCGCGGCCGCGGAGTTCATCG
This sequence comes from Rubrivivax sp., assembly GCA_024641965.1. GTDB lineage: Bacteria > Pseudomonadota > Gammaproteobacteria > Burkholderiales > Burkholderiaceae_C > Rubrivivax. The sequence continues at coordinate 20,467 of JAHECC010000003.1, forward strand.
AACTGGCCCGCGAGACTTCGCGCACGCGCAAACCCTGATCGGGCGCCGCCGGATAATTCGGCGCCTACCCTACCGGCGCCGCCCACTCCCGACAAAGGACAAGTCTCATGGTCACCAAGAAAAGCCCGAAGTCGAGTGCGGGAACGAAGGCCGGCACGACGACGCGCCGCAAGCCCAAAGCCGCCGCAGACGCGGCAGCCCCTGCAACCGACACGCCTGCAGCGCACAAGCCGAAGGCCTCGGTCGCCCGCACGGTCGCCCTAACAATCCAGTCCAGCCCGGTGGGCAAGGCCGCGGCCGTCACGCAGGCCATCGTGCAATCGCGCAAGAACGCGCAACTCGGCCGCCGCGTGCGCAACAAGGTGGTCGTGGTCACCGGCGCCAGCTCGGGCATCGGCGAGGACTGTGCGCTGAAGCTGGCCGCCGCCGGCGCCACCGTCATCCTGGCTGCGCGCACGCCGGCCAAGCTCGACGCCACGCTGACCAAGATCCAGGCCCGGGGCGGCAAGGCCTTCGCCTACGCCTGCGACATCGCCGACCTGGCCGACTGCGACCGCTTCGTCAAGACGGTGCTCGCCGAGCACCGCCACGTCGACATCCTGATCAACAACGCCGGGCGCTCGATCCGCCGGTCGGTGAAGTTCTCCTTCGACCGCTTCCACGACTTCGAGCGCACGATGCAGCTCAACTACTTCGGCGCGCTGCGGCTGATCTTCGGCTTCGCGCCGGTGATGCTCGAACGCAAGAGCGGCCACATCGTAAACATCTCGTCGATCGGCGTGCTCGCCAGCCCGCCGCGCTTCTCGGCCTACGTGGCATCGAAGGCCGCGCTCGACGCGTTCTCGTGGTGCGCGGCCTCCGAGTTCGCCGATGCCAACGTGCGCTTCACCACCGTCAACATGCCGCTGGTGCGCACGCCGATGATCGCGCCGACGAAGCTGTACGACGCCTTCCCGACGCTGTCGCCGGACGATGCCGCCGAGCTGGTGATGACCGCGATCATCGACCGGCCCAAGCGCGTGGCCACCGGGCTCGGCCTGGCCGGCGCGGTGGCACAGTCGGTGGCGCCGGGCGTCAGCGAGTTCGTGCTGAACCAGGCCTATAGGCTGTTCCCCGACTCGCCCGCGGCGCGCGGACTGAGCGAGGAGGAAGCTGCCAGGGAAATGGCCGATATGCCGCGCAGCCCGGTCGACCTGGCGCGCAAGTTGTTCGCGCAGGCCTTCAGCGGAGTGCACTGGTAGGCGGCAGCGCCTACAGCTTGACCATCACATGCCGCGCGACGGTGTAGTCCTCCAGCGCGTACATGCTCATGTCCTTGCCGTAGCCCGACGACTTCATGCCGCCGTGCGGCATTTCGTTGACGAGCATGAAGTGGGTGTTGATCCAGGTGCAGCCGTACTGCAGCTTCTTGGCCACGCGCATTGCGCGGCCCACGTCCTGCGTCCATACGCTCGACGCCAGGCCGTAGTCGCTGTCGTTGGCCCAGGCGATGGCCTGCTCGGTGTCACTGAAGCGCGTCACGCTGACCACCGGGCCGAAAACCTCGCGCTTGACGATCTCGTCCTCCTGGCGCGCACCGGCCACCACCGTCGGCTCGTAGAAGAAGCCCGCGCCAGAACGTGCCTTGCCGCCTGCGGTGATCTCCATGTGGCCGGCCATCTGCGCGCGCTCGACAAAACTGGCAACACGGTTGCGCTGGCGGTCGCTGATCAGCGGGCCGATCTCGGCCTCGGCGTCGTCCTGCAGGCCCATCTTGATGGTCTTGACCGCGCTGCTCAGGTCGGCCACCAGCTTGTCGTAGACCTTGGCGCCCGCGTAGATGCGGCAGGCAGCCGTGCAGTCCTGCCCGGCGTTGTAATAGCCGAAGGTACGCAAGCCTTCGACCACGGCGCTGAGGTCGGCATCGTCGAAGACGATCACCGGCGCCTTGCCGCCGAGTTCGAGGTGCGTGCGCTTGAGCGTGCCGGTGGCCGCCTGCAGGATCTTGCGGCCGGTGGACACATCGCCAGTCACGCTGACCATCGCCACCTTCGGGTGCTCGACCAGCGGCTGGCCGACGCTCGGCCCACGCCCGGCGATGACGTTCAGCACGCCCTTCGGGAAGATCTCGGCCGCCACCTTCGCCAGCAGCAGCGTGCTCAGCGGCGTCTGTTCGCTCGGCTTGATGACCACCGTGTTGCCGGCGGCCAGCGCCGGCGCGATCTTCCACGCCGCCATCATCAGCGGGTAGTTCCACGGCGCGATCGAGGCCACCACGCCCACCGGGTCGCGCCGGATCATGCTGGTGTGGCCGGCCAGGTATTCGTTGGCGACCGTGCCGCCGATGCAGCGCGCGGCGCCCGCAAAGTAGCGGTAGCAGTCAGTGATGGCCGGGATCTCGTCGCCCAGCGCGCGCGCGTAGGGCTTGCCGCAATTCAGCGACTCGAGCCGAGCGAATTCCTCGGCGCGCGACTCGATCGCGTCGGCCAGCTTCAGCAGCAATCGCGATCGCTCCATCGGTGTGGTCTCGCTCCAGCCGTCGAAGGCCCGGTGCGCCGCGGACACGGCGCGATGCACCTGCTCGCTCGAGGCTTCGGGGACCTGCACCAGCAGCTCGCCGGTGGAGGGGTTCAGCACCTTCTCGGGCTCGCCTTCGCCGGCGACGAAGGCGCCGTCGATCAACAGTTCGGTGGGCAATGCGATGTCGGCCATAAGTTCCTCCTTGGGTGTCGGATCAGCGGTGCGCCGTCTCATCGGCGCGGGTCAGGTAGTAAGCGGCCAGGATCGGCACGAAGGTCAGCGCGATGATCACCACCGCGACGACGTTGGTCACCGGCCGCTGACGCGGGCGGATCAGCTCCTGCAGCATCCAGATCGGCAGCGTGGTCTGCTGCCCTGCGGTGAAGGTGGTGACGATGACCTCGTCGAAGCTCAGTGCAAAGGCCAGCAGCGCGCCGGCGAGCAGCGCCGAGCCCATCTGCGGCAGGATCACGTGGCGCACCGTCTGGAAGGCATCGGCGCCCAGGTCCATCGAGGCCTCGATCAGGTTCGGATTCAAGCGCCGCAGCCGCGCCACCGCGTTGTTGTAAACCACCACCACGCAGAAGGTGGCATGGCCGATGACGATGGTCCAGAAAGAGAACGGGATCTCCAGCGTGCCGTAGGCCGAGCGCAGCGCGATGCCGGTGATCACGCCGGGCAGCGCGATCGGCAGGATCAGCAGCAGCGAGACCGCGTCGCGACCGAAGAACTTGGCCCGTGCCAGCGCGGCGGCCGCCAACGTGCCGAGCACGATCGCGACGATGCTCGACAGCGATGCCACCTGGAAACTGAGCTTGATCGCGGCCCACACGTCCTCGCGCTGCCAGGCCACGGCGAACCACTTCGTCGTCAGCGCCGGCGGCGGGAAGATGTAGCTCTTGTCCTCGGCGCTGAAGGCATACAGCACGATCAGCGCCAGCGGAATGTGCAGGAAGGCGATCACCGCCCAGGCGGCCGCCTTCAAGCCGAGGCTGGCGCCGCGTTCAGAGCGCATCGAAGGCCCCCAGACGCTTGGCGAACCAAAGGTATACGCCCACCACCACGATCGGCACCAGCGAGAAGGCGGCGGCAAAAGGCACGTTACCGGCCACGCCCTGCTGCTTGTAGACCACCTGGCCGATGTAGTTGGTGCTGTCGCCGATGACCTGCGGAATGATGTAGTCGCCCAGCGTCAGACTGAAGGTGAAGATCGAGCCGGCGGCGATGCCGGGCAGCGCCAGCGGCAGGATCACCTTGCGCAGCGTCAGGCCGGCGCCGGCACCGAGATCGCCCGAGGCCTCGATGTACGAGCCGGGGATGCGCTCGATCGCCGCCTGCACCGGCAGGATCATGAACGGCAGCCACATGTAGACGAAGACGATGAACGTACCGAGCGTGGAAAAACTCAGGCTCGGCCCGCCGATCGACGGCAACGACAGCAGCGCGTCGATGATCCAATGGGCATGCGCCTGGTCGGCCAGCCAGGAGATCGCGCCTTCCTTGGCCAGCAGCAGCTTCCACGCATACAGCCGCACCAGGTAGCTCGACCACAACGGCAGCATGACCGCGATGTAGAGCATCGCCTTGGTCGCACCGCTGGCATGCCGGGCCATGTAGTAGGCCAGCGGGAAGGCCAGCACGCCGCAGGTCAAGGTGACGGCGATCGCCATCGTCACCGAGCGCACGACCACGTCGAGGTTCGACGGCCGCGTCATCTCGACGAAGTTCTTCAGCGTGAACTCGCGCACCACCTGGCCGGTAAAGTCGTCCAGGCCGAAGAAGGCGTTGGCCAGCAGCGCGAACAGCGAGCCCAGGTAGATGACGCCGAACCACAGCAGTGGCGGCGCCAGCAGCGCCAGCAGCAGCAGGCCGCGGCGCGTGTAGAGCAAGTCAGAGACGCGGCGCCGCAGGCCGGCCACAGGCGGTGGCGGCAGCGTCAATGCGGCGCTCATGCTCGGCCTTGCGTTTGCAGCGCATGCACGGCGTGCGCTTCCCAATGCAGATGCACGGTGTCGCCCAGACTCGGCGCGTCGACGGCCTGCGCCAGGTCGGCCTGCAGCAACGTGCCCTGCACCTCGACCTTGACACGCGTGAAGGCACCGAAATATTGCACCTCACGCACGTTGCCGCTGGCACGGGCATCGGCCGCCTCACCCAGACGGATGCGTTCGGGACGCAGCATCGCGCTGGCATGGCCGGTCAGGCGTCGCGCCGCCTCATCGTCGAGCACGTTGGCGGCACCGACGAACTGTGCGACGAATCGTGTCGCCGGTGCGTCATAGACCTGCTGTGGCGCACCGACCTGCTCGAGCCGACCCGCGTTGAACACGCCGATGCGGTCGCTCATCGACAGCGCTTCATGCTGGTCATGGGTGATGAACAGGAAGGTGATGCCCAGGCGCCGCTGCAGTGCCTTCAGCTCACTTTGCATCTGCTCGCGCAGCTTCAGGTCGAGCGCACCCAGCGGCTCGTCGAGCAGCAGGACCTGCGGCTGGCCGATCAGCGCACGTGCCAACGCCACCCGCTGGCGTTGCCCGCCTGACAGCTGCCCCGGGCGCCTATCGCCGACGTCGGTGAGTTCGACCAGGTCGAGCAGTTCGTCGGCGCGGCGCGCGCGCGTGGCCTTGTCGACCTTGCGCACCATCAGCGCATAGGCGACGTTGTCGCGGATGCTCATGTGCGGGAACAACGCGTAGTCCTGGAACACGGTGTTCACCGGCCGCGCGTAAGGGGGCAGCCGCGTCATGTCCTGGTCGGCGATACGGATGCGCCCTTCGGTCGGCAGCGTGAAGCCACCGATCATTCGCAGGCAGGTGGTCTTGCCCGAGCCCGAAGGCCCGAGCAGCGTGAAGAACTCGCCCGGCTCGATCGTCAGATCGACGCCGTCGACCGCCCGCACCTCATGGCCGGCGGTGCCGAAGACACAGGAGACGCGGTCGAGAGTGACCGCCGCCGTCATCTATCTGCCGCCCAGCACCGCGATGTAATCCGACACCCACTTGTGGTACGGCACGCAGGTATTGTTCTGGCTCTTGCACTGCGACACCGGCGTGCGCCAGAAGGAGATCTTCTCGAAGGACTCATAGCCCTGGCGCGCGCAACCCTCGTCGGTGAGCAGCTTGTTGCCCTTGCAGGCGGCCGGCACCGAAGGCACCGAGCCGAACCAGGCCGACAGATCGCCCTGCAGCTTCGGGTTCAGCGAATGCTCCAGCCACATGTAGGCGCAGTTCGGGTTCTTCGCGTCGACATGCATCATCGTGCTGTCGGCCCAGCCGGTCGCCCCTTCGACCGGCACCACATGCGCCACCGGCGCCTTCTTGCTCTTCAGGATGTTGGCCTGGAACTGCCAGCTCGACGAGGCCACCACGCCCTCGTTGGTGAAGTCGTCGATCTGCACGAAGGCGTCGTGCCAGTACTTGCCGACGATCTTGCGCTGCCCGCGCAGCAGTTCCAGCGCGGCCTTGTACTGCGCCTCGTTCAGCTCGTAGGGGTCCTTGATGCCCAGCGCTGGGTTCTTCTTCATCAGGTACAGCGCCGCATCGGCGATGTAGATCGGGCCGTCGAAGGCCTGCACGCGGCCCTTGTTGCTCTTGCCGTCGGGCAAGGTGGTCTCCTCGAACACCACGTTCCAGCTGGTCGGCGGCTTGTCGCCGAAGACCTTGGTGTTGTACATCAGCACGTTCCAGCCCCATTGGTAGGGCACGCCGTAGTGCTTGCCGCCGTCGTAGTGCCAAGGCGCCTTCTGCAGCCGCGGGTCGACGTTCTTGTAGCTCGGGATAAGACCTACGTTCAGCGGCTGCACCTTGCCGCCACGGATGAGCCGCGTGGTGGCGTCGCCCGAGGCGGTGACCAGGTCGAAGCCGCCTTCGTTCATCAGCGCCACCATTTCGTCGGAGGTGCCGGCCGTCTTGACGTTGACCTTGCAGCCGCTGGCCTTCTCGAAGTCGGTGACCCAGTCGAAGTTCTTGTCGGTGGCGCCGCGCTCGATGTAGCCCGGCCAGGCGACGATGTCGACCTGGCCTTCGGCCTTGCCGATCTTCTGCAACGGCGCCTTCTGCGCTTGGATGGGGGTGGTGACGAGCAGCGCGGCGGCGGCGATGCCGAACAAACTGTGGATGTGGGAAACCATTTGCGACCTCCAGGCAATGTGCGATCGCCGCATCCTGTGGGTGCGGTACGAGCCGCGAACAATAGGTCCCCGCCTGGGCCCTGAAAAGTTCAATCATTCGGTGCCGACCTATCTTGAAAAGTGATACCTCGGGTTAGCACGGATGACATTCACATCGCTGTCTTTGCGCCCCAGCCGCGACGGCAGCATTTGAAACATTTGACTCTATGTATCACTCGTGCAACAATTGTTGAATGCAACAGGTGGATCATGATTTGACCCCGCAAGGCATCGGCCAATTGATCAGCCGCAGCTTCGAGACGTTGAGCCCGGAACTGCAGCGCGCCGCCCGCTGGCTGCTGCAGCACCAGGCGGCTTTGGCCCTGCATTCGATGCGCACCTCGGCGCGCGAAGCCGGTGTGTCGCCGGCGACGATGACGCGCCTGGCGCAGCGCCTGGGCTTCGACGGTTTCGAAGCGCTGCGCGAACCCTTCATGCGCCACCTGGCGAGCAACGCCGCCATCGCCGCGCCGCGCCGCTCGTCGCGCTCGAAGCCAGGCCGGGGCAGTTCGCCCGCAGAGGTCGAATCGCTGCACGTCGCGCGCCAGCTCGACAACGTCGCTTCGGTGCGCGCGCTGAACACGCCGCAGGCGCTGCGCGACGCCGCCGACACGCTGCTGCGCGCGCGCAATGTGTGTTTCCTGGGCATGCGCGTGTGCCACGGCGTGGCGGTGCACATGCACTACGTCTACAGCCTGGTGGCCACCAACGGCCTGCTGCTCGATGACCGCGGCGGCACCCTGCCCGACCAGATCACGCGGCTGCAACCGCAGGACGTGGTCGTTGCCATCAGCCAGTCGCCCTACACACGCCAGACGGTGGAGTGCGTGCAACTGGCGCACGAACAGCAGGCTGCGGTGGTGGCGCTGACCGACAGCGCACTGTCACCGATCGCGCGGCAGGCGCAGCATGTGCTGCTGTTCGAGACCGAATCCAGCTCCTATTTCCGCTCGTCGCTCGGCGCCATCGCGCTGTGCGAGCTGTTGCTGGCCACCTTGTCCGCGCGCGGCGGCACGGCCGCCCAGCAGCGGCTGCAGCAGATGAAAGACCACCTGCGCCGCTCGCGCGCCTACTGGGAGCGTCCTGCCGCCACGCACGGCGCGCGCAATGCCCTGATGGAAGGAAACCCATGACCCAGGTGATGCACCGCCAGTTGCAGACCACGCCGCCCGTTGCCGTGGCGGGTGAAGGCGTTTGGCTGCGCGATGCGCAAGGCCATCGTTATATCGACGCCAGCGGCGGGGCCGCCGTGTCCTGTCTGGGCCACGGGCACCCCGATGTGCTCGCGGCCATCCATGCACAGATCGACCGACTGGCCTATGCCCACACCAGTTTCTTCACCACCGAAGTGGCCGAGGAACTGGCCGAGCACCTGGTGGGCACGGCGCCGGCAGGCACCAGCCACACCTACTTCGTGTCCGGCGGCTCCGAGGCCATCGAGGCGGCTCTGAAGATGGCGCGCCAATACTTCGTCGAGATCGGCCAGCCGCAGCGCGAGCATTTCATCGCACGGCGCCAGAGTTACCACGGCAACACGCTCGGCGCATTGGCGGTGGGCGGCAATGCCTGGCGGCGCAAGCAGTTTGCGCCCTTGCTGATTCCGGTGACGCATGTGTCGCCATGCTACGAATACCGCGACCGCGCGGCAGACGAAAGTGTCGAGCAGTACAGCCTGCGCCTGGTCGCGGAGTTGTCCGAGGCGATCGAGCGGCTGGGTGGCGACAAGGTCATTGCCTTTGTTGCCGAGACCGTCGGTGGCGCGACCCAGGGTGCGACGACGGCCGTGCCGGGTTACCTGCGCGGCGTGCGCGAACTGTGCACGCGCCACGGCATCCTGCTGATCCTCGACGAGGTGATGTGCGGCATGGGCCGCACCGGCACGCTGCACGCCTGCGAGCAGGAGGGCGTGGTGCCCGACCTGATGACCATCGCCAAGGGCCTGGGCGGCGGCTACCAGCCGATCGGCGCGGTGCTCGTGCAGGGCCGCATCGTCGATGCGCTGCGCGCTGGCAGCGGCTTGTTCCAGCACGGCCACACCTATCTCGGCCATGCCACCGCTTGCGCCGCGGCACTGGCGGTGCAGCGTGTGATCGAACGTGATGACCTGCTCGCCGCCGTGCGCCGCCAGGGCGCGGGCCTGCGCGAGCGCCTGCAGGCCAGCTTCGGCAACCACCCGCATGTCGGCGACATCCGCGGCCGCGGCCTGTTCCAGGCCATCGAATTGGTGGCCGACCGCGGCGCCAAGACGCCTTTCGATCCGGCCGGGAAACTGCATGCCCGCATCAAGCAACAGGCGATGCGTGCCGGGCTGATGGTCTACCCGATGGGGGGCACCATAGACGGGCAGCATGGCGACCACGTGTTGCTCGCACCACCGTTCATCGTCAGTGACGCCGAGCTCGACCAGATCGTCGAGCGCTTGAAATCGGCCGTCGATGCATCGATCCGGGCGCTGTCGCCCGGAAAAGTTGAAGAGGAGGTCTAGAGCCCATGACACCCAACTGAGCCCGCCCGGCGAGGCGACAATGCCGCGCCCGGCTTCACCCGATTTCATCAACCCGAACTTTTCCGGAGAACCCATGACCACACGACACACCACATCCCTGCTGCGCAGCACCTTCGCCGCTGCCGCCATTGCCCTGATGCTGCCGGCCACGCCCGCCATGGCGCAGCAGAAATTCGTGACCATCGGCACCGGCGGTGTCACCGGCGTGTATTACGCGGCTGGCGGCGCCATCTGCCGCCTGATGAACAAGGACCGCGCCAAGCACGGCATCCGCTGCTCGGTGGAATCCACCGGCGGCTCGGTGTTCAACATCAACACCATCCGCGCCGGCGAGCTCGACTTCGGCGTCGCGCAATCCGACTGGCAGTACCACGCCTACAACGGCACCAAGGTGTTCGAGAAGGACGGCAAGTTCACCGACCTGCGTGCGGTGTTCTCGATCCATGCCGAGCCGTTCACCGTGCTGGCGCGCAAGGAAGCGAACATCAAGCAGTTCACCGACTTCAAGGGCAAGCGCTTCAACGTCGGCAACCCGGGCTCCGGCACGCGTGCCTCGCTCGATGAGTTGCTCAGCGCGATGAAATGGACGCTGGCCGACTTCGGCCTGGCTTCGGAACTGAAGGCCGACGAGCAAGGCGCCGCGCTGTGCGACAACAAGATCGATGGCTTCTTCTACGGTGTCGGCCACCCCTCGGCCGCGATTCAGGATCCGATCACCACCTGTGGCGCGAAGCTCGTGCCACTGACCGGCCCGGCGGTCGACAGCCTGGTGGCGAAGTACCCGTTCTATGCCAAGGTCGCCATCCCCGGCGGCATGTACGCCGGCAATCCGGATGCGACGCAGACCTACGGCGTGCTGGCCAGCTTCGTGACCTCGTCGAAGGTCTCGGATGACGTGGTCTACCAGCTGTGCAAGGCGGTGTTCGACAACTTCGACGACTTCAAGAAGCTGCACCCGGCCTTCGTCAATCTCGACCCGAAGCAGATGATCAAGGACGGCCTGTCCGCGCCGCTGCATCCGGGCGCGATCAAGTTCTACAAGGAAAAGGGCTGGATGTAAGCCAGGCCCGCGCCGGGCACTGCTTTGTGGCCGTGCCCGGCGCTGCATTCAAGGGGATCGGTGCGTGCCGATGCGCCCGCCCAGCAAGCTCAGCCGGCACGTGCCGGCTGAAGAAATACTTACAACATACTGAAGAGGCATGACCATGTCCGACAACGCGAACACGCCTGCACGGCAGGACGACGCGCCCGAGGTGGACGTCAAGAAGCTGATGGCCGAAGCCGACACCGGCGGACGCACGCCGGGGCCGACGGTCAAGCAACTGATTCTTTGGGTGGCCATCACCTGGTCGCTGTTCCAATTGTGGATCGCCTCGCCACTGCCCTTCTCCACCGGCGTCCTGGTCTTCAACGACACGCAGTCGCGCTCGATTCACCTGGCCTTTGCCATCTTCCTGGCCTACTTGGTCTACCCCGCATTCAAGCGCTCCCCGCGGGAGCGCGTGCCCATCACCGACTGGGTGCTGGGCCTGATTGGTGCGTTCTGCGCCGCCTACCTTTTCGCCTTCTACCGCGAGCTCGCCACCCGCCCCGGCCAGCCGACGACGCAGGACCTTATCGTCTCGGTGATCGGCCTGATCACGCTGCTGGAAGCCACGCGCCGTGCGCTCGGCCTGCCGCTGGTCATCGTCGCGCTGGTGTTCCTGGGCTACACCTTCGGCGGCCCGTACATGCCCGAGATGATCGCGCACAAGGGTGCCTCGCTGTCACGCGCCATGTCGCACATGTGGCTCACCACCGAGGGCGTGTTCGGCGTCGCGCTGGGCGTGTCCTCCGGCTTCATCTTCCTGTTCGTGCTCTTCGGCTCGCTGCTCGACAAGGCCGGTGCAGGCAACTACTTCATCAAGTCGGCGTTCGCGTTGCTCGGCCACATGCGTGGCGGCCCGGCCAAGGCGGCGGTGGTGTCCTCGGCCGCCACCGGGCTGATCTCGGGCTCGTCGATCGCCAACGTCGTCACCACCGGCACCTTCACGATTCCGCTGATGAAGCGCGTGGGCTACCGCGGCGACCAGGCCGGCGCGGTGGAAGTGTCCAGTTCGGTCAACGGCCAGATCATGCCGCCGGTGATGGGTGCCGCGGCCTTCTTGATGGTCGAGTACGTCGGCATCCCCTACACCGAAATCATCAAGCACGCCTTCCTGCCGGCGATCATTTCGTACATCGCGCTGCTCTACATCGTGCACCTGGAAGCGCTGAAGGCCGACATCCAGGGCCTGCCGCGCCGCAGCCAGGCCACGCCGATGCAGCGCCTGATCTCCTTCGCCACCACCGTGGCCGGCTTCGTCGTGCTGGCCGGCGCGGTGTACTACGGTATCGGCTGGCTGAAGACGCTGCTGCCCGACACGGCCGTCTTCATCATCGGCATCGGCGTGTTCGCGGCCTACCTGGGCCTGCTGTGGGTCGGCTCGCGCCAGCCGCCGCTGGAAATGGACGACCCGAACGCGCCGGTGTTCGAACTGCCCGAGACGCGCCCCACGCTGCGCTCCGGGCTGCACTACCTGCTGGCCGTGGTGGTGCTGATCTGGTGCCTGATGGTCGAGCAGCTGTCGCCGGCGCTGAGCGCCTTCTGGGCCACGATGTTCATGATCTTCGTGATGGTCACGCAGCGCCCACTGATGGCCTGGATGCGCGGTCACGGCGGCTACGGCCTGGCCTTGCGCCAGGGCTTCGTCGACCTGATCAGCGGCCTGGAGGTGGGCGCACGCAACATGATCGGCATCGGCGTGGCCACGGCCGCGGCGGGCATCATCGTCGGCACCGTGTCGCTCACTGGCGTCGGCCTGGTGATGACCGAGATCGTCGAGTTGCTGTCCGGTGGCAACCTGATCGTCATGCTGCTGCTGGTGGCCTTCATCAGCCTGATCCTGGGTATGGGGCTGCCGACCACGGCCAACTACATCGTCGTGTCCACGCTGATGGCACCAGTGGTGGTGGAACTCGGCGCGCAAAGCGGCCTGCTGGTGCCGCTGATTGCGGTGCACCTGTTCGTCTTCTACTTCGGGCTGATGGCCGACGTCACGCCGCCGGTGGGGCTGGCCTCGTTCGCGGCCGCAGCAATCGCGCGCAGCGACCCGATCAAGACCGGCGTGACGGCTTTCTTCTACAGCATGCGCACGGCGATCCTGCCGTTCCTGTTCATCTTCAACACGCAGTTGCTGATGATCGGCATCGACAGCACCTTCCACCTGGTACTGACTGTGGCCAGCGCCGTGGTCGCGATGCTGATCTTCGCTGCGGCGACGCAGGGCTACTTTCTGGTGCGCTCGCGCTGGTACGAGACGCTGGCGCTGCTGCTGGTGACCTTCACGCTGTTCCGCCCCGGCTACTGGTGGGACATGGTCTACGAGCCCTACAAGACCGTGCCCGCCTCGCAGCTGATGAAGCTGGTGGAAGAAGCCGGTCCGGACGTGCGCAAGCGCGTCTGGGTCGAAGGCACCAACCTCGATGGCAAGGACATCCGCAAGGGCGTGCTGCTGCCCTTGGGCGAACCCGGCAAGGCCGTGCAGCGCCTGAACAAGATCGGCTTCTCGGTCATGCCGCAGGGCGACGAGGCGATGATCTCGATGGTCAAGTTCGGCTCCACCGCCGAGAAGCTGGGGCTTGAGCAGGGTTTCCGCATCACCACCATCGAAGTACCGGCCGAGCGCCCGGCCAAGGAATGGATGTTCCTGCCGGCGCTGGCACTGCTCGGGCTGGTGGTGCTGCTGCAACGCGTTCGCGGGCGGCGCAAGGCGGCCTGACCATTCCGATCGATGATTCCGATCGGGCCGGCTGCTACACTGGCCTCGTCAGGAGAGAGCGTCACGGCTTCATGCCTCGACGCCGCCGAAGGCGCAGGGGCCAAACAGCCCCGAACGCTCAGGCACCAGGGACTGACTCTTCACCTCACTGGAGAGAGGCATGCCGGTTGCGGCATGCCCACCGAAGGGGCAAGGTGCACCGTCGAGGGTGCTACTGAATCTCTCAGGTAAAGCGGACAGCGAGGGCCGGAACGACCAACAATGGGGTCGTCCTTCCGCCCTTGGAGAACGTCATGTCTGCTGAACTCCTGAAAACCCCTTTGCACGCCTGGCACGTCGAACACGGCGCGCGCATGGTGCCCTTCGCCGGTTACGAGATGCCGGTCAACTATGCCGGCGGCATCATTGCAGAGCACAAGCAGTGCCGCGCTTCGGCGGCACTGTTCGACGTGTCGCACATGGGCCAGCTGCGGCTGGTCGGCGATGACGCCGCCAAGGCGCTCGAATCACTGGTGCCGGTGGACGTCATCGGACTGGGCGTGGGCAAACAGCGCTACGCCTTCTTCACCAATCCCGGCGGCGGCATCCTCGACGACCTGATGGTCACGCGGCGCGAGCACGACCTGTTGCTGGTGGTGAATGCAGGCAACAAGGCCGCGGACATCAAGCACCTGATCACCCACATCGGCCACCGCTGCCAGGTGGTGCCGATGCCCGAGCGCGCGCTGCTGGCGCTGCAGGGCCCGAAGGCGGTCGGCGCGCTGGCGCACCTGAATCCGGACGTTCCACAACTCACCTTCATGAGCGGCGGCGCCTTCAAACTGGCCGGCGCCGACTGCTACGTCACCCGCTCGGGCTACACCGGCGAGGACGGCTTCGAGATCTCGGTGCCCGACGATCACGCCGTGGCACTGGCGCGAGCGCTGTTCAACGTGCCGGAGGTCAAGCTCGGCGGCCTCGGCGCGCGCGACACGCTGCGGCTCGAAGCCGGACTGTGCCTGCATGGACAGGACATCGACGCCAACACCTCGCCGATCGAAGCCGGGCTGGCCTGGGCGATCCAGAAGGTGCGCCGACCCGGCGGCGAACGCGAAGGGCACTACCCGGGCGCATCGGTCATCGAAACGCAGCTCAGGCAAGGGCCGAGCGACAAGCGTGTCGGCCTGGTCGGTCTGGAACGCGTTCCGGTACGCGCAGGCACGACGATCGTCGACGGCCGCGGCCACAAGCTCGGCCAGGTCACCAGCGGCACCATCGGCCCGAGCATCGACAAGCCGATCGCGATGGCCTACCTGAGCGCCGACCATGCCAAGCCGCAGCAGGAGGTCTATGCCGAGGTGCGCGGCCAGAAACTGCCGATGCGCGTGACACCGCTGCCTTTCGTGCCGCACCGCTATTTCAGAGGCTGAACCAGCAGCGTCCCATCCAACCCCAAAGGAGCCCATGCATGACCACCAAGTTCACCGCAGACCACGAATGGATCAACATCGAAGACCACGAGGCCGCGGCCGTGGGCATCACGCTGCATGCGCAGGAGGCGCTGGGCGACGTCGTCTTCGTCGACCTGCCCGCGGTCGGCAAGACCTACAAGATGGGTGAAGTCGCGGGCGTGGTCGAATCGGTCAAGGCTGCGGCCGACATCAACATGCCGGTCAGCGGCGAGGTGGTCGAGGTCAACGAAGCGCTGCGCGCCGACCCGTCGCTGGCGAACCGCGACCCGATGGGTGAAGGCTGGTTCTTCAAGGTGCACCTGACCGACATGGCCGAGTTCGACCAGCTGATGGACCCGCCCGGTTACGACGCGCTGCTGAAGACCCTTTGAATCCCCGCCGTGGAAACCAAGTCATGCTGATGTCCGCCCTTCACCCGCTCGAGCAACTCGAGAACAATCGCGAATTCGCCCATCGCCACATCGGCCCCGACGCTGCCGACGAGGCACACATGCTGTCGGTGGTGGGCGCAGCCAGCCGCCGCGCGCTGATCGAAGCCATCGTGCCGCGCAGCATCGCGCGCGCCACGCCGATGCGCCTGCCGGCGCCGGTCAGCGAAGCGCAGGCGCTGGCCGAACTGCGTGCCATCGCCGCGCAGAACCAGTTGCTGAAGAGCTTCATCGGACAGGGTTACCACGGCACGTTCACGCCTGGCGTCATCCAGCGCAACCTTCTAGAGAACCCGGCCTGGTACACCGCCTACACGCCGTACCAGGCCGAGATCAGCCAGGGCCGGCTGGAAGCCTTGGTCAACTTCCAGACGATGGTGTGCGACCTCACCGGCATGGCCATCGCCAACGCCAGCATGCTCGACGAAGCCACCGCCGCGGCCGAGGCGATGACGCTGGCCCGGCGTAGCGTGAAGAGCCCGAGCGACACCATCGTCGTCGCCGGCGACTGCCACCCGCAGACGATCCAGGTGATGCAAACGCGCGCCGCGCCGCTGGGGCTGAAGATCGTGTTGGCCAATTCGGCCGACGAGTGGGACCGACTGCTCGACGGCGGCGACTATTTCGCCGTGCTGGCCCAGTTGCCTGCCACCAGCGGCGCGATCCACGACCATCGACAGGACGCCGAGCGCATCCATGCGCATGACGCGGCCTTCATCGTTGCCGCTGACCTGCTGGCGCTGACGCTGATCACGCCGCCGGGCGAACTGGGCGCCGACATCGCGCTGGGCAACACGCAGCGCTTCGGCGTGCCGATGGGCGCCGGCGGCCCGCATGCCGCCTACCTCGCCTGCCGCGACGAATACAAGCGCAGCCTGCCGGGGCGGCTGGTGGGCGTGAGCGTGGACAGTCAGGGTCAGCCCGCCTACCGTCTCGCGTTGCAGACCCGCGAGCAGCACATCCGGCGCGAGAAGGCCACCAGCAACATCTGCACCGCGCAGGTGCTGCTGGCGGTGATCGCCAGCATGTATGCGGTCTACCACGGGCCCGCCGGCCTGAAGCGCATTGCCCAGCGTGTGGCCAGCTACACCGCCATCCTGGCGCGCGGCCTGCAAGACATGGGCGTGGTATTGCGCAAGGACACGGCCTTCGACACCATAACCCTCGACACCGGTGCGCAAACCGCCGCGCTGGCAGCCAAGGCACGCGAAGCCGGCATGAACCTGCGCCGCTTTCCCGAATGGGGCGACACGATGCTCGGCATCGCACTCGACGAGACCACCACGCGCGACGACCTGCTGGCGCTGTGGCAGGTGTTCGCCAAGCCCGGTCAGGCGCTGCCCGACATGGCCGCCTTCGCCAAGGGCGTCGAGCCGATGATCCCCGAAGGCCTGCGCCGCAGCAGCGCCTACCTGGCCCACCCGGTGTTCAACACCCACCACAGCGAAACCGAGATGCTGCGCTACATGCGCAGCCTGAGCGACAAGGATCTGGCGCTGGACCGCAGCATGATCCCGCTGGGCAGCTGCACGATGAAGCTCAACGCGACGAGCGAGATGATCCCCATCACCTGGCCCGAGTTCGCGCAGATGCATCCCTATGCGCCGCGCGAGCAGCTGGCCGGCTACTGGCAGCTCAACGACCAGCTGTGCGCGTGGCTGGGTCAGGCCACCGGCTATGCCGGCATCAGCCTGCAGCCGAATGCCGGCTCGCAGGGCGAATATGCCGGGCTGCTGGCCATTCGCGCCTGGCACGCCAGCCGCGGCGAGGGCCAGCGCGACATCTGCCTGATCCCCGAATCGGCACATGGCACCAACCCGGCCAGCGCCGGCATGGTCGGGCTGCAGGTGGTGGTGGTGAAGTGCGATGCGATGGGCAACGTCGACCTCGACGACCTGCGCCGCAAGTGCGAGTTGCACCGCGAGCGGCTGGCCGCGGCGATGATCACCTACCCCTCGACCTTCGGCGTGTTCGAGCAGCGCGTCACGGAGCTGTGCGCGCTGGTGCACGAGTTCGGCGGACGGGTGTATGTTGACGGCGCGAACATGAACGCGCTGGTCGGCATCGCCGCACCGGGCGAGTTCGGCGGCGATGTCAGCCACCTCAACCTGCACAAGACCTTCTGCATCCCGCACGGCGGCGGCGGCCCTGGCGTCGGGCCGGTGTGCGTGGTCGAAGACCTGCTGCCCTTCCTGCCAGCACAACCGGGTGCTGCCGTGGCCAAGGGCGGTGTCGGGCCGGTGTCGGCGGCGCCGCTGGGCAACGCGGCGGTGCTGCCGATCAGCTGGATGTACGTGCGCATGATGGGCGCCGAGGGACTGACCGCAGCCACCGAAAGCGCCATCCTCAGCGCCAACTACGTGGCCGCGCGGCTGGACGGGCACTACGCGGTCCACTTCAGCGGCAAGGTTCCAGGCATCAAGGGCGGCGGCGTGGCGCACGAATGCATCCTCGACCTGAGACCGCTGAAGGACAGCAGCGGCATCAGCGCCGAGGACGTGGCCAAGCGCCTGATCGACTACGGCTTCCATGCGCCGACGCTGAGCTTCCCGGTGGCCGGCACGCTGATGGTCGAGCCCACCGAAAGCGAGCCGAGGGTCGAGCTCGACCGCTTCTGCGACGCGATGATCGCGATCCGCGCCGAGATCGCCAAGGTCGAAGCAGGCGAGTGGCCACGCGACGACAACCCGCTGAAGCATGCGCCGCACACCGCCGCGATGCTGCTGGCCGGCGAATGGGCACATGCCTACTCGCGCGAGCAGGCGGCGTTCCCGGTGGCGTCGCTGCGCCGAGGCAAATACTGGTCGCCGGTGGGACGCGTGGACAACGTGCACGGCGACCGCAACCTGTTCTGCAGCTGCCCGCCGATGAGCGATTTCACCGACGGCTGAGGCTGTGCCATGACGCAGCGCCCTGCCCGGCCGGCCCCCCATACCCCGGACGCAGACCAGGGTGCGACAGTGGCGCCACGGCGCGGCTGGCTGGCGCGGCTGTGGCCCGGGCTGTTCGGCATCCCGCTCGGCCTGCTCGGCCTGGCCGGTGCCTGGCGCCGCCTGGCGCTGCTGGCGGATGGGCCGGGTTGGACGGCAGCCGGTGTCGCTCAGCTGCTGACCGTGCTGGGCACGGCGATCTGGGCGCTGCTGTTCGTGCTGTGGAGCCTGAAGTGGCTGCGCCACCGCGAGGTGCTGCGCGCCGAATGGCGTCACCCGGTGCAGGGTTCGCTGCTCGCCTTGTGGCCGGTGTCGACGCTGCTGGTGGTGGCGATCTTCGCGCCGTTGGCCGTGCAATCGCCGATCGGCTACGCCTGTGCGCTGGCCATCACGCTGCTGGCGCTGGCCATGCAGCTGAGCATCGCCTGGCAGGTGGTATCGCAACTGAGCACCGGCCAGACCCCCGCCGAACTGGTGTCGCCGGCGCTGTACATGCCGGTGGTGCCGGGCGGCTTCGTCGGCGCGATGGCGCTGCACGCGCTCGGCCTGCACGGCTGGGCCGTGCTGCTGTTCGGCATGGGCCTGGGCGGCTGGGCACTGCTCGAGGTGCGCATCCTGCACCGCCTGTTCGCCGGGCCGCTGCCGATGGCCCTGCGCCCGACGATGGGGCTGGAGATCGCGCCGGCCGCGGTCGGCTCGCTGGCGCTGAGCTTTCTGTGGCCGCAGTTGCCTGCCGACGTGCTGCTGGTCGCGCAGGGCATCACCGTCGGCCCGGTGCTGGCGGTGCTGGCACGCTGGCACTGGTGGACGGCCGCGCCCTTCTCCGCCGGCTTCTGGTCCTTCTCGTTCCCGATGGCGGCCATCGCCAGCGTCACGGTCGAGTCGGTGCAGCGGGGCGGCTGGCCAGCCTTCCCGGCCTGGGCCGCGGTGCTGGTCGCCTCGGCGGTGATCGCCTACTTGGCGCTGCGCACGCTGGCGCTGCTGCGCCAGGGCCGGCTGCTGCCGGTGAGCTGAAGGCCCCAAAACCCGCAGGAGACCGGCATGCACGAGCCCTTGACCTACCAGCTTCAGGACGGCGTCGCCATCGTCACGCTCGACGATGGCAAGGCCAATGTCATGAGTCCGCACATGCTGCAGGCCATCGATGCCGCGCTGGCGCGGGCCGAGGCCGACGCGGCGGTGCTGCTGCTGAGCGGGCGCGAAGGCATCTTCTCAGGCGGCTTCGACCTGGGCGTGTTCAAGAGCAGCCCCAGCGAGAGCCTGCGCATGCTCGAAGCCGGCGCGCGGCTGAGCGCACGCCTGCTCGAGTGCCCGCGGCCGATCGTCGCCGCCGCCACCGGCCACGCCATCGCGATGGGGGCCTTCGTGCTGCTGTGCGCCGACGTGCGCATCGGGCTGGACGCCGGCGCACGCTGTCACGCCAACGAGGTGATGATCGGCATGACGCTGCCGCACTTCGCGATCGAGGTGTTGCGCCACCGGTTGACGCCGACGGCATTGCACCAGGCGGCCGCGACCGCACTGCCCTTCGTCGGTGCGCAGGCGGTGGCGGCCGGCTTCCTGGACGAGGCGGTGCCGGCCGAAGCGCTGGCCGCCACGGCCATGGCCCATGCACGACGGCTGGCGCAGTTGCACCAGGGCGCATTCAGCGCCACCAAGCAGCGACTGAACGCGCCCACGCTGGCCGCGCTGCGGCCGGCCATCGAGACGGACATCGCCGACTGGACACGGCGCTTCGGCGCCGCGCACTGAGCCAGCATCGCCGTGGCCGTCTCCGTCTTCGACCTGTTCAAGATCGGCATCGGGCCGAGCAGCAGCCACACCGTCGGGCCGATGCGTGCCGCGCGCCTGTTCGCGCTACGCCTGCAGAACGACGGTGTGCTGGCCGCGACGGCGCGCCTGCGCTGCAACCTGTATGGCTCACTTGGTGCCACCGGCAAGGGCCACGGCAGCGACAAGGCGGTGCTGCTCGGCCTGGCTGGCCACGAGCCGGACAGTGTCGACGTGGAAGCCATTCCTACGCTGCTGCAGGACATGCGCGAGCACGGCCGCATCTTCCTGCCGATGGGCCACGCGGTGGCCTTCGACGAACGGCGCGACCTGGTCCTGCACCGCCGCGAATCACTGCCGCTGCATGCCAACGGCATGCGCTTTTGCGCCTTCGACGCCGGCGGCGTCGAGATCGCGAACCATGTGTACTACTCGGTCGGCGGCGGCTTCGTGCTCAGCGAGGAAATCGCCGCCGACGGCCAGCGCCACAAGGCGGTGGCACCGGATACCACCGTGCTGCCGCTCAGCTTCCACAGCGGCGCCGAACTGCTGGACACTGCCAGGCGCAAGGGCCTGAGCATCGCGCAGGTGATGCGCATCAACGAAAGGCACTGGCGCGAGGACGCCGAGATCGACGCCGGGCTGCTGAAGATCTGGCAGACGATGCAGGACTGCGTCAAGCGCGGTTGTCGCACTGAAGGCACGTTGCCCGGCGGCTTCAAGGTCAAGCGGCGTGCACCGGCGCTGTACCGCGACCTGACCAGCCACCCCGAGGCCGCCCTGCGCGACCCGCTGCAGGTGCTCGACTGGGTGAACCTGTACGCGCTGGCGGTGAACGAAGAGAACGCTGCTGGCGGGCGCGTCGTCACCGCACCGACCAATGGTGCGGCCGGCATCGTCCCCGCAGTGCTGCACTACTACGCGAAGTTTGTCTATGGCGCCACCGATCAGGGCGTCATCGACTTCCTGCTCAGCGCCGCGGCCATCGGCCTGCTCTACAAGGAAAACGCGTCGATCAGCGGGGCCGAGGTCGGCTGCCAGGGCGAGGTCGGCGTGGCCTGCAGCATGGCCGCCGGCGCGCTGGCGGCGGTGATGGGCGGCACACCCGAGCAGGTGGAAAACGCAGCCGAGATCGGCATGGAACACCACCTGGGCCTGACCTGTGACCCGGTCGGCGGGCTGGTGCAGATCCCCTGCATCGAGCGCAACGCGATCGCGTCGGTCAAGGCGATCAACGCCGCGCGCATGGCCTTGCACGGCGACGGCACGCACTTCGTCAGCCTGGACAAGGTCATCAAGACGATGCGCGAGACCGGCGCCGACATGATGCTCAAGTACAAGGAGACGGCGCGCGGCGGGCTGGCGGTGAATATCGTCGAGTGCTGACGGCGCGGCTGGCGGATCAGCCGGCGGCCATGGCAGCGTTGGGCTCGAATGGCACGGCAGTCAGCTGCCACATCGGCGCGACACGCACGACATTGCCAGTGACCAGGATGGCCGCTTCAGGCGCGATAGCGCTCCAGCACCTCGCGGTTCATCTCCACCCCCAGCCCCGGCGCGCTCGGGACCTCGATCCAGCCCTCGACCATCTGCAAGGGCTGCGTGACCAACTGCTGGCGGAAGGGGTGCGAAGAGCGGTCGTACTCCAGCACCGGCTGGGTCGCGAACAAGGAATGGTGCGCCACCGGCACGGCGGCAATGAACTGCAGCGACGCCGCCTGCGCGATCGCCGAGCCCCAGACATGCGGATTCACCATCACGCCATGCGCCTGCGCCAGGGCCAGGATGTGGCGCCCGGCACTCAGGCCGCCGCAGGAGCCGATGTCGGGCTGCACCACGTCCACACAGCCGGCGGCGAAGAAGTCGCGAAAGCCGAACAGCGTGTGCTCGTTCTCGCCGCCGGCGATCGGCATCGGCAGCTGCCGGCGCAGTTCGGCGTAGCCCTGCAGGTCCTCGGGCACCACCGGTTCTTCGTACCAGCGCAGGTCGAACTCGGCCAGCGCGCGGCCCAGGCGCAGCGCCTCGGCACGGCCATAAGCATGATTGGTGTCCACCATCAGCCGCACCGGCTTGCCCTGCAGCGCCCTGCCGATGGCCTGCATGCATTCGATGTCGTCCTCGACGCCATAGCCGAGCTTGACCTTCATCAGCGCAAAGCCGGCGTCGGCATGGCGCAGGGCTTCTTCGGCCAGGCGCTGCGCCTCGCCCTGCCCTTCGATGCGGTAGAAGCCCGTGGCATAGGGTTGGACGCGCTCGCGAAAGGCGCCGCCCAGCAGCTTGTAGATCGGCAGGCCATGGAACTGGCCCGCCAGGTCCCACAGCGCCGTGTCGACCGCGCTGATGCCGGCGACCACCGAGCCCTTGCGGCCATAGTCGCGCGTGTGGTGGTACATGCGGTGCCACAGCACTTCAATGTCCAGCGCATCGCATCCGATGACGAGCGGCTTGAGCGCGTGCTCGATCACCGCCGCGGCGATCTCGGGCGGCTCCAGCCCTTGCGCGAAGGCCTCGCCCCAGCCGACCAGGCCGTCATCGACGACAAGCTCGACCAGCGTCGCGCTGCGCTGCCGCACCCAGCCCTGCGAGAACGCGAAGGGCTCGTCGAGCGGGCACTTCAGCACATGAACCTTGAGATCGACGATCTTCATCGTTTGCGCCTCCTTTGCGTCACCACCGGCTGCGCCGGCTCACCCGGCAGCGCGCCGCCAACCTGCCCCATCCACATGGCCAGATGGTCTATGACGGCGCGGATCTTCGGCAGCCGGTGCCGCTCCTGCAGCATCACCGCATACATCGGCGCAGCCGAGACCGCGATGCGCTCGGGCAGCACCGGGACCAGCTGGCCACTGCGCACCAGCGGCAGCGCCACCAGATCCGCCAGTCGGGCGATACCCACGCCCTGCAGCACCAGCGACAACACGACGGCGGTGTTGTCGCTGCGCGTGTGGCCTCTGACCAGAAGCTCGCGCGTACCGCTGTCGGTGAGCAGGGTCCAGCGGTTCAGCGCCGGATTGCCGCTGTTGCCGATCAGCCGGTGCCGTTCCAGATCGTCCACACTGTCCGGCAGGCCATGCGCGGCCACGTAGGCGGGCCCGGCGTACAGGCCACGCTTGAGCTCGGCGATCTGCCGCGCCACCACGGTGTCGGTGTGCGTGGTGCCGGTGCGCAGCGCGATGTCGACGCCCTCGCGCGCCATGTCGACGATGCGGTCATCGGCGGCGATGTCCAGGTGCAGTTGGGGGTGCTTCTGATACAGCGACGGCAGACAGGGCGTGATCACTACCTGCGCCAGCACCGGGCTCACGCTCAGCCGCACCCAACCGCTGGGGCCCCGGGTCTTGCTGCTCAGTTCCCCCTGCAGTTCCGCCGCGACATCGAGCAGCCGTCGGCCATGCAGCATGAAGGCATCACCCTCGTCGGTGAGGCTCAAACCATGCGTGCTGCGATGCAGAAGCCGCGCGCCGGCGGCCGCCTCCAGCCGTGCCAGCGTGCGCGTGACCTGGCTCACCGCCATGTCGCGCTCGCGCGCGGCGGCACTGAGCGTGCCCAGTTCCACGATGCGCATGAACAGGTCGATGTCGTCGAGTCGAGGCTGCATGGTCCACATTCGCATTGCAGAAAGTGCAATACCGCATGGCATTCTGGCGGGTTTCCGATGGACTGTCTGCTGCCTACAGTCCGACCTATCGCAGCCCATCAGGAGCCATCATGAATCACACCCACCCAACCCGAGCTCGTGACCAGCAGCAGATGGATCGTTTGCGCGACCAGGCCTATGCAAAGGCGGCGGCGCTGCGAAGCGAAGCCATGACCTCGTTCTGGGGTGCCACCTGGCGCTGGCTCAGCCGCGCCCCGCAGTCCGAAGCAAAGGGCAGCACGTCGCACTGTGCAAGCTTGAAGAACGATCTGTCCGGCGCCCATTGAGGCAACGCACTGGACATCGCGGCCCCGTGCGCCCGATCGGTGCGACACTGTCTCGCCAACGACGCCACGATTGCCCGCGATGCCTCTTGCCTATGCCGTCTTGCTTTGCCTGCATCTGCTCGCCGCCACGCTGTGGGTCGGCGGCATGTGGGTGATGCATGTCGCAGTGCGCCCTGCAGCCGTCGCCAGCCTGGGCCCACCCTTGCGCCTGCCGTTCATGGCCGCGACGCTCAAGCGCTTCTTCGCGTGGGTCAGTGCAGCCATTGGCGTGCTGCTGCTCAGCGGGCTGGCGATGATCTGGATGGCGGGCGGCTTTGGCGTCATGCACTGGAGCGTGCATGCGATGTTCGCCCTCGGGTTGCTGATGATGGCCATCTTCGGCCACATCCGCTTTGGCCCGTTCAAGCGTTTGCAGCGCGCCGTGGCGGCCCACGACTGGCCCGCTGCGGCGCCGCAGATGAACCAGATCCGACAACTCGTCGCACTCAACCTGCTGCTCGGCATCGTGGTGTTCGTGCTGGCGGTGGTGGGCCGGGCGCCGTGATCAGCCGATCTCGATGACTTCGTCGTCCGGCACCTCGGCATACAAGCGCGCCACGAGCGCCGCGCGCCGCAGCAAGGCCGCACGCTGGTTGATGTAGCCCTTGTCGGTGATCTCGTTGCCGTCGATCGACGGCGGCTCGTGCATCATCATCAGCCGGTGGATGCGAAAGCTGCTGCCGGGATGGGCCGCGTTGTGTGCACGCAGGCCTTCGCGCACATGCTCCAGCACCGCCGGGTCGCGCAGCAATTCGCTCGCGTCAGCGTCAATGCGGCCGCTGAGCTTGCGGCAGGCCTCCAGGTTGGGCCAGGCGAGCAGCGCGATGGTCGCCCGGTCCTGCCCGGCCACCAACGTGTCCTGCAGCACGGGTGACGCCGCGGCGATGGCGGCCACGCGCAGCGGACCGACATGCACGAAGGTGCCCGAGGCTAGCTTGAAGTCCTCGACCACTCGCCCGGCGAAGACCAGGCCCTGCGACACGTCCTCGGGGTCGACGAAGGTGGCGGCATCGCCGATCTTGTAGAAGCCTTCGTCGTCGAAGGCAGCCCGCGTCAGCTCGGGCTGGCGGTAGTAGCCGGGCGTGACGATCGGCCCGCGCAGGCGCAGTTCGTACTTCGGCCCGGCGGGCACGAGCTTCAGTTCCACCCCCGGGTAAGGCAGTCCGATCAGCCCCACGCGCTCGGTATCCCAGTAGGTGGCGGTAGCGGTGGGCGCGGTTTCAGTGGCACCCCAGCCGGTGAAGAAGACGATGCGCTGCCCCGTGTGGCGCAGCGCCAGCGCCTGCATGCGCCGGTACAGGTCATCGCCGAGCGTGGCACCGCCATAAGCCAGCAGCCGCAGATTGGCGAAGAAGGAGCGCGCCAGTTCATCGTCGTGCTCCAGCGCCTGCACCAGCATGGCGTAGCCGGCCGGCACGTTGGAGAAGTAGGTCGGCGAGACCTCGCGCAGGTTGCGTAGCGTGGTCTCGAACTGCCCCGGTAGCGGCCGGCCCTCGTCGATGTACAGCGTGCCACCGTCGGCCAGCAGCAGGTTGAAGGATGCATTGCCGCCCATCGTGTGGTTCCAGGGCATCCAGTCCAGGATCACCGGCAGCGCTTCGTCGGGGGAACGCACACGCGCCTGGCGCGACATTGCCAGGTTGGCGCACATCATGCGCTGCGTATTGATCACCGCCTTCGGGCTGCCGGTGGAGCCCGAGGTGAAGAGCAGTTTGCCCACCGTGTCGGGCGTCAATGCCGCCACTGCGGCCTGCACCTGTGGCGTCGGCAGCGTCGCGGCGAGTTCGGCAAAACATAGGCTGGACAGGTGTTCGAGCGGGCGCTGCACATGCACCAGCGTGACTCCACTCAGATCGAGCGCGGCCAGCGCCTTGGCGAAGAGCACCCCGTCCTGCACCAGCACCAGCCCCGGGCGTATCAGCTCGAAGATCGTGCGCAGCTTCGCATGGTCCTGGCTCAGCAGCGAATAGGCCGGTGACACCGGCGCGGCCGGCAATCCGGCCTGCATCGCCGCCATCGTCATCAGCGCGTGCTCGATCGAATTGCCGCTGAGGATCGCCACCGGCCGGTCAACGCGCAGGCCCAGGTCGAGCAGCGCCTGGGTCAGGCCGTCCACCGTGCGCTGCGCTTCGGCATAGCTCAGCCGCCGCCAGTGCCCATCGGGGCCGCGCCGCTGTGCCAGCCAGATGTGGTCGGGCCGTTCGCCGGCCCATCCTCGCAGGAAGCTCGGCAGGTGCGGCGCACTGGCTTGCAGCGGCACACGCGAGCGCAGCACCATGCTGCCGTCGGCACGCCGCTCGACGGCGATGTCGCGCGGCATCCAGTTGACCTTCTTGAACGGCGGTGCCGCGGCATTCGGGATGGCGGCAGGGTTCATGTCGGGCATCTTGACTGGGCTTCGCTTCGGCGACACCGGCGGCGCCGGTGCTTTGGTAGTCTGCGCGAAGAACGCATCACGCAAAATAGGGACCACTGCCCATGGACGCCACCAGCCCACCGACCACAGCCGCAGCCGGCCTCGACGTCCCGGAGGGCTTTCGCGCACGCAGCTTCGGCGAAGGCTTCATCGGCGTCAACGGACCGCTGTACGTGAAGAAGCTCGAGCGCGGCATCCAACTGGGTTTTCGCGTCGAGGCGCGACATTGCAACCCGATGGGCATCTGCCATGGCGGCATGATGGCCACCTTCTGCGACATGCTGCTGCCGATCTCGGCACACTACCTCGCGCAGGACATCGGCCGGCGCTTCCTGCCGACGATCAACCTGCAGGTGGATTTCCTCGGGCCTTCGGCCAAGGATGCCTGGGTGCAGGGCGAGGCGCAGCTGCTGCGCGCGACGCGCAACATGGTCTTCATGCAGGGGCTGGTCACCGCCGACGACAAGAACGTGGCACGCGTCAGCGGCATCTTCAAGATCGGCGCGCCCTTCGACGATTCGATCAACCCCGGGGCGCTGAGGGTTGCGAAGCGAGCGCACCCGCCGGGCGACTGAAAGGACCCTGTCCATGCTGCTGGGCCGCACCGATCTGCACCCCTTCACCGGCATGGATGTGCCGTGGCTGCTCGCGCAGCAGGCGGCATTGCGCCGCGACCATCCCTTCATCGCCTGGGTGCCTTTCGACGGCCCCGCGCAGAGCATCTGCTACGGCGAGTTCCAGCACCGCGTCGAGCGTATCGCCGGCGGCTTATGGCAGCGCGGCGTTCGACGCGGCGAAAGGGTGCTGATCCATCTGGACAACTGCCCCGAGGCGCTGCTCGCCTGGTACGCCTGCGCGCGACTCGGTGCTGTGGCGGTGACCACCAACGCGCGCGCTGCCGGCGACGAGCTGAGCTACTACGCCGAGCACAGCGAGGCCGTGGCCGGCATCACGCAGCCGAAGTTCGCCGATCTGCTGGCCGCGTCCTGCCCCGGCCTGCGCTGGCTGGTGGTCACCGCCACCGACAACGGCGAAGCGCCGACACACCCGCCCGAACGCCACGCGCACTTCGATGCGCTCGATGCCGAAGCGCCGCCACGTCACGCCCCCGATCCACTGGCGCCGTGCAGTGTGCAGTACACCTCGGGCACCACCTCGCGGCCCAAGGCCGTGCTGTGGACGCATGCCAACGCGCTGTGGGGCGCGCGCACCAACGCACTGCACGAGGACCTGCGCGCCGAGGACGTGCACCTGGTGCACCTGCCGCTTTTCCATACCAACGCGCAGGCTTACTCGGTGCTGGCCTGCCTGTGGGTGGGCGCCACCGCGGTGGTGATGCCGCGCTTTTCGGCGCGCCGCTTCTGGCCGGTGTCGCTGGCGCATCGCTGCACCTGGACCTCGCTCGTGCCCTTCTGCGTGAAGGCGTTGATGGAGCAAGAGGTGCCAACCCTGCACCACTACCGGCTATGGGGCAGCGCGGTGAACGAGCCGCCGACGGATGCGCACTTTCGCGTCAAGACCATCGGCTGGTGGGGTATGACCGAGACCATCACGCACGGCATCGTCGGCAGCCCGCACTTGCCGAACCGCAGCTTGAGCATCGGCCGGCCGGCGCCCGAGTACGGCATCGCCATCGTCGAGGACGATGCCGTGCCGGTGCGCGAGGCGCGCCATGTCGAACCCGGCGGCAGCGGCCAGTTGCTGATCCGCGGCGTGCGCGGGCTGTCGATGTTCCACGAGTACCTCGGCAATCCGCGCGCCACCGCCGACAGCTTCGACCCCGACGGCTGGTTCCGCACCGGCGACCGCGTCGACATCCTCGACGACGGCAGCCTGCAGTTCGGCGACCGCAGCAAGGACATGCTGAAGGTCGGTGGCGAGAACGTCGCCGCCAGCGAGATCGAGCGTGTCGTGCTGCAGGTGGCCGGGGTGCACGAATGCGCGGTGGTGGCCCGGAAGCACGCGATGCTCGATGAGGTGCCGGTGCTGTTCGTGCTGCCCGCCGCGCACGCCGACATCGACCTGCTCGAACGCATCGGCGCGGCCTGCGCCGCACAGCTGGCCAGCTTCAAGCAACCGCATCAGATGCGCATCGTCAAGGACTTCCCGCGCTCGACGCTGGAGAAGATCGCCAAGGCCGAGCTTCGGCGCATGCTCGAGGCCGAGGCGAACGAAACCGTCGCCGCGCCACCCGGTGCCTGAACACGCCGCACCGCGCGGCGCCCTGCCCTGGGCGATGCTGTTCGCGTTGACCGCGGCGTTCACGATGAGCCAGGCCTTCCGTACCGTCGGCGCAATCCTCGCCGCGCCCTTGCAGGCCGAATTCGGTCTGTCGCCGCAACAGCTCGGCACCTTCGCCGGTGCCTTCCACTTCGCCTTCGGCGCGTTGCAGTTGTTCATGGGCGTGGGCATCGACCTGCACGGCGTGCGCCGCACGGTGCTGACGGCCTTTCCGCTGGCGATCGCAGGCTCCGTGCTGTCGGCGCTGGCGCCGGGTTATGGGACGCTGGTGCTGGGCCAGGTGCTGATCGGCATCGGCTGCGCGCCGGCCTTCCTGGTGTGCACGGTGTTCGTCGCACGCCACTTCCCGCCGCGGCGCTTTGCCGCGATCTCCGGTGCGGTGATGAGCATCGGCGGCATCGGGCTGCTGGCCACCGGCACACCGCTGGCCTGGCTGGTCGAGGCGACGTCGTGGCGCATGGGCTACTGGGTGCTGGCCGGTTGTTCGGTCGCGGCCTGGGCGCTGATCGCATGGCAGGTGCATGAGCCGCCAGCGTCGGGCGACGCGCCGCGCGAATCTCTGGGCCGTGCGCTGCTGGCCTTCGGCGCGCTGCTGCGACTGCCGTGGACCTGGGGCATCGTCACGCTGTCCTTCGTCTGCTATGCGTCGTTCATCTCGCTGCGCGGTCTGTGGCTGGGGCCGCTGCTGATCGAGCGCCACGGTTTCTCGCTGGTGGCCACCGGCCATGTCGTGCTGGCGGTTTCGGCGATCTCGCTGGCAGGTCCGGCGCTGTTCGGCCGCTTCGACCCCGGCGGTGCGGCGCGCCGACGCATGCTGGTCGGCTATTCGCTGGCGCTGACGGCGATGTTCGCCTTGCTGGCATGGGCGCCATCCGCGGCTTTCGACGTCGTGATGTCGCTGCTCATCGGCCTGATGTCGGGCTACATGATCCTGCAGTACGGCGAGGTGCGCAGCGCCTATCCGCCGGCCATCGTTGGCCGCGCGATGGCGCTGTTCACGATGGCGATGTTCATGGGCGTGGCGCTGATGCAGTGGTTCACGGGTTTCGTCGCATCGCAGGCTGCAGCGAGCGGCGGCGACGTCTACGCTGTGGTGCTGCTGACGATCGCCGTGCTGCTCGGCGCCGGCGCGCTGGCCTTCGCGCTGCTGCCCAAGGCGCCGGCGCCGACGTCGCCTTGAAACACAGCGCTCGACGCCAGGCGCCGCCGGCTCGATGATGGCGGCCAAGGTGCCAGAATCCCCGTTCACACATGGCGATGGCCACATACTGAAGCATGGAGCGAGCCCGCGGATGAACCCGTCAGAACACGGCGCGGCACTGGCCGCCGCCCCGCTGATCGACAGCGACCACCCCGCCGTCGTCGCCTTCGCGACGGCCCATGCCCAGGGTGAGGACGACAGCGCACGCGCGGTGGCCCTGTTCAGCGCCGTGCGCGATGGCTTTCGCTACGACCCGTATCGCATCGATCTGTCGCCGCACGGAATGAAGGCCAGCACCGTGCTGGCCAACGGTTACGGCTGGTGCGTGCCGAAGGCGGCACTGCTGGCGGCGGCTTGCCGCGCCGCCGGCATTCCGGCGCGCGTGGGTTATGCCGACGTGCGCAACCACCTGTCCACCGAGCGCATGCGCCAGAGCATGGGCAGCGACCTGTTCGTCTGGCATGGCTACGCCGACATCTGGCTCGACGGCGCCTGGCGCAAGGCCACACCGGCGTTCAACATCGAACTGTGCGAGCGCTTCGGCCTGCTGCCGCTGGAGTTCAACGGGCGCGACGATTCGCTCTACCACCGCTTCGACCGCGCCGGCCACCGCCATATGGAGTACGTGGCGCAGCACGGTGCCTTCGACGAGGTACCGCTGGCGCGCATCGTCGCCGCCTTCGAGCTGCATTACCCTGGCATGCAGGCCCGGCTGCAAGCCAACTCGGGCGGCGACTTCATGGCCGACGCCTCGCGCGAAATTTCTCGCTGAAGGCGAGTGGCCGCGGCCT
This sequence comes from Rubrivivax sp., assembly GCA_024641965.1. GTDB lineage: Bacteria > Pseudomonadota > Gammaproteobacteria > Burkholderiales > Burkholderiaceae_C > Rubrivivax. Next base: position 50,631 of record JAHECC010000003.1, read on the forward strand.
CACTCTCGGCGCGCGCCTTCAGCGCGCGGTTCATCCGCTCGCAGCCTTCGGTCAGCGTCGCTGGCGGCAGGTCCGCGAAGCCCACTGCGAAGTCGCTGAAGTCCTCATCGTGTATCCGTCGCACCTGCTGCGGGCCAAGCGGCTCGATGCGCAGCACATGCTCGCCGTAGAACACGCCGGGCACGCCGCCACCCCAGGTCAGTTCGCGCAGAGGCTCCAGCCGCAGGATGTGCGGCTCGATGTGCAGCTGCTTGCCGTCGGGGCGCCGCAGGTGAAGGTCGAGCGTGGCGCCGAGCACCGGCTCGCCGACCATCGACACGGGGTATGGATTCCGTTCGGGATAGCGCTCGAAGTCGGTGAGGATGGCCCACACCGTCGCGGCCGGCGCGGCGATCTCGATCTGTGTGCGCACCTGCACCTCGGCGCAGCCGCCGAGCAGCGGAGCCAGTGCCACAGCGGCCAGGCTCAACAGTCGTTTGGGGGTCTTCAGGCTCAAGTGCATCGGGTTCTCCATTCCAGGGTCCGAAGGCGGTTGTTCAGCGCCCGGACAGATTCAGAGGCCGATGGCCGAGCGTCGGTAGGCTTTCGGGGTCATGTTCACGGCGCGGCGGAAATCGCGCTGGAAATGCGCCTGGTCGGCATAACCGCAGCAGTAGCCGATGTCGGCCAGTGCCGTCTCGCCTTGCGCCAGCAGGCGCGCGGCTTCGCGCGTGCGCGCCGCACGCACCACGCTCGAGAAAGTATGTCCACAGCGCTGCAGTTCGCGCTGCAATGTGCGCGACGAACGTTGCAGCGCCTGACCGGCCTGCGCCAGCGTCCACACACGCGCCGGATCGTCGCCCAGCAATTGCATCAGCCGCTCGACCCACGGCGCATCGGCCGACAGCGGCGCCGGGCCATGGCCGCCGGCATGCGGCTGCACAGTCGCCCAACGCAATTCCCACGACAAGGTCGGCTGCGACGCGAACACCTGTGCAGTACCGCTGCGCGGCCGGCTCGTCTCGATGTCGGCCACACGCAGCGTCACGCCGCTGCAGCCAAAGTGCAGCAGCAGCCCGCGCATCAGGCCGGCGATAAAGATGTTCTCGGCATCGCTGGGCGGCACGATCGAGCTCCAGCGCCTTGTGCACAGCCACAGCCCGGCCTTGCTGTAGTCGATGTGTACGCGATGCTGCGCATGGTGATACTGCTCCAGCCGCGTCCACTGCGTCGCCAGCGCGTCGGTGTCGCGCGCGCGCAGCAGCGCCTGCGCAAGCGGCTGGGTGCGCATCTCGCCGATCGATTCGCCCACCTGCAGCAGCGGCATCGCCCCACCCCGACCATAGGCATGCTGCAACAGCGCGCGCTTTTCGATCGATGGCAGGGTGGCCGCGGCCAGCTCGTCGGGCGGCGTCACACCTGCGGGCAGCAGCGACGCATCGATGCGGTGCAGCGTGCGCACCAGCAGTGCCACCAGAGCCGTGCTGGCAAAGGGCTCACTGTTCGCCTTGCGTCGCGCGGCCATGGTCTCAGCCTCCGATGAGCAGCCGCGCTGCGAGCGACGGCGCCATGCGATGCAGCACGAACATCGCTCGCGCCTTTCCGATGCGGATCTCGCTGCGCCGGCGCGCGAGGCCCTGCATCAGCTCGCGCGCGGCCTGCTCGGTCGAGATCTTGCCGCGGCCGCGTCCGACGGTCATCGCCGTGTCGACCAGTGGCGGCACGGCCTCGATCACAGAGATGCCCTCGGGCGCCAGCTGATGCCGCAGCGCTCGCGTGAAGCTGCGCAGGCCGGCCTTGCTCGCGCCGTACACCGGCGCCGAGGCCTTGGGGTGCAGCGCCAGCAGCGAGGTCATGTTCAGCACCACCCCGCCAGGGTGCCGCAGCAGCGGCAGCAGTGCGGCGGTGAGCTGGATCGGCGCGACCAGGTTGACGCCCAGCTCCGCGTCGATGCGTGCCGCCGCGTCCGCGCCCGACGCGTCGCGCGGCAGATCCCACGCGTGCTGCACGGCGGCGTTGTTGACCAGCAGGTCGAGCGCCCGCCCCGTGTCGCGCACCGCAGCCACCAGCTTGGCTCGGCCGGCCAGCGTGGCAAGGTCGCAGGCAACGATGTGAATGCCGGCGCCGCTGCTGCGTGCCGTCTCTTCCAGTGACGCGTGCCGGCGGCCGCAGATGATGACGCGGTATCCGCTGGCGGCAAGCTCGATGGCCAATGCACGGCCGATGCCACTGCCGCCGCCGGTGACGAGGGCCAGACGCCGCTCTGCGCCGCCGCGTCGGTCTGCCGGGATGTGTGATGTTCGGTCTTGCATGATTCACACTTTGCCAGTCGGCTGCGGCGCTGTATTGAACGATCCCGACAGCCGTGGACAGATGCATGGCGCCATGCCAGGCATTGCCTCGACAGCCGAAGCCACGTACGCTGTAAGCGTACTCATCTTCACCCACGATCAAGAGGAGGCGATCATGAATGACATCAATGGTTTGTTCGACAAGGCCATCGGCGAGATCGAACGCATGCTCAATACAAAGACCGTGGTCGGCGAGCCGATCACGGTCGAAGGCCACACGCTGATCCCACTGGTCAGCGTCGGCTTCGGTTTCGGTGTCGGTGCCGGCGAAGGCAGCGACCCGAAGAAGGGCCCCAACAGCGGCGGCGGCACCGGCGCCGGCGGCGGCGTCAAGCCGGTGGCACTGGTCATCGTCAACAAGGACGGCGTGCGCGTCGAAACGGTCAAGGGCCCTGCCGCGTCACTGCTCGACAAGGTGGCCGACGTCGCCGGCAAGATCGTCAGCAAGAAGGCCGAGGGCGGTTAGCGCGGCAGCGGCAGTGACCGTCGTGCTGATCGCGCTGGCAATCCTGGCGGGCGTGCTGTTACTGCTCGCCGTGCCGATCGACCTGGCCTTTCGCTGCCGCGGCATCGACGCGCCAGACGCGCAGCTCCGGCTGCGCTGGCTGTTCGGGCTGCTGCGCATCGAGCGGCACTGGCCGCGGCCGGTCCGCGATGCGTCGGCACCGGCAGCGGCGAAAAAGCGGAAGAACCGCAGCAGGGGCCTGGCCTTGCTGCGCCAGGACGCGTTCAGGCAGCGCCTGTGGCGGCTGCTGAAGGACCTGCTGCGCGCGCTGCACATCCACGATCTGGCGCTGCAACTCAAGCTCGGCTTGGGCGACCCCGCCGACACCGGGCGCCTGTGGGCCGTCGTGGGTCCGCTCTCTGCGGTGCTGCAGGGGCGGCGCAACGTGCGCCTGGACTTGCAGCCGGAATTCGTCGACGCGGCGCTGGAGTTCGATGCCCAGGGCCGCCTGACACTGATCCCGCTGCAGTATCTGGCGCTGGCGCTGGTCTTCGCGCTGTCGCCACCATCGATCCAGGCCTGGCGCTCGCTGCGCACCCATCATGGCTGAGCGCCACGAGCGTCGCATGCACTGGCAGGCCGGCCCTGCGCTGGCCGTCGGCGGACTGACCCTGCTGCCCATCGAGCAGATCCTGTGGCACACCCATACCGGCCGCCATGGCGGCTGGGTCACGGTATCGAAGCAGCCGGTGGCGATCGTCGTGCGCGACCCGGTGCGCTGGCAGGCCATGAGCGCCGACGGCAGCGCGATGTCGATCGACGAGTTGCGCGAGCGCGTGCCCGATCTCGACGCCGCGCTTGCGGTGGCCTGAGCGCGCGGGTTCAGCGCCGCCAGAACTGCGGCGTGAACAGCACCATCACCGCCAGCAGTTCGAGCCGGCCGAGCAGCATGCCAAAGGTGCAGACCCAGGTCTGGAAGTCGCTCAGGCTGCCGTAGTTGACGGCCGGGCCGACCTCGCCCAAGCCCGGTCCGATGTTGTTGACGCAGGCGATCACCGCAGTGAATGCCGTGACCACGTCCAGGTCACTGAACAGCAGCAGCATCGTCAGGCTCACCAGCGTGGCACCGTACATCATCATGTAGGCCACGGTGTTCTGCAGCACGCGCCGGCTCACCACCTGCCCGCCCATGACCACCGGCTTGACCACGTTGGGGTGCACGATGCGCACCAGCTCGTACATCGACTGCTTCAGCAGCAGCAGCATGCGCACCATCTTGATGCCGCCACCGGTGGAGCCTGCACAGGTGGCGAAGCAGCCCAGCAGGATCATCAGCAGCGAGGCGAACAGCGGCCACTGTGCATAGTCCTGCGAGGCATAGCCAGTGGTCGTGCCGATGGACACCACGTGGAAGACCGTGTGGCGCAGTGCCTCGAGGTAGGTGTCGTAGTGGCCGAAGTAGCGCACGTAGGCCGAGATCAACACGATCGCGCCGACGATGACGATGACGAAGGCGCGTGCCTCGACGTTGCGCCACAGCACACGGAGCGAGCGCTGGCGCCAGGCCAGGAAATACACCGCCACGCTGACGCCAGCCAGCATCATGAAGAACACCGCCACGGCCTCGATGCGCGGCGAGTTCCAGTAGCCGAAGCTGGCGTCGTGCGACGAGAAGCCGCCCAGCCCCATGGTCGTGCACATGTGCATGAAGGCATCGGCCCAGCTCATGCCGGCGAGGTGATAGGCGAAGAAGCACAGCAGCGAGAAGCTGAAGTAGATCACCCAAAGCCCGCGCGCCGTCTCGGCGATGCGCGGCGTGAGCTTGGCGTCTTTCATCGGCCCGGCCATCTCGGTCTTGAACAGCTGCGCGCCGCCCACGCCCAGCAGCGGCAGGATGGCCACCGCCAGCACGATGATGCCCAGCCCGCCGACCCACATCAGGAAGCAGCGCCAGACGTTGACCGACTGCGGCAGCTGGTCCAGCCCGGTGAGCACCGTCGCGCCAGTGGCGGTGAAGCCCGACATGGCCTCGAAGTAGGCGTCGGTGACGCTCAGGCCGGGAATTGCCAGCAGCAGCGGCAGCGCGGCGAAGGCCGGCAGCACCAGCCAGGTCAGCGCCACCAGGATGAAGCCGTCGCGAGGCAGCAGCTCGCGACGGAAGCGGCGCGTCGCCAGGCTGAGCGCCAGGCCGGCACCAAAGGTCACGGCGATGGCGATGAGGAAAGGTCTTTCCGCCTGGTCATGCTCGGTCAGCGCAAAGCCCAGTGGCACGACCATCAGCAGCGCGAACAGCACCACCATGCGGCCCACCAGGGCAATGACAGCCAGCGGCGTATTCATCGATCAGAAGAACGTCGCGCTGACCTGGAACATCTTCTCCACCTGGCGCACCATGCGTTTGCGCGGCACGAACACGATGACATGGTCGCCGCTGCGGATCACCGTGTCGTGGTGCGGAATGATGACTTCCTTGGCCGGCTTCAGGTCGGCCCCCGGTCCTTCGCGCACGATCGCGCCGATCTGCGCACCGGCCGGCAGCTCGAGTTCGTCGATGCGCCGCCCGACCACCTTGGAGCTCTTCTGGTCGCCGCGCACCACCGCCTCCAGCGCCTCGGCGTCGCCGCGACGCAGGCTGTACACCGCCGCCACGTCGCCGCGCCGCACATGCGCCAGCAGTTCGCCGATGATGGTCTGCGACGGCGACACCGCGATGTCGATCTGCGTGCCCTGCCCCTGCACCAGGTCGGCGTAGGCGCGGCGGTTGATCAGCGCCAGCACACGCTGCGCACCCATGCGCTTGGCCAGCAGGCAGGACATGATGTTGTCCTCGTCGTCGCTGGTCAGCGCCAGGAACAGGTCGGTGTCCTGCACGCCCTCGTTTTCGAGCAGTTCCTCGTCGGTGCTGTCGCCGCGCAACACCAGCGAGTGGCTGGGCAGCTGTGTCGTCAGGTACTCGCAGCGCGCCACGTCGGCATCGATGATCTTCACGTGGCACTCGCGCGCGATCTGCCGCGCCAGGCGCAGGCCGACACGCCCGCCGCCGGCGATCATCACGCGCTTGACCGGCTCGCTGCGCGCATGCAGCGCATCGAGCACGCGCCGGATGTGCTTGTTGGCGGCCAGCACGAAGAGTTCGTCGCCGAGTTCGATGCGCGTGCTGCCGTTGCAGATCACGCGCCGGTCGATGCCCAGCGGATCGCGCCGGTAGATGGCGACGATGCGCATCGGCAGTCCGGGCACCAGCTGCGGCAGGTCGGAGATGACGTGGTGCACCATCGGCCCGCCTTCCATCGCGCGCACCGCGATCAGGCTGACGCGGCTTTCCGAGAATTCCAGCACCTGCAGCGCCTCGGGGTACTGGATCAGCTTGCGGATGTAGGTGGTCAGGCTCTCCTCGGGGCAGATCACCTCGTCGACGGCGAAGCCGGCCTTGCCCATCAACTCGCTGCCGTCGCTGAACTCGGGACTGCGCACGCGCGCGATGCGCGTCTGGATGTTGAACAGCTCGTGCGCGATCTTGCAGGCCACCAGGTTGGTCTCGTCCATCGGTGCGCAGGCGATGAGCATGTCCGCATCCTCGGCGCCGGCCTCGCGCAGCACCGACGGCTGGATGCCATTGCCGACCACGCCGCGCAGGTCCAGCCGGTCCTGCAACACCGCCAGCCTTTCGGGGTGGGTGTCGATGACGGTGATGTCGTTCTGCTCCGACACCAGGCTCTCGGCCACGCTCTCGCCGACTCGGCCGGCGCCCAGGATCAGGATCTTCATGTCGAGCGATTATGGCTTTGGCAGGTCGGCCGAGGCCACCTTCACATTGCTGCGCGACGTGAGCCTCGCCGCAACTGCGTTGTCGGCGCGTGCGGCCATCGCGCTGCAAGCCGCGGCGGCCAGCGACACCAGCGCCGCCGCCCAGAACACCGCGCCCAGGCCCAGCTGCTCGCTCAGCAGCCCGCCGGCCAGTCCACCGAGCACGCCGGGAATGCCGTAGCCGAGCACCGAATACAAGGCCGAGCCGCGCGCGCGCAGTTCGTCCGGAAAGTGGCGCGCGATCAGCCCCGTGCAGGCCATGTGCTGTGCCGCGAAGGTGATGCAATGCAGCACCTGTGCCAGCAGCAGCAGAGCGGCCACGCCGCCGAAGGCCGCGGTCGCCGCAAAGCGCAGCGCGCTGGCCAGCGCGGCCAGCACCAGCCAGTGGTGCATGTCCAGTCGCGCGAAGAAGCGGCCGGCGACGGCGAAGAACACGATCTCCGCGCCCACCGCCACGGCCCACAGCGCACCGACCCAGACTTTGGCATAGCCCAGCTCGGCCAGGTACAGCGAGAAAAAGGCATACAAGGCGGAGTGCGCCAGCACCGTGAGCATCACGCCGGCGAAGAACCAGATCACCGCGGGACGCCGCAGCACCGGCCACACCAATGCACGCACCGGCGCTTGCGGTGACGATTCGGCCGTGGCGTTCAGCCGCCAGGTTGCCACCACCAACAGCACCATCAGCACGAAGCACAACAGCGGCAGCACGGCGATGCCAGCGCCTTGCAGCACCACGCCGGACAGCAGCACCGAAGCCACGAAACCGATCGAGCCCCACAGGCGCACGCGGCCATAGCGGTGCGCGTCCAGCCCGGTACCGTCGTGCAGGTGCTTGAGCAGCAGCGTCTCGGCGATTGGCGTGACCGCGCCGTTGGCCAGGAACAGCACTGCCATCACCAGCGCCAGCGGCCACACGCCGGCGTCGCGCACCCACCACAGCGCGCCGGCCGCGAGCGCACTGATGGCAGCGGCCAGGCGAAGCAGCGCCACGCGCCGGCCGCCGTGGTCGGCAAGCCAGCCCCAGCCGTAGGGTGCGACGATGCGCGTCCAGCTCTGCAGCGCGGCGAAGGCGCCGATGGCCAGCGTGGAATAGCCGAGCTGGCTGAGCCACAGTGGCGAATAGGGCATGAACAGGCCGTTGAAGCCGAAATAGCACAGCCACAGCGCAGCAAAGGGCGCCGCTCGAAACGGCGCGGCCTCGGCCTTCACCTGCCGGCTCTCACGCGTCGGCGATTGCGCCCGGAATCGGCGGCAGCGGCGCTTGCACGTCGCCGCACTGCGCGCGGTGGCGCAGCGCGTGGTCCATCACCACCAGCGCCAGCAGCGCTTCGGCGATCGGCGTGGCGCGGATGCCGACACAGGGGTCGTGCCGGCCGAAGGTCTCGACCACCGTCGGCCGCCCCGCGCGGTCGATCGAGTCGCGCGGGATGCGGATCGAGCTGGTCGGCTTGATGGCGATGCTCACCACCAGCTCCTGGCCGGTCGAAATGCCGCCGAGCACGCCGCCGGCATGGTTGCTGCGAAAGCCCTTCGGCGTCAGTTCATCACCGTGCTCGCTGCCCTTTTGCGTGACGCAGCCGAAACCGGCGCCGATCTCCACGCCCTTGACCGCGTTCAGACCCATCATCGCGTGGGCGATGTCGGCATCGAGCTTGTCGAACAGCGGCGCGCCCAGGCCCGCCGGCATGCCGCGCGCGGTGACGGTCAGGCGCGCGCCGCAGGAATCGCCGGCCTTGCGCAGCGCGTCCATGTGCGCCTCGAGCTGCTCGATCTGGCTGGCGTTGGCGGCAAAGAAGGGGTTCAGCGCAATCTGCGCCTCGTCCTCGAAGCGGATCTCGACGTCGCCGATCTGCGTCATCCAGCCGATGAAGCTCGTGCCATGCTTCTCGCGCAGCCACTTCTTGGCCACAGCGCCTGCCGCGACGGTGGGTGCGGTCAGCCGCGCCGACGCCCGCCCGCCGCCGCGCGGGTCGCGCAGGCCGTACTTCTGCCAGTACGTGTAGTCGGCGTGGCCGGGCCTGAAGGTGTCGAGGATGTTGCCGTAGTCCTTGCTGCGCTGGTCGGTGTTGCGAATCAGCAGCGCGATCGGCGTACCCGTGGTCAGCCCCTCGTACACGCCCGACAGGATCTCCACCCGGTCGGCCTCGCTGCGCTGCGTGACGTGGCGACTGGTGCCCGGACGGCGCCGGTCCAGGTCACCTTGCAGGTCGGCTTCGGCCAACGCCATGCCCGGCGGGCAGCCGTCGATGACGCAGCCGATGGCCGGGCCATGGCTTTCGCCGAAATTGGTGACGCGAAACAGTTCGCCGAGGGTGCTGCCGGACATGCGCCGATTCTAGGAGCCTGGACGGACCGGCCCGAAAGCCAAGGCCGACTGTCGCCGCTTCGATCAGCCGCGCGCCTGGTCGGCACCCATACCGGTCGGATCCAGTCGGCGGCCGGCCGACAGCAGCGCATCAGTGATGCAGCGCGTCAGGTGCATCAGCTGCTGCGCTTCGATCAGACCGCGTTCGGCATGCGCCGCGACCACCTCGAGGTTGCGCTGCAGCGCGGTCATTCGCATGCCATGGCTGCGTTCGGTGGCACTGAGACGCTCCGCGAGTTGGTGCGAGTGCAGCACTTGCGCCTGCGCGGCCTGCGCAAACTTCGGCATCGCCGTCCTGTCTTCCTGCGAAGCTGGCGTGGCCAGGGCCGCCTGCACCAACGCATGATTGCGCTGGTTCAGTGCCATCAGCCGCGCCCGCAACGCCACCAGCACCTTCTGCGCGTGCCGCTCTTCATCCTGCAGGGCCTCCAGATCCGCCAATGCGGCCTGAGACGTCGTTGCGCAGCTGTCGAGCAGCCCGCTCGAACCCATGACGCGGCGCGCGATCTCATCCACCGCCATCTGAATTCGCGCATGGTCGACATGCAGCCCTGGGGACAGACCGGGCTCACCCCCAGGCGCTTGCTCGTCCGGCTGCGGCGCAACGATTGCCGGCGGCGGCGGCGCCACGGTCTCGCCGGGTTCATGCACAGGAAGCTCGTCGACAGCCTCGCCGATCGCAACGCTCGGCGGCGCGATCGACAGCGCGTTCGAGGCGTCGCCGCCGACGGTCTCAGCCGCAGGCGCGTCCGAGGCGATGCCGCCAGACGCCGCCGTCGGCGCTGCCTGCCGCACCTGCTGCCGCGGCCGAGCCACCAGGTGCGCGCAGATCCAGAAATACGATGCCGCGAGCAGCAGCGGCAGCGCCGCGACGCGAGGCAGCGACGCGGGCCCCACCGCCGGCTCCAGCCAGGCCAGCACCGGCAACATCGCCATCGTCAGCAGCAACAATGCACGGCCCCAGGAACCGGCGCGGTGCAGCAGCCAAATGCCCGGCAACCAGACTTTCGATGCGTTGTCGGTAGCGGAGTCGTGGTGCGTCGGTGAGGGTGGATGGGACATTTCGGACAGGGGTGGCAACGGGACACGAAAGCGGAGAAACCGGGCTCCGGTCTCCTGCCCTGTTATCGGACCCGCCGCCCCTCACTTGAGCCGCCGGCTTCACTGCAAAGTACGGCACTGCTGCGGGCGGCGCGCCGAGGATGGAACAATGGCTGCTTCTCGACGCGTGGAGTGCTCACGATGCCCGGCTATGCCGACCCCGGATTTGACACCCTGGCCCTGCACGCCGGCGCCGCGCCCGACCCCGCCACCGGGGCGCGCGCGGTGCCGATCCATCTGTCCACCAGCTTCGTCTTCGAAAGCAGCGAGCATGCGGCCAGCCTGTTCAACATGGAGCGCTCGGGCCATGTCTACAGCCGCATCAGCAATCCGACGAATGCGGTATTGGAAGAGCGCGTGGCCGCACTCGAAGGCGGCGCAGGTTCGATCGCCACCGCCAGCGGGCAGGCTGCCCTGCACCTGGCGATAGCGACCATCGCCGGCGCCGGTTCGCACATCGTCGCCTCGTCGGCGCTGTACGGCGGCAGCCACAACCTGCTGCACTTCACGCTGAAGCGCTTCGGCATCGCCACCACCTTCGTCAAGCCGGGCGACATCGACGGCTGGCGCGCCGCGATCCGGCCCGAAACGCGGCTGCTGTTCGGCGAGACGCTGGGCAACCCCGGGCTGGACGTGCTCGACATCCCTACCGTCAGCGCCATCGCGCACGATGCCGGCTTGCCGTTGCTGGTGGACAGCACCTTCACCACCCCCTGGCTCATGAAGCCCTTCGAGCATGGCGCCGACCTGCTGTTCCACAGTGCCACCAAGTTCCTGTCGGGCCACGGCACGGTGGTCGGCGGCGTGCTGGTGGACAGCGGCGGCTTCGACTGGGAGCGTTCCGGCCGCTTTCCGGAGCTGACCGAAGCCTATGAAGGTTTCCACGGCATGGTCTTCGCCGAGGAAAGCAGCGTCGGTGCCTTCCTGCTTCGCGCGCGGCGCGAAGGGCTGCGCGACTTCGGCGCCTGCATGAGCCCGCACACCGCCTGGCTGATCCTGCAAGGCATCGAGACGCTGCCGCTGCGCATGGCGCGCCATGTGGAAAACACGCGCAAGGTAGTGGACTTTCTCAGCACCCACCCGATGGTGGCCGGCGTCGGCTACCCCGAACTCGACAACCACCCGAGCCACGCGCTGGCGAAGAAACTGCTGCCACGCGGCTGCGGTTCGGTCTTCAGCTTCGACCTGAAGGGCACGCGCAAGCAAGGCCAGGCGATGATCGAGGCCTTGAAAGTGTTCTCTCACTTGGCCAACGTCGGCGACTGCCGCTCGCTCGTCATCCACCCCGCCAGCACCACGCACTTCCGCATGGACGATGCCGCGCTGGCGCAGGCCGGCATCAGTGCCGGCACGATCCGGCTGTCGATCGGCCTGGAGGATGCCGACGATCTGATCGACGACTTGAAACGCGCCTTGCGCGTGGCGGAGAAGGCGGCATGAAGCTCAGTGTTCAAGGCCACGATGCCTACGCCTACACCGGCGGCAAGCCCTTCGACCCAAACCTGCCCTGCGTCGTCTTCATTCACGGCGCCCTGGGCGACCACAGCCTCTGGACGCTGCTGGCGCGCTGGTGTGCACACCATGGGCACGGCGTTCTGGCCATCGACCAGCCCGGCCACGGCCGCAGCGCCGGTCCGGTGCTGGGCAGCATCGAGGCGCTGGCCGATTGGGTGCCGGCACTGCTCGACACCGTAGGGGTGCGCGAAGCCACGCTGGTCGGTCACAGCATGGGCTCGCTGATCGCGCTGGAAGTGGCTGCGCGCGCGGCGGAGCGCGTGGCCAGGCTGGTGCTGCTGGGCGCGGCTTATCCGATGAAGGTGTCCGACGTATTGCTCAAGACCGGGCACGATGCGCCGCAACGCGCCATCGACATGGTCAACGCACTGATGTTCGCGTCGATAGCCTCGAAACCCTCGTACCCCGGCCCGGGCACGTGGTTGCATGGCGCCAACCGCGCGCTGATGCGCAACACGCTGGCGGCACAGACCGCTCTGAACCTGTTCGAGCACGACTTCAGGCTGTGCGATGCCTACACCGGCGGCGCACGCGCGATGGCTCGCGTGAGCTGCCCGACCATGCTGATCGTCGGCGAGCGCGACCAGATGACGCCACCCCGAGCCACGCACGAACTGGCCACCGCATTGAGCGCACGCGTGGTCAAGGTGCCGACCGGGCACACGATGATGGCCGAGGACCCCGAGGCGGTGCTGGCGGCGCTGCGCATGGCGCTGGCGTAGATGCGCGCGGCCCACGAACGCGGCGCAAATCGCTGCCTGCGCCACGGGAGTCGTCGGCACTGAAGGGCCAGCATGTCGGCGCTTCGCTGGACCGCACTCGCACTGGCTGCAGCCCTCCTGTTCGCGGGCCTCGTCTACTGGCGCGACATGGCGCGCGCCTACGCGCGTGTGGCCACAGGCAGCCAGGTCGTGGTCACGGACTACGGTGGCATCGAATTTTCCGAAGGTGGCAGCGGCCCGGCGGTGCTGGTGGTGCATGGCAGCGGCGGCGGCTTCGATCAGGGCGAGCTGATAGCCGAGGCCGTGCTCGGCGATCGCTTTCACTGGATTGCGCCGTCACGCTTCGGCTACCTGCGTTCGAGCCTGCCCGCTGGGGCGAGCTTCGACGAACAGGCGCATGCCTATGCGCAACTGCTCGACCGGCTGGGCATCCAAAAGGTGGCGGTGCTGGCACTGTCGCACGGCGGTCCGTCGGCGCTGCTGTTCGCGCTGCTGCATCCCGATCGGGTGTCGTCGCTGACGCTGATCTCCTGCGGTGTCGCATCGTCCGCCTCCGCCAGCCAGGCGCAGGCCAACAAGAAGGGCAATGCGCTGACCACCGTCTTCAAGCACGACCCGCTCTACTGGGCCGCCAGCACGCTGCTGCGCCCGCAGCTGATGGGATTGATGGGCGCCGACGACCAGGTCATCGCCCGGCTCACGCCGGAACAGCGCGCGCTGGTCGACCGGTTGATCGATGACATGAACCCGGTCGCACCGCGCTCGGCCGGCGTGGCGCTGGACAATCGCGCCGAACTGCCGAACCAGCGCATCGCCGCGATCCGCACGCCGACGCTGGTGCTGCACGCCGCGGACGACACCCTGCAGCTCTTCGGCAACGCGGAATTCGCTGCCGCCACGATCCCCGGCGCGCGCCTGCTGCGCTTCGAGTCCGGCGGGCACCTGCTCATTGCCGTCGAGCAGACAGCGCTGCGCCGGGCCACGCAAGCCTTCGTCCTCGAACACGCCGAGCGGTAGCTTCCGTCACCGCTATGCTGTAGCTTTTTGCGAGGAGGCGCGATGGACGCCATACATTCCGGCGGCTGCGCCTGCGGCGCGGTGCGCTACCAGGTCCGCGGCGAGCCCGAGCTCGTGCAGGTCTGCCACTGCAACTTCTGCCAACGCCGGCTGGCCAGCGCGTTCGCGGTCATCGCGGTATTCGCGCACGACGCCGTCGACATCCTCCAGGGGCAACTCACCGAGCGCGAGTACCGCTCCGACGAGAGCGGGCGCTGGTTGCGCATGAGCTTCTGCCCGCAGTGCGGCACGACGATCGCGCATACCGCGCAGATCCGCCCGGGGTGCCGCAGCATCGCCGCCGGGACCTTCGACGATCCCGACTGGTTGAAGATCGACCGGCACATCTGGGTGCGATCGAAGCGCCCCTGGGTGACGATTCCCGAGGGCGTCGCGGTATTCCAGCAGGGCTTTGTCGCGAGCCCGACAGGGACCTAAGAAGCCGCCACGCCCTTGCGGGATGGGCCGGCGGCCGCGCCGGACTTGATCAGCTTCAGCGCCGCACCGCGTCGTGCCGGCTTGCGCCGGGTCGCGCGCTTCGCCGCGGCGGCCTTGGTCGCCTTGGCTGGCACGGCCGACTTGGCGGCCGAAGCCTCCACCTGCTGGGTCATCTTGTCCGCCTCGGGGCCCCGCGCCAGCGCCAGCAGCTTGCGGTGCTCGGCCAGCATCGAATCGGCCAGGTCCATGATGTCCGGCACCGCACGGCGGCAGCCGATCAGGCCAAAGTCCAGCCGCCCGTTGTAGCTCTGCACGGTGACGTTCAGCGCCATGCCATGCGCCGGGATCGACACCGGGTAGTAGCTGATGATGCGCGCGCCAGCAAAGTAGAGCTGCTGCTGGATGCCGGGCACGTTGGAAATCACCACGTTGGCCACCGCCGGCAGCACGTTGGCCAGGCGCGAGCGCCCGTACAGCGATGCCAGCCCCGACATCAACCAGGGTGCGGCAAGCATCGGGAAGTCCGTCGGGATGGCCGTCTTCACCCGGCCGAGCCTGGCCTTGGTCTCGCTGGAGCCCGCGGCAATGGCCTTCAGGCGCTGCAACGGGTCGGCCACGTCGGTGGCCAGCGTCATCGTGACCATGCTCACCTGGTTGTTGGCGCTCTCGTCGCCGGCCACGCGCAGGCTCACCGGCACGGCGGCCGTCAGCGCGCGCGACGGCAGCTCACGGTGCCCGATGAAGTAGTCGCGCAATCCGCCGGCCACGGTGCCCAGCACCACGTCGTTCACCGACACGCCGCTGCGCTTGGCGATCTCCTTCACCTCGGCCAGCGGCACCGTGCGCGCGGCAAAGCGGCGCTGGTTGGTGATGGCCACGTTGAATGCCGTGCGCGGCGCGAAGAAGTTCAGGTCCTTGGGCAGGCTCCAGTTGCGCTTGCCGTGTTCGTCCTTCTCGGGCAGCAGCAGCGTCGTGGCCGCCCGGCCCATGGCAGGCAGCGTCTTCACCAGCTTGAGCACCTGCTGCGCGGTGTTGCTGAGTGCCGCGCCGAGCAACTCGGCCACGCCCAGCTGGTACTGGTTGCGGCGCGCACGCGGCCGCGGCGGCTTGATGTGCCGGCCCTCGGGTGCGACGTCGAACACCGCGCGGCCCAGCGCCACCCCGGCCTGGCCGTCGAGGCGCGCATGGTGCACCTTGATGTACAGCGCCACCTCGCCGCTGCGCAGCCCGTCGATGACGAAGAACTCCCACAACGGGCGGCTGCGGTCCAGCAGCGTGGAATGCAGGCGCGCCACGTACTGCTGGAGCTGGGTGTTGCTGCCCGGCTTGGGCAGGGTGATGTGGCGGATGTGGTGCTCGAGGTCGATGTCCTCGTCTTCCACCCACACCGGGTTGCTGAGGTCGAAGGGCATCAGCGCCAGCTTGCGCGTGAACACGTCGGCCAGGTGCAGCCGCTTTGCCAGGCAGTCCTTGACGTCCTCGAAGAAGTCACCTTCGTAGCCGGCCGGCAGCTCCAGCACATGCAGTGAGCCGACATGCATCGGCATTTCGGGCGATTCCAGGTGCAGGAAGGCAGCGTCGATGCCACTGAGGTGGTTCATTGGGGATCCTTGTTGAAACAAGCGTGAATCAGGGTTGCCATTATCGGGACAGCACCGATGTGGGGTCGGCGTGCAGGATCGGCCGGGTCACGTACAGGGGCATGTGAACCGGCGGGATCAGGATCTGATGCGCGATCACGCGAAGGAACCTGAAGTAGCGCCCGGCGGCAGGCTGCAGATCGAAGGTCCTACCTCCAACGTCAACCTGCGGAGATCCGCCGTCGTCCCGACGGCGGTCTGCCCTGCACGCCGCCTCAAGCCTTCGGCGCGATGTTCTGGTTCAAGCTGAACAGGTTGCTCGGGTCGTACTTGGCTTTCAGCGCCGCGAGACGCGCGTAGTTGGGGCCGTAGGCGCCGGCGGCCACGCGCTGGCCTTCGTCCTCGGGCATGAAGTTGACGTAGACACCGCCGGTGGCGTGCGGCGTCAGCGCGTCGAACAGGCCACGCGCCCAGCCGATGCACTTCTGGTCGTCGCTCGTCTCGCGCCAGCGCGTATGCACGTTGATGACGAATTCGACGTCGCGGTGCGGATAGGCAGTGTCGGCCGCGGCGACGCGGTTGACTGCGGCGCCCAGGTGGCCGACGAAGCATTCACATTCGTCGCTCGGCAACTTGGCGACGGCGTCGCACAGGATGCGTTCGACATCCACCGTCAACGCCTTGAAGTCGTGTGACTTCCAGTAGTTGCGCGCGCCCGGTGTCAGCAGCGGATCGAAAGCCGTCTGCCAGCCGGCAAAGGGCATCGGCCCGGCGTGCGCGCCGTAGGGCTTGCCGAAACCGTGCAGCGGCTGGGTCGTGGCCTCGCCCTTGCTCGGGTCGCCGATCCAGCAGAAGGCCACGACGACCACTGGCTTGCCATGCGCGTCGGTCGGCAGGAAGGGCAACGGCGGTGCCTTGCGCAGCACCATCCAGACGGTCATGTCGTCGCCGGCCGCGGCGGTGAACTTGCGGTAGCCCTCGAACACCTGTTTCGCCTGCTCCATCGGATACACCACCAGCCCGGCCAGCACCTGCGGGCCCAGCGGATGCAGCTGGAATTCGTAAGAGGTGACCACGCCGAAGTTGCCGCCACCGCCACGCAGCGCCCAGAACAGGTCCGGATCCTGCGTGGCGCTCGCCTGCACGAATTCGCCCGAAGCCAGCACCACGTCCGCCGCCACCAGGTTGTCGATGGTCAGCCCGCGCTTGCGGCTCTGCCAGCCGAAACCGCCGCCCAGCGTGAGGCCGGACATGCCGGTGGTGGAGTTGATGCCGGTGGGCGTCGACAGGCCGAAGGCCTGCGTCTCACGGTCGAAGTCGCCCAGCAACGCGCCGGGTTCGACGCGCGCGCGCTTCGCTGCCGGGTCCACGCGCACCGATTTCATGGCCGACAGGTCGAGCAACAAGCCACCGTCGCATACGGCCTTGCCGGCGATGTTGTGGCCGCCGCCGCGCACGGCCAGCAGCAGCTTGTTGTCGCGCGCGAAGTTGACGGCCTGCATCACGTCGCCGGCACCGGCAGCGCGCACGATGGCCGCGGGGCGGCGATCGATCATCGCGTTCCACAACGTGCGCGACACGTCGTAGCCTTCGTCCGTGGGCATCAGCAGGGCGCCGCGCAGCATCGCGCGCAACGCTTCGAGTTTGTCGTTGTCGATGCCGGTCTTGCCGCCTTGCGTGTTCTTGAAGTCGACCATGGAACCTCACTCCTCGAGTTTGCGGCCGGAAGTGGGTCAGGTGCATCGCGCAGCGTCCGGCCGCACCGGCGAGGCCTGGTGTGGAACATGGAGGCCTCCGGTGGAAACCATGCGGCGCATGTCGCCGCGAGTGCGAACGAATGACACTCGCAGGCGCGGAGGCGCAGCTCCACGGTGCGCTCATCTTGACAAAAGTCAATCCCGACATGCACGTAATCAAGGGAAGCGGCGTGCGGGTCGAGGCCGCTCGCTGTGCGCGAACATCGCCAGTGCACCGGAAACTGGCGACCGGTGTCCGCGCATCTGCGAGCTGGATGAACCGGTGCCAGGTGCCTTGCGCGATGTCACGCCCAGTGCCGCGCCACCAGTTCCTTCACCTGTTCGATCGCCGCATCCATCAAGGCACCGCGCGGGCGCCGTGCGGCGGTGGCCAGGCGCAGCGTGGTGCCCAGGCGCGGGTTGCCGATCGGCCGGGCGTGAAAGCTCTCGCGGTTGCCGCTGCGCTGGATGGCATTCAGCGTCAGCACCGCGTGAAAACCGTCGTGCTGCACCAGGTCGAGCATGGTCGGCACGCTTTCGATTTCCAGCGCCACGCGCGCTTTCAATCCCGCGTCCGCCAGCGCCGAATCGAGCAGCATGCGGATCGAATGCGGGCGCGACGGGATCACCAGCTCCTTGGCCGCCACCTGGGCCAGCCTGACCGCGCTGCCGACCATGCGCTGGCCCTGCGCCGGCGTGCGCGCACCCACCAGGTACAGCGGCTCCACACGCAGCGGCTGCAGTTCGATCTCGGCCGGCGCCGCAGCGCTGTAGGTCAGGCAGAAGTCCACCCGGCCCACCGCCAGCCACTCCATCAGGTGCCCCGACAGCCCCTCGACCACACCGAAGCTGGCCAGCGGAAAGGACTCGCGAAAGGCGCGCACCAGCGGCCCGGTGAGCGTGCGGCTCACGCTCGGCGGCAGGCCGATCACCAGCCGCCCCGACAACGCACCGCGCTGCTGCTCCAGGTCGAGCCGCGCACGCTGCACCTGCTGGGCGATGCCGCGTGCGTGGTCGAGCAGCCGTTTGCCGGCTTCGGTGAGCGTGACGCCGCGGCCGTTGCGCACGAACAGGGTCTGGCGCAGTTCCACCTCCAGCGCACGCACCTGCCGGCTCAACGCCGGCTGCGCCACCTTCAGGTAGCGAGACGACTGCGTGAAGCTGCCGAACTCGGCGACATGCACGAAGTATTCGAGCTGCTTCAGGTCCATGCGCGGCGCGTCGACACGGCTACTGCGGTTCGATGCCGGCCGCGCGGATGACCTCGCGCCAATGCGCGATCTCGCTGTTCAGTCGCGCCGAGAGCTGCTGTGGCGTGCCGCCTTGCGGGTGCACACCCAGCGCCTGCAGCTTGTCCGCCACCGCCGCTGTCTTCAGCGCCTCGTTGGCCGCGGCGTTGAGCAGCTTGATGATCTCCGGCGGCGTGCCTGCAGGCGCCGCCAGCGCGTTCCACGACGACACGTTGTAGTCGGCCACGCCCGCCTGCTGCAGCGTCGGCACCTCGGGCAGCGCCGCAAAGCGACGGTCCGAACTCACCGCCAGCGCGCGCACCACCTTGGCCTGCAGTTGCGGCAGCATCGGCCCGAGGATCTCGAAGGCCGCGTCGATCTCGCCCGCCCGCAAGGCCGTCAGCACCGCGGGCGAGCCCTTGTACGGCACGATCAGCACGTCGATGCCGGTACGCGACTTGAACAGCTCGGCCGACAGGTTCTGCGTGCTGCCCACCGCAATCGTGCCGAGCGTCAGCTTGCCGGGCCGCGCCTTGGCCTCGGCCATCAGCTCGGCGACGGTCTTGAAACGCGAGTCGGCCGCAACGAAAAGCCCCAGGTCGAACAAACCGAGCGTGCCGATGGGCGCCAGATCGCTGCTCACGTCATAGGGCAGCTTCTTGAACAGGCTCGCGCTGACCGCATTCGCGTTGCTCATCAGCAGCAGCGTGTAGCCGTCGGGCGCGGCCTTGGCCACCGCCGCGCTGCCGACGATGCTGCCGGCACTGGGCCGGTTGTCGATGACGATCGGCTGCTTCAGCCGCTCGCTCATCGCTTGGGCCACCGTGCGCGCGGTCAGGTCGGCAATGCCGCCGGGGCCGAAAGGAACGATCAGCGTGATCGGCCGCTCGGGGTAACGCGGTTGGGCAACGGCAATGCCGAAAGCGCTGCACATCAGCAGCAGGCTCAGGCATCGGGCGACACGGCGAAGCTTCAGGCGGAATGTCATGGGCTCTCCTCGGGCCGGCCATTGTCGCGCTGGCGTGGCCACCGGCTCGCCCGGGTTTGCGGCAAGGCGCAGCACCGAAGCCGCCGTTAGACTCGACGCGCAACGCTCGTTGCCCGGCCACCCCACCGACACCCCCCTGCCCATGGCGCCACCCCAGCAGTTGCCGCCCGCCCCGTCCAGCGCCGACATGGTGTCCTCGGCCGCATGGGCCGGCCGCCATGACGAGGCCATCGCGCTGGCCGACCGCGCGCTGGCGGCACCGCGGCTGCCCGCGTCGCAACGCATCGAACTGCTCGACCGCCGCGCCGAAAGCCACCTGGCGCTGGGCGACTTCGAGCAGGCGCTGGCCGACGCCCAGGCGATGCACACGCTGGCCCAACGATCGCATCGCGGCGATGCGGTGGCCCGCGCAGCGTGCCGCTGGGCGCTGGTGTACTTGCGCCAAGGCCAGCTCGAGGCCGCCGCGCAGCACGCGCAACGCGCCCTGCAGGCGGCACGCAAGGCCGGGCATCGACGGCTCGAAGCCCTGAGCCTGACGTGGCGGAGCGAGGCGCTCACCCGCATCGGCAAGGACGAGCTGGCCTTGCACGAGGCCGCGCAAGCGGTGCGCATCTTCAAGGCACTGGGTGACACCGTCTGGCAGGGTCGCGCGCTGTGGGCACAGGCCTTCGCGCACGATCGCCTGGGCCACCACGCACAGCGCGATCGCGACGCGGCTGCCGCGCTGGCGCTGGCGCAACAAGGCGGCGATTTCGAAGGCATCGGCGCCGCCGCCAACCTGCTGTACCGCGAACACAAGGACATGGCGCTGCGACTGCAGGGCTTGAAGCAGGCCATGGCGGCCTTCGGCAAGGCCGGTCAGGTCGATCGCCAGGACGCCGTCGTCGGCAACCTGGCGATGAGCTATGGCGCGCTCGGCCTGCACGCGCGGGCGCGCCGGCTGTGCATGGCGCCGATCCACGCCGGCCATGGCCAGGCGGACCGGTCGGGGTCGGGCTTTTACAGCGGCATCGCGTCGGTGATCGAAGCACGCCTGGGCCATCTCGATGCCGCGCGCCACCACACCGAGCAGGCCGCGGCGCAGAGCGATCTGGTGGGCGGCCACTGGTACGCCGGCGTGGTGCACTGGTTGCGCGGCAACCTGGCGCGGCGCGAAGGCGATGCCGCCGCCGCCTGCGAGCACTTCGAGGCCGCGGCGGCCAATGCCGAGGCACATCACGACACGACACAGTGGATCGTTTCCCTGACCGAGCTGGGCCGAGCCCGACTGGAGCACGGCGAAGCCGCGCGCGCGCTGCAGGTCACGCACAAGGTGGTGGGCCTGCTGCGCGCGCACCCGCACGCCGGCTTCGGCAGCATGTATTCGCCCGCCAGCGCCTGGTGGTGGCACGCGCAGGCACTGCGTGCCAACGGCCACGCGCGCGCCGCGCGCGCCGCACTGGCCAGCGCCTACCGCGTCATGCTCGACAGCGTGGCCGAGCTCAGCGACGACGGTTTGCGCCGCAGCTGGTTCAACAAGATCGAAGCCCACCGCCTGATCATCGGCGCCTGGCTGCCCGATGCGCGCGGCCGCGGGCTGGCGCCGCAGCGCTTCCAGGCGCACCTGCGCGGCAGGGGCCAACTGCGCGAACCCTTCGAGCGTCTGGTCGACGCTGGCCTGCGTTTGAACGCGCTGCGCAGCGAGGCCGAGTTGCACGAGTTCCTGGTCGAGGAAGCCACCGAACTCAGCGGCGCCGAGCGCGTGCTGCTGGTGCTGGACGAAGCCGCCGGGCCACGCATCGCCGGCGCGCTGCTGCCCGCGGGCGAAGATCCACAGGCGCTGCGGCGCGCCATCGGCCCCTGGCTCGACGATGCACGCCAGACGCGCCATGCCACGCTGCGCCACGGGCCCGACGGCGCCGAGCCCATCGACCAGCGCAGCTGCCTGATCGCGCCGCTGATCGCGCAAGGCCATGTGCTGGGCTGGCTGTATGCCGACATCGAAGGCGCCTTCGGCCGCCTCAATGAGAGTGACCGCAATCTGCTCGCACTGCTCGCCAGCCAGGCCGCTGTGGCGCTGGCGCACCTGCGCGCCACCGAGGGGCTGGAACGCAACGTGGCCGAACGCACCGCCGAGCTCGACGCGCGTGTCGGTGAACTCGAGGTCATCAGCGCGGTGCAGCAAGGTGTGGCCGGGCAGCTGGATTTCAGGCACATCGCACAACTGGTGGGTGACAAGCTGCGCGAGGTCTTCCGCACCGGCAACCTGAGCATGCTGTGGTTCGACGAAGGCAAGGTGCTGCACACGCTGTACAACTACGAGCACGGTGTGCCCATCCCGCACCGCGCGCCGCGCAAGCTGGAAAGCGACCGCCCGGCGATGAAGATGCTGGACCGACTGCTGCGCGACAAGTATGTGTTGCTGAACACGCGCGCCGAGCAGCTTGCGCTGGGCATGAAGCCGGCGCCGGGCACCGACTGGTGCCTGTCGATGCTCAACGTGGCTGTCGCCTCTGGCGACAAGTTGCTGGGCGTGATCGTGCTGCAGGATCACGAGCGCGAATACGCCTACGACGACGACGACGTGCGACTGCTGCGGACGATTGCGTCGAGCATGGGCGTGGCGATGGAGAACGCGCGCCTGGTCGATGCAACCAAGGCGGCGCTGCAGCGGCAGACCGCCACCGCGCGCGTGCTGCAGGCCATCAGCCGGTCGATATCCGACACGCGCCCGGTGTTCGACACCATCGTCGGCTGTTGCTCGGCGCTGTTTGCCGACACGCAGCAGACCATCTTCCTGTTCGACGAGGACAACGACCGCATCACGCTGGCGGCCCATGGCGGGCCCGCGCGCGACGCGCTGGAGCGCCTGTTCCCGCTGCCGCTGCGCAGCAGCGAGGTCTATTCGGCCATGCGCGACAACCGCACGATGGTCTTCGATGACGTACTGGAAGGCGCCGACGTGCCGGAGTCGGTGCGCTGGGTCGTGCGCCAAATGGACATCGGCAACGTGTCACAGGTGTTCGTGCCGCTGGCCTGGGAAGGACGCGGCATCGGCATGCTGGTGGCGGTACGCATGCCGCCGCAGCCCTTCACCGAAACCGAGGTCGCGCTGCTGCAAAGCTTCGCGAACCAGGCGGTGATCGCGATCCAGAACGCGCGGCTGTTCAACGAGACTCAAGAAGCGCTCGCACAGCAGACCGCCACCGCCGACGTGCTGCGCGTGGTCAACCTATCGATGGACAACCCGCAGCCGGTCTTCGAGAAGATCTGCATCAGCATGCAACGCCTGCTGCCCGGCGCCGAGCTGGTGATCAGTGCGCGCGGCGACGACGGCATGATCCATTGGCAGGCCGGCAGCGGCGAGCGCATCGAGGCCTTGCGCGGGC
Organism: Rubrivivax sp.; assembly: GCA_024641965.1. Classification (GTDB taxonomy): domain Bacteria; phylum Pseudomonadota; class Gammaproteobacteria; order Burkholderiales; family Burkholderiaceae_C; genus Rubrivivax. Next base: position 73,314 of record JAHECC010000003.1, read on the forward strand.
TGTTTCCGCGGCCGGCGCCGAGCAAGACCATGCTCACCGGCGCCGCGACCCACTTCCCCGACCTGCTGCGTGGCGACGGCGTACCCGAGAGCCTGCGCGAAGCGGCGCGCACGCTGGGCGGCAATGCCTCGATGCTCAGCGCCGCCATGCACTCGGGCGAGCGCGTCTTCGGCGCGATCATGGCGTTCCGGATGGACATGCGTCCCTTCACCGAAAAGGAAGGGCGGACGCTGAAGATCTTTGCCGACCAGGCCGGCATCGCGATCCAGAACGCGCACTCGTTCAACGAGACCAAGGAGGCGCTCGAGCGGCAGACCGCCACGGCCGAGGTGCTGCGCGTGGTCGGCAGCTCGATGGCCGACGCCAAGCCGGTGTTCGAACACATTCTCGACAGCACCTCGCGGCTGATCGATGCTCGGCATGTGGGGCTGTTCCTGATGCCGGGCGACGGCACCATGCACTGCCCTGCCATGCACGGCCCGAACGCCGAGGCCATGGTCGCGCTGTACCCGATGCCGCTGGAACAGACCTCGGCCCCGGTGGTGCTGGAGCAGCGCCGCCAGGTCTGCTACACCGACATCGTCAACGGCACCGACGTACCGAGCGGGCTGCGCAACCTGGTGTCAAAGGTCGGCGGGAATTTCTCGATCGCCATCACGCCGCTGAACTGGCAGGACGAGATCATCGGCATGCTCAACGTCACGCGCGCGGCCGGCGTGAGCTTCGACGACCGGGAACTGTCGCTGCTGAAGACCTTCGCCGATCAGGCGGTGATCGCCATCCAGAACGCGCGACTGTTCAATGACACGAAGGAGGCGCTGGAGCGCGAAACGGCCAGCGCCGAAGTGCTGCGTGTCATCGGTGGCTCGATGGCCGACGCGCAGCCGGTGTTCGACAGCATCTGCGCCAGCATGTCGCGGCTGCTGCCAGGGGCCGACCTGGCCATCGGCTCGCTCGGCGACGACGGGCTGATCCACTGGCGCGCCGGCAGCGGCGAATCGCTCGAAGCGATTCGCGGTCTGTTCCCGCGGCCGGCGCCGGCCAATTCCAGGCTGCTCACCGGCCGCGCCACGTACCTGCCCGATCTGCGGCATGGCGAGGGCGTGCCCGAGAGCCTGCGTACCGCCGCGCGCGAACTGGATCGGAACTGCTCGATGCTCAGCGCCGCGATGGTCGCGGGCGACACGGTCTACGGCACGATCTCGGCGTTCCACTTCGACATGAGGCCGTTCAGCGATGAGGATGGGCGGCTGATCAAGTCCTTCGCCGACCAGGCGGTGATCGCCATCCAGAACGCGCGCCTGTTCAACGAGACCCAGCGCGCGCTCGAACGCCAGACCGCCACGGCCGAGATCCTGAAGGTCATCGCCGCGTCGCCGACGGACACGCAGCCGGTCTTCGAGGTCATCGTCGACAGCGCGGTGCGCCTTTGCGGCGCGCACGTCGGCCGTGTCTATCGCCTTGAAGGCGACACGATCCACCTGGTTGCCGTGCACGGCCTGGACCCGACCCGGACGAACCCCGGGCAAGGCATGTTCCCGCACGCGCTCGATCGCGACACGATCGCCGGCCAGGTGATCCTCGACGCTCAACCCTTCATCATCCCCGACGTTGCGCAGCACCCGTCGATTCCGCCGCAGACGCAGCGCGCGATCGAGTCGATCGGCACGCGCAGCCAGGTCACGCTGCCACTGCTGCGGCACGGCCAGGCGATCGGCGCGTTCACGATGGGCTGGGCCGAGCCGAACGCCTTCGATGACCAGCAGGTCGCGCTGCTGCGCACCTTCGCCGACCAAGCCGCCATAGCCATCGAGAACGTGCGGCTGTTCAACGAAACGCAGGAGGCATTGGAGCGGCAGACCGCCAGTGCCGAGGTACTGGCGGTCATCAGTAGCTCGGTGGCGGACACGGCGCCCGTGTTCGAGAAGATCCTGGACAGTTGCGAGCGGCTCTTCGGGACCGATCAGGTCGGCATATTTCTCGTCGGCGACGATGCCATCGTTCGTTCTGCGGCGTGGCGTGGTTCGATTGCCGAGGACGCGGGGCACAACGAGACCCCGCTTGATGAGAGCAGCACCGGGCGGGCCATTCGCACACGTCAAGCGCTGCATGTACCGGACCTGGCGGCCGTGCCCGACTTGCCGACCAAGGTCCAAGACAGGATCGCGCGCCTGGGCAACCTGTCGATGGTGTACGTGCCGATGTTCTGGGACGGCCGCGGCATCGGCTCGATTGCCGTCATGCGGGTGCCACCGAAGCCGTTCACCGAAAGGGAGATCGCGCTGCTGCAGACCTTCGCCGACCAGGCGGTAATCGCGATCCAGAACGCGCGGCTGTTCAACGACGCGCAGGAAGCCAGGGCTGCGGCCGAAGCCGCCAACGAAGCCAAGAGCAGCTTCCTGGCGACGATGAGCCACGAGATCCGCACGCCGATGAACGCCGTCATCGGCATGAGCGGGCTGCTGCTCGACACCGAGCTGACGCCCGACCAGCGCGATTTCGCGTCGACCATCCGCGACAGTGGCGATGCGCTGCTGACGATCATCAACGACATCCTCGACTTCTCGAAGATCGAGGCCGGGCGCATGGACGTGGAAGCGCACCCCTTCGACCTGCGCG
>JAHECC010000059.1 GCA_024641965.1 Rubrivivax sp.
ACGCGATTGCCTGAACCCGAGCTGCTGCCGGGGCTGCTCGAACAGGCGCAGCTGGACCCGGCGCAGGCGCAATTGGTCGAGGCGCTGGCGCTGCGCATTGCCGGCGGCGTGCGCACACGCGCGCGTGCCAGCGGCAAGGCCGGCCTGGTGCAGGGCCTGCTGCAGGAATTCGCGCTGTCCTCGCAGGAGGGGGTGGCGCTGATGTGCCTGGCCGAGGCGCTGCTGCGCATTCCCGATGCGGCCACGCGCAACGCGCTGATCCGCGACAAGATCGGCACCAGCAATTGGCAGGTCCACCTGGGCCAGAGCCCTTCGCTGTTCGTCAACGCCGCGACCTGGGGCCTGCTGTTCACCGGCAAGCTCGTCGCCACGCACAGCGACACCGGCCTGAGCACCTCGCTGCGCAAGGTGGTGTCGCGCGGGGGCGAACCGCTGATCCGCAAGGGCGTGGACATGGCGATGCGCCTGATGGGCGAGCAGTTCGTCACCGGCGAATCGATCGAGCAGGCGCTGGTGAATGCGCGCAAGCGCGAGGCCGAGGGTTTTCGCTATTCCTACGACATGCTGGGCGAGGCGGCGATGACCGCGCACGACGCGCAGGCCTATTACGCGGCCTACGAGAACGCGATCCACGCCATCGGCCGCGCGGCCGCCGGCAAGGGGGTCTTGTTGGGGCCGGGGATCTCGATCAAGCTGTCGGCGCTGCACCCGCGCTACAGCCGCGCGAAAGTGCGCCGCGTGATGGCCGAGCTGTACCCACGCCTTTTCCAGTTGGCGCAGCTGGCACGCCAGGTCGACATCGGCCTGAACATCGATGCCGAAGAGGCCGACCGGCTGGAGCTGTCGCTGGACCTGCTCGAACGCCTGTGCTTCGAACCCGCGCTGGCCGGCTGGAACGGCATCGGCTTCGTCATCCAGGCCTACCAGAAGCGCTGCCCGGCGGTGGTGGATTTCCTCGTCGATCTGGGCCGGCGCAGCCAGCACCGGCTGATGGTGCGGCTGGTCAAGGGCGCGTACTGGGACAGCGAGATCAAGCGCGCGCAGGTCGATGGCCTGGACGGCTACCCGGTCTATACGCGCAAGGCCTACACCGACGTGGCCTACATCGCCTGCGCGCGCAAGCTGCTGGCCGCGCGCGACGCGGTGTACCCGCAGTTCGCCACGCACAACGCACAGTCGCTGGCCACGATCCACGAACTGGCGAAGTCGGGCGGCGCGACGGCGGACGACGCCTACGAATTCCAGTGCCTGCACGGCATGGGCGAGCCGCTGTACGAGCAGGTGGTCGGTGCGGTCAGTGACGGCAGGCTCGGCCGCGCCTGCCGCATCTATGCACCCGTGGGCACGCACGAAACCTTGCTTGCCTACCTGGTGCGGCGCTTGCTGGAAAACGGCGCCAACACCTCCTTCGTCAACCGCATTGCCGACGACGAGGTGCCGCTGGCCGAACTGGTCGAAGACCCGGTGCGCACGGTGCGGGCGATGGCCGAGAAGGACGGCGGCGTCGGCGCACCACACCCGGCCATCCCGCTGCCGCGCGCGCTGTACGGTGCGATGCGCGCCAACTCGCGTGGCTTGGACCTGGCCAGTGAAGCCACGTTGCAGTCGCTGTCGAGCGCGCTGTCCGCGACCGCCACGCCGCCGTGGGCGGCACAACCGATGCTCGGCAGCGACGAAGCCGTCGCGCCGGCGCGCACGCCGCACAAGGTACTCAACCCATCGGACCGCAGCGACGAGGTCGGCACGGTGCGCGACGCCAGCCCCGACGAGGTGGAAACTGCGCTGGCCATCGCGGCACGTTCTGCCGCCGCCTGGGCCGCCACCGCGCCGGCTGAGCGTGCGGCGCGGCTCGATGCCGCGGCCAACCGGCTCGAAGCCGACATGGAATTGCTGACCTCGTTGCTGGTGCGCGAAGCCGGCAAGACCTGCGCCAACGGCGTGGCCGAGGTGCGCGAGGCGGTGGACTTCTTGCGCTACTACGCGCTGCAGGTGCGGCGCGATTTCGACAATGCGACCCACGAGCCCCTGGGGCCGGTGGTGTGCATCAGTCCGTGGAACTTTCCGCTGGCCATCTTCACCGGCCAGGTGGCCGCGGCGCTGGCCGCCGGCAACCCGGTGCTGGCCAAGCCGGCCGAGCAGACGCCTTTGATCGCCGCCGCCGCGGTGCGCGCGCTGTGGGAGGCCGGCGTGCCGCGTGGCGTGCTGCAACTGCTGCCCGGGCCCGGCGAGAGCGTCGGCGCGGCGCTGGTCGCCGATGCGCGCGTGATGGGCGTGATCTTCACCGGCTCGACCGAAGTGGCGCGGCTGCTGCAGCGTTCGCTGGCCACCCGCCTCGGTGCCCACGGCCAGCCGGTGCCGCTGATCGCCGAGACCGGCGGCCAGAACGCGATGGTGGTGGACTCTTCGGCGCTGGCCGAGCAGGTGGTGGCCGACGTCGTCGCCTCGGCCTTCGACAGTGCCGGCCAGCGCTGCTCGGCATTGCGCGTGCTGTGCGTGCAGCGCGACGGCGCCGACCGGCTGATCGCGATGCTGAAGGGCGCGGTGAGCGAGCTGCGCGTGGGCGACCCGCGACGGCTGGCGGTGGACGTCGGCCCGGTCATTGACAGCGACGCGCAAGGCATCATCGAGCGCCACATCACGGCGATGCGCGCCAAGGGGCATGTGGTGACACGGCCCGCGGTGATCGACCTCGAGGCGACGGGCCGCGGCACCTTCGCGCCGCCGGCGTTGATCGAGATCGACCGCATCGACGAACTGCAGCGTGAGGTCTTCGGGCCGGTGCTGCATGTGCTGCGCTACGAGCGCGACGCGCTAGACGAACTGCTGGCGCAGATCAATGCCACCGGCTACGGCCTGACGATGGGCGTGCACACGCGCATCGACGAAACGCTGGCACAGGTGGTGCACGCTGCGCACGCCGGCAACCTCTACGTCAACCGCAACATCGTCGGCGCGGTGGTGGGTGTGCAGCCCTTCGGCGGCGAAGGCCTGTCGGGCACCGGCCCGAAGGCCGGCGGGCCGCTGTACCTGCTTCGCCTGCTCGGCCAACGTCCCGACGACGCGGCGCGGTGCGCGACGCAGGCCGATGCCACCGAGGGCCAGGCACCGCAGCGCGGCTGGACGCCCGTGGCCGACCCGGGCGAAGGTGCGGCCGCACACAAGGCACTGCGCGACTGGGCGCGCTCCCGTGGTGATGCCCGCTTGGCGCAGGCCTGCGACGACCTGGCTCAGCGCGTTCCCACCGGAGGCTGGCGCGCACTGTGCGGGCCCACCGGCGAAGCCAATCTCTATGCCGCACTGCCGCGCGAGGCGGTGCTGTGTCTGGCGGGCCATGGACCCGAGGGCGACGCCGACCGTCTGCTGCAACTGGCAGCCGTTCTGGCCGTCGGCAGCCGCGCGGTTTGGCCGGCCGAGGCCCACGCACAACGCGAGTCGTTGCCGCATGCGGTGAAGGAGCGCGTGTCGCTGGCGCAGGACTGGCGCGCCGACACCGTGCACTTCGACGCGGTGCTGCACCATGGCCCGGCCAGCGATCTGCCCGGGTTGCTGGGCACGTTGGCTCAACGGCCGGGGCCGATCGTCGGTGTCACCGCGCTTGCGTCGGGTGATGCCGCGGTGCCGCTCGAGCGGCTGATGATCGAACGTTCGCTCAGCGTCAACACCGCGGCTGCGGGCGGCAATGCAAGCCTGATGACGATCGGTTGAGGTCGATGCAGCCCTGAGCTTGAACCGAGCTCCCTTGGTTGTTTGCCATCGCGTGGTGCAGAGCGTTGAAAAGGGGGCAGCGGACTATCGAATGAAGTGAACCGCCCGATGCACGTGCGCATCCATGTGTGCGCGCGCGGCGAGCGAGAGACCTTCGCGGGCGCAAGCGCTCGCCTGTGCCGCGTGGCCCAGCTTGGCGCTGCATCGCGCCTGGTCGGAAAGGATTTCGACCAACAATGCGACGTAGGTGTCGGTCTCGCGAGCGCAACGGCCACGCGCTTGCGTGAACCACGCCAACGCCTGTTCATCATCGCCACGGGCTTCGCAGCACAATCCCATGGCGCGCGCCACAGCGGCTTCCCAGCATGGATCGGCGAGTTGGCAGCTGAGCGCGAACGCGCGTTCGAGTTCAAGCTGGATGGCCGCTGGCTCGTCTTGCTGGCGCAGTCGCGACTCGCCGAACAGCGCACAGGGCCAAGGCCGAAACGAGGTCCAGCGCAGTTCGTCGACCAGTTTCAGGCAATCGGTCAGCCATCGATCCGCTTCGCTCAGCTGGTCCGCCGCCATCAGGCCCCAGCCGCCCAAGCCGAGCGACCAGACCTGGCGACGGCGATTGCCTGCACGCTGGGCATGTTCGAGCGATACGCGGTAATGGCCCAGCCCTTCATCGACCCGGCCCCAGTCGACCAGATTGAAGCCGACGACGCCATGAATGCCGGCCAGTTCGTCGTCGTCCTTGGCAATGTCGAGGGCCTTCGTCAGATGCTCGGCCGCGGTCGGGCGGCGACCCGCCAGGGCTTCGACGTAGCCCAATTCCCGATAGGCGCTGGCCGCAATACGCGCGTCGCCGCAGCATTGCGCCCACTCGATCGACTGGCGCAACAGGATGGCCCCCTCGTCGTCGTAGCCACGCACCGCGTGCACCAACGCCGAGCCCAGCTCCACCAGCGTGCGCGCCTGCAGGTTGGCGTCCGCAAATTGCTCTGCGTCGGTGGCCGCGCGCCGCAGGCAATCAATGCCGGCGTCGACGACACCTGCGGACAGCGCAGCCAGTCCGGACTCCAGCAGCGAATCCACGACGGCGCGTGGCGACACGCCACTCGGTGCAGACGACAGGGTGCGGCGCGCGGCGCTGCGCAATGCCGCGCTGGGCGGGTGCCCCAGCTCGGCCGTGAACAAGCTTTGCGTGGTGTCCACATGTGCCGCGGCAGCGTCGAAGCGGCCCGCGAGCACCAAAGCCTTCACCAGCCGAATGTGTGACCCTTCGTCGAAAGGCTCTCGCCTGACGCCCAGTTCGGCGAGTCGCGTCGCGCGCTGCGCATCGCCTACGGCAATCGCCTGTTGCGTGTCCTGACGAATGCGAGCGGCGATGAGGCTGCCGGTGCGCTCGCGCTCGACGAGCATCCAGGTCGAGAACTCCGGCCCACACTGGGGTTCCACGCCTTCCAGCAGTGCTCCGGTCTCTTCGACATCGAAATCCGCGTCGCCCAGGCGATGGACATCGATACCTGTGCCCTTGGGCAGCTGTGCCTGTATCGGATCGCCGCACAGCGCGTCGGAACAGTTCAGCGACTTCCTCAACGAGGCCAGGGTCCATCGCAGCGACCCGAGCGGGTCGACCGTCTCGGGGAACAGTTCGGCCGCCAACACGCGCCGGCTGAGCGGCCGCGCGGACAGGAGCACCCGGGCGAGCAAGGCCCAGGCCTGATGACCTCGCACGAGCTGCTGCTGGCCGCTGGCGTCGATGATCGCCGGCGCGCCCATCAACTTGATCGTCATGACCATCAAAAGACCTTTCGGGTGGTGTCGGCGCGGCGATGCCCACAGTTTGTACCCCATCCGTGTGAGCAGGCGTTGGATCGCAGATGCATCGAGGCGCATGGCCTTCCACGCCCGGTCCAACGGCCGGTCGTCACAGTCGAGGCTCCTCAACGTTCATCAAGGAGAACTTCCATGCCCCAGTTCATCGTCGAGAGAAACATCCCCGGCGCCAGCAGCTTGAGTTCCGACGAGCTGAAGGACATTTCGGCCAAGTCGTGTGACGTGATCAGGGATCTTGGCGAGCCGTACAGGTGGATCACGAGCTACGTGGCCGGCGACAAGATCTATTGCGTGCACGAGGCGAGCAGTGCCGATGCCATACGCAAGCATTCGCGTCAAGGAGGGTTCCCTGCGGATCTGGTCACCGAGATCGCCGGGGTGATCGGCCCCTCCACCGCACAGCGGGCTGCTGGCTGACGCGACTTCGTCCCGCCTGAACGCCAATGCACGGGCGCTGCGAGCGTTCGCCGCCCCGTGCCCGGACTGCCCCAGCACCGCATGGCTGCGCTCGCGGCCGGTGACACTGCGGTGCCGCCGGAGCGGTCGATGAGCGAACGTTAGCCGCAACTTCGCGGCGGAGGGCGGCAACGCGAGCTTGATGACGATCGGTTGAGCTTGCGGAAACCCTGACGACGCCTGGCGAATGTGGGGGCGCGGCCTTGCCCGACAATGCGCCGCGTGCAACATACGGGCCTGCCGAATCAGACCGCGTGCCCGCGATGTGCGGCACCGATGAATCGCCTGACCCTGTCGGGTCATCAATCTGCATTGCCGGTCATCGTCGACCATTGCCGTGCCTGTCGGCTGGTGTGGTTCGACGCGCTCGAATCGGTTCAACTCGACGCTCTGGGCTGGGTGCACTTGCTGCGCGAGCTGCAACCCGGCGACGCCGACCCGCCGCCGGCGGCGGTCAATACCGGGTCACGCTGCCCGATCTGCAGCGCGCCCCTGCAGCCGGTGCACAACCGCAGCCGCTTTGGCCGCTTCAAGGTGCTGGAATGTCCGAAACGCCACGGTCACCTGCACAGCCGCAGCGGTTTGCTCGCCGAACGCGGCCTGGTGCGTACGCTGCTCGGGCCTGAGCGCGCGGCCCTGCGCAACCGTCGCATCGATTGCCTGAACTGCGGTGCACCCAGCGACGGCGCCGGCGACACCTGCAGCTATTGCGGCAGCCCGCGCGTGGTCATCGACCTGCCGCGCCTGGCGCACGCGCTGCAGTTGCGCCAGCATGACTTCGGGCCGTCGCCCGTCGCGGCAGGCCAACTGGTGACCTGGACCTGCCGCGGCTGTGGCATGGCACTGGACCCGACGCTGGCACCGCGCTGCCCGCAATGCGCCTATCCGCTGCTGGCGCCATCGCTTCACGACATCACGCCATTGCTCGACCGCGCCGAAGCCGAGTTGCGCGCGGTGCAGCGTCGGCCGCCTGCGGCGTCGCCGCCACGACGTCCAACGCGCCCGAGAGCTTGGCAGGAGAGCAGCCTGGCTTTAATGTGGCGCCGCTTCGGGCCGCAACTGGATTGGCATGAATGGCTCGGCGGCCAGCACCACACCAGCTGGGTTCCGATGCTGGTGGTGCTGGTGTTGCTCTTGCTCTGGCTGACGTGGGCGTGACGTCGCGCGACGCCTGTGCGTGAGATCTGCGGCGGCATTCAGCGCCCAGACGCTGAATCGCTTCGTATCATCGCGGAGCGCCCCACTGCAAGGATCCGACATGGCCATGATGGAATTCATTCGCAAGCAGTTCATCGACGTCATTCAATGGCTCGAGGGCAACGACGGCGAGGTCGCATGGCGCTTCCCGATGGCCGGGCAGGAGATTCAGAACGGCGCTTCGCTGACCGTGCGCGACGGCCAGTTGGCGATGTTCGTCAATGAAGGGAAGGTCGCCGATGTCTTTGGCCCCGGCCGCTACCGTCTGGGCACCCGCACCTTGCCGGTGCTGACCAACCTGCGGCATTGGGACAAGGCTTTCGAGAGCCCGTTCAAGAGCGACGTGGTCTTCTTCAGCACGCGTCAGCAATTGGATCGCCGCTGGGGCACGCCACAGGCCGTATCGATCCGCGACAAGGATTTCGGCGCGGTGCGCGTGCGCGCCTTCGGCAACTTTGCCTGGCGCGTGGGCGATGTGCAGGCCTTCTATCGCGAGGTGGTCGGCACACGCGAACGGCTTTGTGCGATCGATCTCGACGACACGCTGCGCGCGCTGCTGGTGCAGCACCTGGGGGACGCGGTGGCCGAGAGCGGGCTGCCGTTCCTGGATCTCGCGGCCAACCAGGTCGAGTTTGCAGCGCTGCTGCGGCAGGCTTGCCTCGCGGACATGGCGCGCCTGGGCGTTGCGCTCGAGGCCGTGACGGTGCAGAGCATCAACCTGCCGGAAGAACTGCAGAAGGTGCTGGATCAGCGCGTCGGCATGGGCATGGCCGGCGATGACATGGGGCGTCTGGTGCAGTACCAGGCCGCACAGGCGCTGCCGGGCTTCGCCGCCGGTGGCGGCCAGGGCGGCGGCGTGGCCGGCGACGCGATGGGGCTGGGTGCCGGTGTGGCGCTGGGCCAGCTGATGGCGCAGCAACTCGGCAAGGGCCTGGCGGGGCCGGATGCCGCGATGTCGCACGACGAAATCCTGGCGACGCTGGAGCGACTGGGTGAACTGCACGCCAAGGGCGTGCTCGCGGATGATGAGTTCGCGGCCAAGAAGACGTCTTTGCTGAAGAAGCTGGTCTGAGTGCGGCGCGTGGAGGCGCTTGCATGTCGCGCCGCTGCCGCCTCCGGTCGAAGCGCGCCTGAGCCAGCGTTTCAGATATCGCGCTGCGTTCCGGCTGTCGGCGCGATGGCGCACACCAGCATCGCCGCCGCCAGGTCTTCCAGCGCCGTGCCGACCGACTTGAACACCGTGCGCTCGTTGGCCGTGGTGCGGCCGCGGGCTTCGCCGCGCGACAGGGCCGTCAGCGTGCCTGCCACATCGGCGGCGCTGATCACACCGCGCGACAGCGGGCCGAGAAGATCGCCGCTCTTGGCCAGCGCTTCTTCGGTGTCGATGTATAGCCGCGCGCCGCGCAAACATTCGTCGTCGGCCTCGCGCATCGTCGGCGTGAAGCTACCGATCAGATCGAGGTGGCTGCCCGCGTGCAGCCAGCGGCCCATCACGACCGGCTCGGTGGCCAGCGTCGCGCAGCTGATGATGTCGGCTTGGCCGACAGCGGCTTGCAGGTCGACAGCGGCCCGCGCATCGAAGCCCTGGCAGGACAACGCTTGCGCCAAGTCTTCCGCGCGCTGCCGCACACGCGCCCACACCGTCACGCGTTCGATCGGCCGAACCGTGCGATAGGCCTCGGGCAGCAAGCGCGCGACCTGGCCGGCGCCGACGACCAGCAGATGCCGCGCCTGCGGCACCGCCAGCCACGAGGCCGCCAGCGCCGAGGCCGCCGCCGTGCGCCGTGCGGTGAGCGGGTCGCCGTCGATCAGCGCCAGCGGCCGGCCGGTGCGTGCGTCGTGCAGGACATAGCTGCCGTGCAGACCGGGCAGGCCGCGCGCGGCGTTGCCGGGCGCGACATTGACGATCTTCACGCCGTAGGCGCGACCGCGCAGCCAGGCCGGCATGATCAGGGAGGTGACGGCTTCGCCGTCACCTTCGGGCGCTTCGATGCGGTGCACATGACGCGGCGGCACCTCGCAGCCGGCGGCGAACATCGCGCGCAGCGCCGGGATCAGCCTGTCGAAGGGCAGCGCGTCGCGCGTGGCCTGGGCGTCGAAGACCTGCATGTCAACCGATGCGCTGGTAGTAAAGGTTCTGCGGGTGCTGCGCTTCGGCGAAGAACAGCCAGCGCTCGGCCAGCAGCCCCAGGTACTGACAGCCGAAAGCCACCACCAGCAGCACGGGTGAGGGTCCGCGGGCGGCGGCGGCCAGCAGCAGCAGCGGCAGCGCGAACACGGCGAACGCGACGATCCAACGCAGCCGCGGTAGCAGCTGCGCGGCCGCGCCGTGGAAGAACTCGCGCGTGTTGAAGGAGCCGCCCATCTGCCCCATCGAGCTCTGCACGATCTTCGGATGGCGCACGCCGATGGCGGTCTGCAGCGTGCTCTTCGGCGTCAGTTTGGCATTGCGCCAGAAGCTCGCGCCACGCATCAGCGCGGCGATGGCGGTGGCAATGAGCGCCAGCAGCGCCAGCGTCGGCGCCAGCGCAAGGCTGCCGACAGCCGCTGCCGCGGCACCCAGCGTCAGGCCCGAGGCGATGCCGAGCAGCGCGAAGTTCAGCGGCGTCAGCGGCGTGGCCCATTCGCGGATCACCGCCACCGCGCCGTAGATCATGCCGGTACACAGGTAGAGCAACAGCGCAAGCAGCACGGCCAGCACGCCGAGTACGACAGTAGGCGCGCCGAGCGCGTGCGCGGCGCCCCACGCGAAGACCACGGCCATGAAGCTCGGCAGCACGATCACCTCGCGCGACAGCCACGAAGTGCGCCACATCGACGCCGCGCGCCACGCGCGCATCGGCCGGCCGAGGTGAAAGACCGATGCGACCAAGGCAATGCCGCACAACAGCAGCACCACGCCCGCACCGGCGACAAAGCTGTACGGTGAGGGCACGTCGGTCAGCCCCGCATTCGCGGCCAGATCCACGCCGACCAGCGCGAGCATCAACCCCTGGCCGGCGCCGGCCAGCGTGGTGAAGAAGATCATCGACCAGGCGGGGTTCATCAGTGTTCCCAGTCCGCACTGAGCGGCGCGCCGGTGGCGTGCACGGGCTCGCGGCCGTCGACATGCAAGGGGTTTTCCTCGCGCATCAGTTGCTCGGGGTGCGTGCGCGGTTCGCTCTTGCGCCGCGGCAGGTAGTGGTTGGCCGGCTGGGTGCCGGCCTCGGGCATCAGTGCGTAGCCGGCGCGCTCGCGGATCGCCACCGAGACGACCGACTCGGGGTCGTGCACGTCGCCGAACAGCCGCGCGTTCGTCGGGCAGGCCAGCACGCAGGCCGGCTTGCGCTCGGCCTCGGGCAGCTTCTTGTCGGTGATGCGGTCGACGCACAGCGTGCACTTGGTCATCACCTGGCGCTTCTCGTCGAGCTCGCGCACGCCGTAGGGGCAGGCCCAGGCGCAGTACTTGCAGCCAATGCATTTGTCGTAGTCGACCAGCACGATGCCGTCTTCGACTCGCTTGTAGCTGGCCCCTGTGGGGCACACGGGCACGCAGGGCGGGTCTTCGCAGTGCAGGCAGCTCTTCGGGAAGTGCACCGTCTGCGTGGCCGGATATTCGCCGACCTCGAAGCTCATCACGCGGTTGAAGAAGGTGCCGGTCGGGTCGCGGCCATAGGGCTGCTCATCGACCAGCGGGCCGGCGCTGCCCGAGGTGTTCCACTGCTTGCAACTGGTCACGCAGGCGTGGCAGCCGACGCAGACGTTGAGATCGATGACCAGGGCCAGCTGGGTCATTGCCCTTCTCCTTCGCTGGTCGCGCGGCCGGCGAACCAGGCGCGCCAGCTGGGCTTCTTCTCACCCGTGCCCGGCAGACGCGGCACGCCGTCGAACTGCGGGTAGGTCTGCTGCGGCTCGTCCGCATCGGCCCTGCGGATGCGCACGCGCACGTCGTACCAGCCGGCCTGGCCGGTGATCGGGTCGGAGTTCGAAAGCCGTGCGCCGTCGGCACCGGCGGGCAGCTCCTCGCTGATCAGGTGGTTCAGCAGGAAGCCCTTCTGCGATTCGTTGGCATCGTCGGACAGGGCCCAGGCGCCCTTCGACTTGCCGATCGCGTTCCAGGTCCAGACCGTGCCGGGCTCGACCGACTCGCTGTGCCGGCACAGGCAGCGCACCTTGCCCCACATCGACTCGACCCACATCCAGTCGCCGTCGCCGATGCCGGCAGCCAATGCGGTACGCGTGTTCACGTGCAGATAGTTGTGCGCGTGAATCTGGCGCAGCCAGGCGTTCTGCGAGTCCCAGGAGTGATACATCGCCATCGGCCGCTGCGTCACGGCCGCCAGCGGGAACGCGTCGCCGTCGCTGGCCTGCACCTCGAGCGGCGGGTACCAGAAGGGCAGGGGGTCGAAGAACTGCGCGACCCGTGCCTTCAGCCGCTCGGGCGGCTTGCGGCCATCACCCTTGCCCTGCGCGGCAAGGCGAAAGCGCTGGATGAACTCGGAGTAGATGTGGATCACGATCGGATCGTGGTCGCGGCGAAGTCCCACCTCCTGCGCCCAATCCATGTAGCCGTCGTTCCAGTTGCGCATGTACTGGATTTCCGGCGGCATCGGATGATGGTGGACGCAGTTGTTGGCGGCGTACATCTCCCATTGTTTCGGGTTCGGCTCGCCACGCATCGACTGCGTCCCGTCCTTGCCGCGCCAGCCCGTCAGGAAGCCGATGCCCGAACCCGGCGCCGTCTCGTAGTTGACGATGAAGTCGGTGTAGCCCTTGTACTTCGGGCTGCCGTCGGCGTGCGTGAAGGCCGGCAATTTCAGCCGCGCGGCCAGCTCCACCAGCACTTCCTGGAACGGGCGGCATTGGCCGAGCGGCGCCAGCACCGGCACGCGCACCGAATCGCAGGGGCCGTCGAACTCGCTGATCGGGCGGTCGAGCATGCCCATCACGTCATGCCGCTCGAGATAGGTCGTGTCGGGCAGGATCAGGTCGGCGAAGGCCGTCATCTCCGACTGGAAGGTGTCGCACACGATGATGAAGGGGATCTTGTAGTCGCCGCCCTCGCGCTTGTCGACGAGCATGCGCCGCACCTCGGAGGTGTTCATGCTCGAGTTCCAGGCCATATTGGCCATGAACATCATCAGCGTGTCGATCGGGTACGGATCGCCGCGCCAGGCATTGGTGATGACGTTGTGCATCAGGCCGTGCGCTGACAACGGGTACTCCCACGAGAAGCCCTTGTCGATGCGCACCGGCTCGCCGTCGCCGTCAACGCACAGATCCTCGGGCGACTCGGGCCAGCCGAGCGGCGGCGAATCGAGAGGCGTGTTCGGCTTGATCGAGCCCGGCCCCTTGGGCGGCCTCGCGGCGGGCGGCACCGCGCGAGGGTAGGGCGCCTTGTGGCGGAAGCCGCCGGGGCGGTCGATGGTGCCCAGCAGCGACATCAGGATCGCCAGCGCGCGGATGGTCTGGAAGCCGTTGCTGTGCGCCGCCAGGCCACGCATCGCGTGGAAGGCCACCGGGTTGCCGGTGACCTTGTTGTGCTTCCTGCCCCACCAATCGGTCCAGGCGATCGGCAGTTCGATCTTCTCGTCGCGCGCGGTCATGCCCATCTCGTGCGCCAGCGCCCGGATGCGGGCCGCGGGGATCCCGGTGATGCCTTCGGCCCATTCCGGGGTGCAGTCGCGAACGCGTTCCTCGAGGAGTTGGAATGCGGGCTTGACCGGCGTACCGTCGCTCATCCTGTAGGCGCCGAACAGGCGCGGATCGGTGCCCTCGTCGTGGTCGGCCACTGCGGCGTCGCTGTGCCGGTCCCACCAATAGAAGTTGTGAGGGCGCAGCGGGTTGCTCTGTTCGCCATCCGGGTTGCGCATCATCAACCCGTATTCGTCACTGCCTTCGTCCAGGTTCACCAATTGGCCGGCGTTGGTGTAGCGGGCGACGAACTCGCGGTCGAACAGGCCCAGCGTGATCAGCTCGCGGATGATGGCCAGCAGCAGCGCACCGTCGGTGCCGGGGCGGATCGGAATCCACTCGTCGGCGATCGCCGCGTAGCCCGTGCGGATCGGGTTGATGGCGATGAAGCGGCCGCCATCGCGCTTGAACTTCGACATGGCCGCCTTCAGCGGGTTGCTGTGGTGGTCCTCGGCGGTGCCGATCATCACGAACAGCTTGGCACGTTCCAGGTCGGGCCCGCCGAACTCCCAGAACGAGCCGCCGATGGTGTAGATCATGCCGGCAGCCATGTTCACGGAGCAGAAGCCGCCGTGTGCCGCGTAGTTGGGCGTGCCGAACTGGCGTGCGAACAGGCCGGTCAGGGCCTGCATCTGATCGCGCCCGGTAAAGAGCGCGAACTTCTTCGGGTCGGTGGCGCGAATCTGCCCCAGGCGCTCGGTCAGGATCTCGAAGGTCTGGTCCCAGGAGATCGGCTCGAACTCACCGGCGCCGCGCTCGGTGCCGGCCTTGCGCCGCAGCGGCTGGCTTAGCCGCGCCGGCGAGTACTGCTTCATGATCCCTGACGAGCCCTTCGCACACAGAATGCCCTTGTTCAGCGGGTGCTCGGGGTTGCCTTCGATGTAGCGCACCTCGGGGCCCTTCTCGCCTTCGCGCAGGTGCACGCGGATGCCGCAGCGGCAGGCGCACATGTAGCAAGTGGTCGTCTTGACCTCGGTCTTCGCGCTCGGCAGTGGATTGGCCGTCGGGTCGTGCAGCGGTGCACCGGAAAAGGGCTTCAACGCAGATCTCCTCGATGGATCGAGCCCCAATCCTAGGTGGTTTCGTTGAAAATAAAAAATGGATAATCCAGTTCACAATGACCGATAAACCGGGTCAAGCACTCGACCCCAGGCTGCGCCTGAACCTGCGTCAGCTCGAAGTCTTCGTCGCCATCGCCCGGGCCGGCTCGACGCACGCCGCGGCGCAGCGTGTGGCCCGTTCGCAGTCGGCGGCGAGCGCCTCGCTGGCCGAGCTCGAATCTGCACTCGATACGCCTTTGTTCGAACGCGTCGGGCGGCGTCTCGTGCTCAACGAAAGCGGGCGCGCGCTGCTGCCCGGTGCGATCGCGTTGCTCGACCAGGCCGCTGAACTGCAGGACCTGTTCACCGCCGCGCGGCGCCTGCCGCTGCGCGTGGCCGCGAGCCTGACCATAGGCGAGTACCTGCTGCCGGAGTACATCGCAAGCTGGCAGAAGGATCATCCGTCCAGCCCGGTGAAGGCCACGATCGGCAACACGGCCAGGGTGATCGAGTCGGTCGTCGACATGCAGGTCGACATCGGATTCATCGAAGGCCCGCAGACGCACCCGGACCTGATGGTCCGACGCTGGCTGGAAGACGAACTGGTGATCGTTGCCGCACCGGCGCATGCTTTGGCGGGTCGCTCGGCGACGAATCGTCAACTCGCCGATGCCACCTGGATTCTGCGCGAGCCGGCGTCGGGAACACGCCAGGCGGCCGATGCCTGGCTGCTGGAACACCTCGGCGCCCTCGAAGTGCAGTACGAACTGGGCAGCACCGAAGCCATCAAGCGCCTCGCGGCTGCCGGCGCCGGCATCGCATGCGTGTCACGCCACGCGGTGGCCCACGAACTGACGCAGGGCACGCTGGTGGAGGTCCGGACCCGGCTGCCGCGCGCGCGGCGCCGTCTGGCGATCGCGGTGCGGCGCGGTCGACGCCTGGGACGATCGCCCCGGGATTTCCTGCGCCATTGCATGGGTTGACGGCCGCAGCGACCGCTGCCAACGAAGATTGCGCGCGCTACAGCTCGGTGTACTTCTTGCTGTTGCCGAAGGCCGCGTCGACCGGATACTTGGCCGCGTTCTTCTGCAGTTTGCGCACCGCCGCGTCGTTGAGGTCCACGCCCAGGACGCTGGCCAGGCGAACAAGGTACAGGAGCACATCGGCCAGTTCGTCGCGCAAGGGCTCGGCGAGCCGCGCATCACGGGCGGCCTCGCGAGAAGACTCCTCCGTCGCCCACTGGAACAGTTCGGACAACTCGCCGACTTCGCCGGTCAGCGCCATCACCAGGTTCTTCGGCGAATGAAAACGCGCCCAATCGCGCTCGGCGGCGAACTGCTCGAGCGCCCGCGCCAATCCCTCTACATCGACCAAGCGGGGCGGCGATGCCTGGATGTCGTCGTTGTTGTTCATGCAAGCAGTGGCGGCTGTCGTGGCGCGGCGCGAGTGGGTGATTAGCTGAGCTTATCGCCGAATCAACATTTCCTCGTTGTGTCCCCGGCGCCCGGTGCCCAGAATGGCTCGGCGTCCATGCCCTAGCCGAGGAACCGCGTGTCGACCCTGGTACCCCCCCATGGCGGAGTTCCGCTCAAGCCGCTGATGCTCGGCGGCGATGAATTGCTTGCCGAGCGCCAGCGCGCGAAAGAGTTGCCTGCAATCCGCGTCAGCTCGCGCGAGCGCGGCGACGTGATCATGCTGGGCATCGGCGGGTTCTCGCCGCTGAATGGCTTCATGGGACATGCCGACTGGCAAGGCGTGTGCGACCACATGCGCACTTTGCAAGGCCTGTTCTGGCCGATCCCCATCACGCTGTCGACCGATGCGGCGACGGCGGATTCGATCGATTACGGCGCCGAGATCGCCTTGGTCGATCCGGATGGCGACGACGTGCTCGCGATCTTGCGCGTCGACGAGAAGTACCGCATCGACAAGGCACACGAGTGCCAACAGGTCTTCAAGACCACCGACGCCGCGCATCCCGGTGTGCGCATGGTGATGGAGCAGGGTGAAGTCAATCTCGCCGGCCCGCTGCGTGTGCTGTCCGACGGCGGCTTCAAGGCACGGTACGGGGCGCTGTTCATGACGCCGGCCGAAACGCGCGCCGAGTTCGAGCGGCTCGGCTGGCGCCGTGTGGCCGCCTTCCAGACGCGCAATCCGATGCACCGCTCGCACGAGTACCTCGCCAAGATCGCGGTCGAGACCTGCGACGGCGTGCTCGTGCACTCGCTGCTGGGAAATCTCAAGCCAGGCGACATTCCCGCGGACGTTCGCACGCGCGCTATTGCCATCCTGATCGAAAAGTACTTCGCGCCGAACACCGTGGTTCAGGCGGGATTCCCGCTGGACATGCGCTACGCCGGGCCGCGCGAGGCACTGCTGCATGCCGTTTTTCGGCAGAACTATGGCTGCGCCTACCAGATCCTGGGGCGCGACCATGCTGGTGTCGGCAGCTACTACGGCCCCTTCGACGCGCAGCACATCTTCGACCAGATCCCGCCGGATGCGTTGCGCATCCAGCCGCTGAAGATCGACTGGACGTTCTGGTGCTACCAGTGCGGCGGCATGGCGTCGGCCCGCACCTGTCCGCATGAGGCCGCCGACAGGCTGCAGGTTTCAGGGACGGAACTTCGCCGGACACTCGAGCAGAACGCGCCAATTGCCGCTGAGTTCAGTCGGCCCGAAGTGCTCGACGTTTTGCGCGCTCACTATGCGGGCCAGGCCGCGAAGCCATAGAGCGACGGCGTCTGGCGATGCCCATGTGCCAAGGACGTCGACGCAGTTCGGGTTTACCAGAGCTCGGGTGCCTGCTTGTCGACGCCGCATTGGAACGGCTTATCGCGCCATAAGCAGGTTCGGCTTTCAGCATGACGGTCGGTCGCGCAGAATGCCGGGCGTCCCGCCGCATCTCGATGCTCAAACAGCCGGTCGAGTAGCGCGCCGATTCATCACCTGAGGGAGGGAAGAGATGTTCGCCAGCAATCCGTTTGCCGGAATCTCCGCATCGATACCGCAGGCGGCCATGCAGATCTACGTCCTCGTGATGATCGCGCTGGTCGTTGCGGGCACCTTGTTCGACATCGTCCACAAGGGCAGCGCCAGGTACTTCTTCGCGCAATGGCAAAGATCCAAGGGCCAGAAGGACATCGGGGGCGGTGAACTGGTGTCGCTGGCCGTGAAGACCGGCGTCGTCGACGTGCTGGCCTCGGGCGAGTTCTGCAACCCGCGCCGCCGGCTCGCCCATCTGTTGACCATGTACGGTTTCCTGATGTACCTGGCGACGACGGTGATCATGGTCTTCGGCTATTCGCAGGCCGATGCCGCGACGCCGCTGGCCGTGACCGCGCTGTGGTGGATCGGCGCGCTGATGGTCTGTGTCGGCGGCTACTGGTTCTGGTTCTTCATCCGCGTCGACGTGGCGGCCGAAGGTGGTTCACCTTGGCGCGTCATGCGTGCCGACCTGTTCGTGCTGTCGCTGCTGGCCAGTACCACCCTGGGCCTGATCTGGGCGGTGCTGCAGACCACCGGCATTGCCGGGAGCGGGCTGTTCTTCGTGCTCTACCTCGTCGCCAGTACCGTGCTCTTTGCCGGGGTGCCCTGGTCCAAGTTCGCGCACATGTTCTTCAAGCCCGCGGCAGCCTTCGAGAAGAGAGTATCCGCGGCGCACGGGTCGGCCAACAACCTGCCGACGCAGACCCGTGACGATCCCGAACAGCAGAAAAGACACTCGATGGAACTGCTGCGCGACGCGCCGATGAACATGGGGCTCGGCATCAAGCGCGAAGCGCCGCGCCACTACTGACAACCCGCAAGTTCCCTCGAAACGCACCCAGGAGCCGGCCCATGCCCACCTTTGTCTACATGACGCGATGTGATGGATGCGGACATTGCGTCGACATCTGTCCCTCGGACATCATGCACATCGACAAGACCTATCGGCGTGCCTACAACATCGAGCCCAACATGTGCTGGGAGTGCTACTCCTGCGTCAAGGCTTGTCCGCAGCACGCGATCGATGTTCGCGGATACGCTGACTTCGCGCCGCTCGGTCACAGTGTTCGTGTCGACCGCGACGAGAACAAGGGCACGATCGCGTGGAAGATCAAGTTCCGCAACGGCACGGAGAAGAGTTTCCTGTCGCCGATCACCACCAAGCCCTGGGGGACGGCGATCCCCAAGCTCGCGCAGGTTCCGGCTCCCAGCAAGGAGATGCGCGATGGCCAGCTCCTGTACAACGAGCCGAAATGGATCCGCATGGATGACGGCGGTCTGCACACGCTGCAATCCGCCGGCCTCAAGATGAAGAAAGGCGTGACCTACTGATGGCTTACGAAACGATCATCGAAGACGGCATCGATGTCCTTGTCGTCGGGGCGGGCCTTGGTGGCACGGGTGCCGCATGGGAGGCCAGGTTCTGGGGGCAGGACAAGAAGATCGTCATTGCCGAGAAGGCCAATATCGATCGCTCCGGTGCGGTCGCCCAGGGCCTGTACGCGATCAACTGCTACATGGGCACCCGCTGGGGCGAGAACAAGCCGGAGGACCATGTCCGTTACGCCCGTATCGACCTGATGGGGATGGTGCGCGAAGACCTGCTGTTCGACATGGCGCGTCATGTCGACTCCACCGTGCACCAGTTCGAGGAATGGGGCCTGCCGATCATGAAGGACCCGAAGACGGGTCGCTACCTGCGTGAGGGGCGCTGGCAGATCATGATTCATGGCGAGTCCTACAAGCCCATCGTGGCCGAGGCCGCCAAGAAATCGGCCGACAAGGTCTTCAACCGCATCTGTGTCACGCACCTGCTGATGGACGACACCAAGGAAAACCGGGTGGCCGGTGCCGTGGGCTTCAATGTTCGCACGGGCAACTATCACGTCTTCAAGTCGAAGACCGTGATCTGCGGCGCGGGCGGTGCGTCGAACATCTTCAAGCCGCGTTCCGTGGGCGAGGGTTCCGGCCGCACCTGGTATGCGCCCTGGTCGTCCGCGTCGGCCTATGGGCTCATGATCAATGCCGGCGCCAAGATGACGCAGATGGAAAACCGCATCGTGCTGGCACGCTTCAAGGACGGTTACGGCCCGGTCGGCGCGTACTTCCTGCATCTGAAGACCTATACGCAGAACGGCCTGGGCGAAGAGTACGAATCGAAGTGGTTCCCCGAACTGCAGAAGATGGTGGGCAAGGAATACCTCGATCCGGAAGCCTCGCACCTGACCCATCGGCCGATCCCTACCTGCTTGCGCAACCATGCGCTGATCAGCGAGGTGAATGCCGGCCGCGGCCCGATCCACATGGTGACGATGCGCGCCTTTCAGGACCCGCACCTTGAAGAAGTCGGCTGGGAGAACTTCCTCGGCATGACCGTCGGCCAGGCGGTGCTCTGGGCCTCGACCGACGTCGACCCGAAGAACGAGAACCCCGAGCTGACCACCTCTGAACCGTACGTCATGGGCTCGCATGCGACCGGATCGGGGGCGTGGTGCTCGGGTCCCGAAGACGTCTCCCCACCCGAGTATTTCTGGGGCTACAACCGCATGACGACCATCGAAGGCCTGTTCGGCGCCGGCGATGCGGTCGGCGGCACGCCGCACGCCTTCTCGTCCGGCTCGTTCACCGAAGGCCGTCTCGCCGCGAAGGCCGCGTGCAAGTACATCGACGACGGCAAGGCCGAAGGCATCGTCGTATCGGACCAGCAGATCGACCGCCGCAGGCAGGAGATCTACAAGCCCATGGAGCACTACAAGACCTACCGCAATGCGATCGTCGCCGGCAGCGTCAACCCGCACTACATCAATCCGAAGCAGGGCCTGGAGCGCCTGCAGAAGCTGATGGACGAGTACTGCGGCGGCGTGACCGTCAGCTACATGACCAATGAGAAGCTGCTGAACATCGGCCTCAAGAAGCTGAAGATCATGGAGGAAGACCTCGAGAGCCTGGCCGCGGAGGATATCCACGAGCTGCTGCGCGCCTGGGAGCTGAAGCACCGTCATCGCGCTGCGGAGTGCGTCACGCAGCACACGCTGTTCCGCAAGGAGACCCGCTGGCCGGGCTACTACTACCGAGGCGACGCGATGAAGGTGGACGACGAGAACTGGCACGTGCTGACGGTGTCGCGTCGTGATCCTGCGTCCGGCGAATACACGATGGAGAAAGCCCCTTGTTATCACCTGGTCGACGACGAAAAGTAGCCGCGCCTGCGGGCACGAGCGCGCGATGACCGTCCGCCTGCTGCAAGAGGGATCGACATGTCATCTGTTGTGAGCCCTGTCAACGTGGTCGCTGCGGGCCGCACGGAGCCGCGCGTGAACATCATCGAGAAGACCGACGACGAGATTCGGGCCATCGCCGATCCGTTGTGGCGCGACCTGGTGAAGCATTCGAACGAGGGCAAGTACGGCGAGTTCGTCAAGAACTTCGCCAACTCCCTGGCGCTGGCCATGACGCAGGTGGTGGCGGGCCACCAGTTCGCCAACAGCGAACTGGCGAGAAGCCTGAGCGAAGACGTCGACGCGCTCGGCATCATCCGTCGGGGCGAACACGTGACGGTGCTGTACCGGCAGCGCAGCAGCAAGAAGCCGGGTGAATGGCTGGGTCGACTGGTGCTAGGCTACGAGAGCGGAGAGGTCAAGATCTTTGGTGCCTCCATCTTCTGAGCGCTTCGGCCGGATTCGAAATGAGTGAGTCCATCCAGGACGGCAAGTTCGTCGAGCTGACCTACAAGGTGACGGACCAGAAGTCCGGGCATGTCCTCACCCGGGTCGACTTTCCGTTGAGCTACGTGCACGGGCACAACGAGATCCTGGCCCCGTCGGTCCATGGCGAGCTGGCGGGCAGGTCTGCCGGTGACATCATCGAGGTGCCCATCGATGGCAACCAGATCTTCGGCGCCCGGGACGAGTCCCTGGTCTTCAGCGACCGCATCGACAACGTTCCCGAGGAGTATCGGCAGCTCGGCACCTCCATCCTCATGGAAAACGACCGGGGCCAGACCCGCAGCTTCATCGTGACGCGCTTGGACGATGAAACACTGACGGTAGACGGCAACAATCCGCTCTGCGGCCGAGAGGTCGTGTTCACGCTCGAGATCCTGAACGTGCGCGATGCCACCAATGAAGAGACCCGCGCAGGCGGTGCGATCGTCGCTGGCGCGGATATCGATCCCGCGCGCATGAAGGCTGTTTGAGCCGCGACCTCGCACGGCACGCGTCATCTTCCGGCTACAGGCATCGACGACGGATTCCCCACTTCACTGCAAGGAAAGGCTGACCCATGAGCGAGCAACCGCAACCCGTGAAGGTTCCCGACGGCCATTCGCGCTTCGTGACCACGCGGCAGATGGCACCCAACGAAAAAGGCTTCGTCGGCTACGAGACCGTCTGGCAGCCGTTCCAGAAGGAAGCCGAGTACGAGACG
>JAHECC010000060.1:0-3062 GCA_024641965.1 Rubrivivax sp.
ATTGCCGCCCAGGGCACGGCGCTGGCGCGCAGCGGGCGCGTGTACATCGAATCGGTGGGCGGCGACATCTGGGTCGGCGGCGATGTCACGCCCGTGATCGCAGGCGAGGCGGACCTATGAGCGCTGACATCGACCACCTGGTGGTGGCCGCGGCCACGCTGGAACAGGGCGCCGCCTGGTGCGAGGCCACGCTCGGCGTCACGCCGGCCGCCGGTGGCAAGCACGTCGGGCTGGGCACGCACAACCGGTTGCTGGCCATCGCCTCGCCGGCGTTCCCCAAGGCCTACCTGGAGATCATCGCCATCGATCCGCAGTCGCCGCCGCCTGCACGAGCGCGCTGGTTCGGCCTGGACGATGCGGCGCTGCAAGCCGCGCTGCAGAAGGGCCCGCGTCTGTTGCATGCGGTGGCGCGCACGACGCAGATCGACACCACCCTGGCCGCGCTGGCGGCACAGGGCGTCGATGCCGGACGCCCCGTGGCCGCAGAGCGCGCCAGCGTCGCCGGTTTGCTGCGCTGGCGCATTGCGGGGCGCAGCGACGGCGCACTGCTCTGCGGGGGCGCGCTGCCGACCTTGATCGAATGGGGCGACATGCACCCCAGCGACAGCCTGCCGCCCAGCGCCGTGCGGCTGGCGGCGTTGAGCCTGGGCGGCCTGCCAGTCTCGGTGGCCACTGCGCTGGGCCTGCGCGGGGTCGAACAGCGCGCCGAGGGACCGGCATTGAGCGCGCGGCTGGACACGCCGCGTGGCGAGGTCTGGCTGCACAGCGGGGGCTGAATGGTGCAGAACCTGCTGCCCGACGCCGAGGCACTGCACAGCGCGCTGGCCATCGTGCGCGAACACATGGCGCCGACGCCGACGCACCGCTGGCCGTTGCTGGAGGCGCGCCTGGGTACGACCGTCTTCGTCAAGCACGAGAACCACACCGCGCTGGGTGCCTTCAAGCTGCGCGGCGGCGCGGTCTATGTGCACGATCTGCTGCAACGCGAGCCGCAGGTGCGCGGCCTGATCAGCGCCACGCGCGGCAACCACGGCCAATCGATCGCGCGCGCAGCGGCCGTGCACGGTCTGACGGCGACGATCGTCGTGCCCTTCGGCAATTCGGTGGAGAAGAACGCCGCGATGCGTGCGCTGGGCGCGACGCTGATCGAACATGGCGAGGACTTCCAGCAGGCCAGCGAGCACGCCGCGTCGCTGGCACAAACGCTGGGCCTGCACCGGGTGCCGAGTTTCCACCGCGACCTGGTGCGCGGCGTGGCCAGCTACTGGATCGAGTTCTTCAAAGCGGTGCAGCCCGACGTGGTGCTGGTGCCGATCGGCATGGGCTCGGGCATCGCCGCCTGCGCCTCGGCGCGTGCGTTTGTCGGCGCGTCCACGCGCATCATCGGCGTGGTGTCGGCGCATGCCACCGCGTATCTCGATTCGTATCGCGCCGGCCATGCCGTTGAAGCGCCGGTGAGTACGGTGCTGGCCGACGGCATGGCTTGCCGCGTGCCCGACGAAGCCGCGCTGGCGATCATTCGCCGCGAAGTTGGCGACATCATTGCCGTCAGTGACGACGAGGTGGCCGAGGCGATGCGCATCTACTTCAGCGACACGCACAACGTGGCCGAGGGCGCCGGCGCCGCGCCGCTGGCCGCCGCGCTGCAGCAGCGAGAGCGCTTTGCGCGCGGCAGCATCGGCCTGGCACTGACCGGTGGCAACGTCGACCGCGACGTGTTCGCACGCGTGCTTGCGGCATGATGCCCGCCATGACCGAAGAACTGTTTCGCGAGGATTCGACGCTGGCCGAATGCAGCGCGCGTGTGACCGCCATCGACGCCAGCGGGGTGCAACTGGACCGCACGGTGTTCTATCCGCATGGTGGCGGCCAGGCGGGAGACGCCGGCGAGTTGCGCCTGGACGACGGGCGTGTACTGCGGGTGGTCGACACGCGCAAGGGCGCAGCGCCGGGGCAGATCCTGCACCTGCTCGCACCGGACACCAATGCCCACGCAGTGGCCGTCGGCACGCCGGTGACGGCTGTCATCGACAGCGCGCGTCGACGAGCGCACATGCGTTTTCACACCGCCACCCACCTGCTGTGCGCGCTGGTGCCGCATCCGGTGGACGGCTGCTCGATCACGCCGGCCTATGCGCGGCTGGACTTCCACATGAACGAGCCGCTGGACAAGCAGGCCTTGACCGAGGGCATTGCCCGGCTGGTGGCCGAAGCCCATGCGGTGCGCCACCGCTGGATCAGCGAGGCCGAACTCGACGCCAACCCGCAGCTGGTGCGCAGCATGAGCGTTCAGCCGCCGCGCGGCCTGGGCCGCATCCGCGTGCTGGAGATCGAAGGCGTGGACCTGCAGCCCTGCGGCGGCACGCATGTGGCCAACACCGCCGAGGTCGGCGCCGTCGTCGTCACCAAGGTGGAAAAGAAAAGCGCGATGACCCGCAGGGTCATCCTCGGCTTTGCCGAGTCCGGCGCAGCCGGATAGCGCTTTTCCTTCGGCGCAGGCTCATATCGCGAAGCGATGTGAAGCCGGCGCAGCCGGCGTGCCGCAGCCAAAAGAAGTCGGCGATGACCCGCAGGGTCATCCTCGGCTTTGCCGAGTCCGGCGCAGCCGGATAGCGCTTTTCCTTCGGCGCAGGCTCATATCGCGAAGCGATGTGAAGCCGGCGCAGCTGGCGTGCCGAAGCCAAGAGAAGTGGGCCACGACCCGCCGCGCTGGATATTCTTTTGGCACCGCTGCCATCCATGAACAAGCCGAGCAAGCCCCTGCAGATCGTGCGTCGCCCCGATGCCGCGCACGCACGGGGCAAGGTCTCTAGCGGGCATGTCGTGCTGTCGGGTGCCCAAAGCCACAGCCACCATTCGCTGCGCCACCGCCCAATGCCGCGCAACGAGAGGCTCGCGCTGGGCCGCGGCCTGCGCAAGCAGGTGAAGCGCTGCGAATTCGACGTGTGGTCGCCGCCGAGTGACCGGATCGACCCGGTCGAACTGATCAGGCGCTCACACGAAGGCCGGCTCGAGCGGCTGATCCCGATACGCGTCGGCCACATGCTCGCCTCGCCCTACGG
>JAHECC010000060.1:3162-18250 GCA_024641965.1 Rubrivivax sp.
CCCAGCTTCATTCCTTGCGGAAGTCGTCGTGGCAGGCCTTGCAGGCCTTGCCCACGGGGCCGAAGGCGGCCTTGATTTGGTCCAGGTTGCCGCTCTTTGCGGCGACATTCAGCTTGGCCATCTCGTCCTGCATCATGGTGGCGGCGGCCTTGAACTTGTCGCCGTCGGTCCAGACGTTCGGTTTGGCACGCGTGTCGCCCACGTCGGTGCCCGGGCCGAATGCGGTGTAGGGTAGCTTGGACATCATCGTCGCGATCTCGGCGTTGTATTGCGCCGATGCGGCGTCGAAGGGCGCCTTGCCGCTGGCCATCGCGCCGATGCGACCGAAGCTCGCGGCCATCACGGTGAAGGCCGCCTTGCGGTACTTGACCGCGTCTTCGGGCTTGGCGAACTGCGCTGCGGCGGGCAGGGCGACGGCCATGCCGGCGAGGGCCAGAATGGCGACTGACAGACGTTTCATGCGATGGCTCCGATCAAGTGGGTGTTGAGATGACAGCGGGTAGCGCACGGGCGCGTGACTTCTTTCGACCGACCGGCGCGCGGGCCAGTGTACGCATTGCCCGGGTTTCGCGTTGCCACTCGGGGAAAGCCCGCATCGCGGTTCGCGCTATGGTTGCGCCTGGGCCGGATGCCCGAGGCGATGCCGATGAGTGACCCCCGACCAGGCGCCAGCGCGGTGCGCGTGTGGGACCTGCCCACGCGGGTCTTTCACTGGACGTTGGCATTCACGATGGTCGGGTCGGTGGCCAGCGCCAAGATCGGCGGCAATGCCATGCTCTGGCATTTCCGCTTCGGCTACGTGGTGTTCACGCTGCTCGCTTTTCGCCTGCTGTGGGGCCTGGTGGGTGGTCGCTGGTCGCGTTTTGTCAGCTTCGTCTACGCGCCTGGCACGCTGCTGCGCTATTTGCGCGGGCAGGCGCGGCCCGGTGAGATGCTCGATGTCGGTCACAACCCGCTGGGCAGCCTGTCGGTGTTCGCGTTGCTCGGCTTCCTGGCGCTGCAGGTGGCCACCGGGCTGGTGGCCGACGACGAGATTTCCAATGTCGGCCCGCTGAACCGCTTTTCCAGCAATGCGTTGGCGGGCCAGGCGACACATTGGCACAAGGACTATGGCCAGTGGATCCTGATTGCGCTGGTGCTGCTGCATGTGGCCGCAATCATGGTCTACCTGCTGCGCAAGAAGCACAACCTGGTGCGTCCGATGATCGATGGCGACAAGGCGCTGCCGCCCGGCACGCCGGCGTCGTTGGACTCCGCCGGCACGCGGGCTTTGGCCGTGGTGTTGGCCGCCGTGTGCGCCGGCGCCGTGGCCTGGGTCGTGAGTCTGGGAGGCTGAGGTTGGTGCCCCTGCCGCCACCATGAATGCCGTGCAGTTCCGCCTGGTCGAGCCGGACAGCCCCGAGCTGATCGACGCCGCGCGGGCGATCTTTCGCGAATATGCCGACAGCCTGCAGGTGAACCTGTGCTTCCAGGATTTCGAGAGCGAGCTCGCCAGGCTGCCGGGTGACTACGCACCGCCCGCGGGCGTGCTGCTGCTGGCCTTCGCCGACAACAAGCAGCTGGCCGGCTGCGTGGCCATGCGCCGCTTGAGCGATGTCGTGCACGCCAATGCCTGCGAGATGAAGCGGCTGTTCGTGCGCAGCGCCTTCCGCCGCTTGGGTCTGGGCCGGGAGCTGGCACAGGCGCTGATGGATCGTGCCGCGGCCGCGGGCTACTCCAACATGCTTCTGGACACACTGAACGAGATGGAAACGGCGCGCGAGCTCTATGCCTCGCTGGGCTTCGAGGAGGTCGCGCCCTACTGCTACAACCCGATCCCCGGCGCGCACTATTTGAAGGCTGCGCTCTAGGCGCCGCCGACCTTGCCGATAGACTGCAGGCCATCGAAGGAGCCGCCATGAATGTTTTTCGCCAACTCTTGCGCGCCGCCGGCAGCAAGCCGCCGATCGGCACCTGGATCAGCTCGACCAGCCCGATCATTGCCGAGGCGCTGGGGCATGCTGGCTTCGAATGGTGCGTGCTGGACATGGAGCATTCACCACTGGACACGATGCATGTGCTGCACCTGCTGCAGGCCGTGGGCAATACGCGGATGGTGGGTGTGGTGCGGGTGCCCTGGAACGACGCGGTGATGGTCAAGCGCGTGCTCGATGTCGGCGCCACGACGCTGCTGTTCCCGTTCGTGCAGAACGCCGAGGAAGCGGCGCACGCCGTGGCCGCCACGCGCTACCCGCCGCAGGGGGTGCGCGGCATGTCGGGCATGAGCCGCGCCACGCGCTTTGGCAGCGTGCCGAATTACCTGGCCACCGCGGGCGAGACCATGGGCGTGATCGTGCAGCTGGAAACGCCGCATGCGCTGAGCCAGCTGGAGGCCATCGCATCGGTCGAGGGCGTCGATGCGCTGTTCCTCGGGCCGGCCGACCTGTCGGCGAGCATGGGCCACGTCGGCCAGTTCACGCACCCCGAGGTGATGCAAGCGATTGGCGATGCGGTGCGGCGCTGCAAGGCGCTGGGCAAGCCGGTGGGCACCGTCGGCGCGACGCCCGATGTGGTCACGCAATACCGCGCGATGGGTTTCGACTACCTGGCGATTTCGTCCGACATGGGCCTGCTGATGAACGGCGCGCGTGCGGCCGTACACTCGCTGCGCATGTCCAGCGACGAAACCTTCGTGCATTCGTTGCAGACCGGCACACGCACTGACGCCGGCGCCTGAGAGGCGCCTCTTTTTCGCCCACCCTGAAGCCCATGAGCGACAAGCCCCTTTTCGAATTGCACGCGGGGGCATTGCGCCTGGCCTTGCGCCCCGACCTGGGCGGCTGCGTCGCCGGGCTTTGGCATCGCCACTTGCCGGTGCTGCGCTGCACCGAGCCGACAGCGCTGGAGAGTTCGCGCGCATCGGGTTGTTTCCCGCTGCTGCCGTACTCCAATCGCCTGGCCTATCGGCGTTTTCGCTGGAAAGGCGTGGACCACACCACGCTGCCGAACTTCGACGACAGCCCGCATTCGGTGCACGGCGTGGGCTGGCAGCGGCCGTGGGAAATCGTTTCGTCCAGCGCGCTGGATGTGGTGTTGCGCTACTGCCATGCGGCCGACGCGCACTGGCCCTTTGCCTTCGAGGCCCACCAGTACTTCACGCTCACGCCGCAAGCGTTGCGTGTGCAGATGGTGGTGCGCAACCTGGCCGACGTCGCGCAGCCGCTGGGGCTGGGCTGGCACCCGTATTTCCCGAAGCGTGCGCGCAGCCGGCTGCACATCGAGACCGAGTCGCGCTGGGACACCGACGCCGCGTTGCTTCCGGTGCGCAAGGTGGCGCAGGGCAGCATCGACGGTGACGTGATGCATCTGGACTTCGACAACTGCTTCGATGGCTGGCGTGGCGCGGCGCGCATTCGCGACGAGAAGCTGTCGCTGCAGCTCACGTCCTCGCTCGACCGGCTGGTGGTGTACACGCCGCAGCGACGTGATTTCTATTGCGTCGAACCGGTGAGCCATGTCAGCAACGCCATCCACATGGCTGACCCACTGGCGCATGGCCTGCGCCGCGTCGAGCCCGGCGAATCGACCGAGGCCTGGATGCAACTCGACGTGAGCGTGTTGTGAAACTGGGCGCACCCGATCCGGAGCTGCGCGTGGCCGTGCAGCAGCCCAGTCTGCTTGGCGAATCGCCGTTCTGGCATCCGACCGAGCGGCGGCTTTACTTCTGCGACATTCCGGGCAGGCAGCTGCATCGATTCGACCCGGCCAGCGCGCGACTCGAGGCCTGGGCATTCGACACCGAGCCCGGGTGTGCCGCACCGCTGCCGGATGGCCGGGTGATGCTCGCGCTGCGCAACGGGCTGTGCGTCTTCGATCCCGCCAGCGGCGAGCGCCAGATGCTGGCCGACGCGCCCTACGATACCGCCACGCAGCGCTTCAATGACGGCAAGTGCGACGCCAGGGGACGCTTGTGGGTCGGCACCATTGTCGAACCGCGCGAGCCGGCCCTCGGCTCGATGCATTGTTATCAATCCGGCGTGCTGTCGCCGCGTTTTGATGGCGTGTCGGTGAGCAACGGCCTGGCCTGGAGCCCCGATGGGCGCACGATGTACTGGGCCGACACACATCGTGGCCTGGTGCAGGTCTTCGACTTCGCGCCAGACAGCGGCGAGTTGTCGCGGCGCCGCGATTTCGCGCGCTTTCCCGCCAATTCGGCTGGCGACGACTACCTGGGCTGGCCCGACGGCGCAGCGGTGGACAGCGAGGGCTGCTACTGGGTGGCGATGTACGACGGCCAGCGTGTGCTGCGTCTGTCGCCGCAGGGCCAGATCCTGCGTCAGGTGTTCCTGCCGGTGCGCTGCCCGACGATGCCGGCCTTCGGCGGCAACGACCTGAAGACGCTGTACATCACCACTGCGCGCGAGAACCGTCCGGCCGAGGAACTGGCCGCGCAGCCGCTGGCGGGCTGCGTGCTGGCGCTGGAGGTCGACGTGCCAGGCCTGCCGGTGAATTTCGCTTTGCTCTGAATATGCCCATGGATTCGACAACCATCGACCGCGGCCAACTGCTGGCGCGCCTGCGTGAAGCGCGTGAATGGGACCTCGCCATCGTCGGTGGAGGTGCCACCGGCCTGGGCCTGGCGCTGGATGCGGTGGCGCGCGGCTTTTCGGTGCTGTTGCTGGAAAGCGAGGACTTCGCCAAGGGCACCTCCTCGCGCGCCACCAAGCTGGTGCACGGCGGCGTGCGCTACATGGCGCAGGGCAACATCGGCCTGGTGCGCGAGGCGCTGCACGAGCGCACCACGCTGCTCGCCAACGCGCCGCACGTGGCGCAGCGCATGGCCTTCGTGGTGCCCGGCTATCGCTTGATCGATGTGCCCTTCTACGGTACCGGGTTAAAGATGTACGACGTGCTCGCCGGTCGACAGAGCTTGGGCCCGACCGAGTGGCTGTCGGCGGGCCGCACGCGCGAGTTGCTGCCGACGGTGCGTGGCCAGGGCTTGGTCGGTGGCGTGAAGTACTGGGACGGGCAGTTCGACGACGCGCGGCTGGCGGTGCTGCTGGCGCGCACCGCGCAACAGCGCGGTGCGCTGGTGCTGAACCATGTCGCGGTGACCGGGTTGCTGCGCGAAGGTGGCAAGGTGCGCGGGCTGCAGGCGCGCGACGGCGAAAGCGGGGAAGACTTCGAGGTGCGCGCGCGCTGCGTGGTGAATGCCGCCGGCGTGTGGGTCGACTCGGTACGCGACATGGACCGCGACGCGGATGCGGCACCGGCCAAGCCGATGGTGGCGCCGAGCCAGGGCGTGCACCTCGTCGTCGACCGCGCCTTCCTGCCCGGCACGCATGCGCTGATGGTGCCGAAGACAGCCGACGGCCGCGTGCTGTTCGCGGTGCCCTGGCTGGGCAAGACCATCCTCGGCACCACCGACACGCCACGCCACGATCTCGCCCTCGAGCCAGCGCCCTTCCACGAAGAGGTGGACTTCATCCTCGGCGAGGCCGGACGCTATCTGTCGAAAGTGCCGACGCGCGCTGACGTGCGCTCGGTCTGGGTGGGCCTGCGGCCGCTGGTCAAGCCGCCGGACGACGAGGGCGACAACACCAAGGCACTGTCGCGCGAGCACACCGTCATCGTCGGCCGCTCCGGGCTGGTCACCGTCACTGGCGGCAAGTGGACCACCTACCGCGCGATGGCCGAGGACGTGCTCGACCGCTGCATGGCCGCGGGCCTGCTCGAGCGGCGGGCCGGCGGTGTCACCGTGCGCTTGCCGCTGCTCGGTGCGGCGCCGGGCAGGTCGCTCAGCGAGGCGCCCGGCGAGCATCTGTACGGCAGCGAGGCCGCCCTGTTGCGCAGTCTGCCCGGGGCGTCGAACTGGCTGTGGACCGATGCCGAGTCGGGCCGGGGGGCCTTGAGCGAGGCGATGGTGCGCTTCGCGCTGCGCTACGAGATGGCGCGCGGGCTGGAGGACGTGCTCGCGCGGCGTTCGCGGCTGTTGTTCCTGGACGCGGCGCGTGCTGCCGAGCTCGCCGAGCCGGTGGCAGCGCTGATCGAGGACGAACTCAAGCGGCCGGTCAGCGCAGCGGAGCGGGACGACTTTGCGGCACTTGCCCAGCGCTACCTGACGCTGCCGTAGCGCCGACGTCGCGCCGCGGCAGTCGCAGCGTGCCGCCGATGGGCAGCACGCCGAATTCGTTTTCACTCATCCCGGCCTGGCGACGCGCCTCGGCCAGCGCCCGTGGCGGCTCATCGAGCGACTCGTCGGTGAGCCCGAAGGTGCCCCAGTGCACGCCGAGCGAGCGCTTGGCGCGCAGGTCGCGGTGCACCTGCACCGCTTCGGCCGGGTTGACATGCTGGTCCTTCATGAACCAGCGCGGTTCGTAGGCTCCGATGGCGATCAGCGCCAGGTCGAAGCCGCCGCCTTGGTCGACACCCTGCCGCTGCTTGAAGCGCTCGCGCGTGTCAATGAAGTCGGGCGAATAGCCGGTATCGCCCGAGAAGTACAGATGCAGATCGGGCGCGAACAGCGCGTAACCGCACCACAGGGTTTGCATGCGGTCGGTGAGGCTGCGCCCTGACCAGTGCTGCACCGGCGTCATCACCACCTCCACCGCGCCGACGTCGTGCGACTGCCACCAGTCGAGCTCGACCGCGTTGCCTATGCCCTCATCCGCCAGCCACGCCTTCAGGCCCAGCGGCACGATGAACAGCGGCGAGCCGGCGCGCTGCAGAGCGAGGGCGCGCACGCTGGCGCTGTCGAGATGGTCGTAGTGGTTGTGCGAGATCAGCACCGCATCGATGTGCGGCAGCTGCGCCAGCGACAGCCCCGGCGGCTGGGCGCGCTTCGGCCCCAGGCCGTCGAGTGGCGAGGCGCGCTCGGAAAAGATCGGATCGATGAGCAGGTTCAGCCCGCCCATCTGCACCAGCGTGGTGGCATGGCCGATCCAGGTGACGGCCGGTTGCATGGCCGTGCCGGCGCGTGCATTGGCGTGGATGAAATCCACATCGGGTGCCGCCTGCGCGGTCGACTGTTTGGACGGCTGCGGAAAGCCCGAGAGCATGGCCTGCCACTTCCATTGCAGCAGCTTGGCCAGGCCTTTGGGTTCGAACTCGATGTAGTTGTTCTGGAAGCTGCCGTCGCGGTGGTGGGCCTTGTCTTGTGCTTGCGCGGAGGCGGCGTGGCAGCAAAGCAGCGTGACCAGCGCCAGCGCGGTCGAGCGTGTGTGCATGGGCCACATGATCGCAGCTTGGCGTCGGTGCTGCCGCTGCCGCGTCGAAGGCCTTTGCTTTGCCCATATAATCTATGGGTTTTACGGATCACGAAGAAGACGGCGGCTCATGTCCGACAGGAAATCCCGTTCGGACACATGGGACGACGAAGACGAGGACGCGGCGCGCTTTCGCCCGATGACCCGGCAGGAGGCTCAGGCCTTCAGGCAGCAGCACCCGCAGGTGTCGGTGTGGTCGGTGGTCGCAGCGCAGGCGGTGGTGGGTGCGGTGGTGGCTCTTGCAGCATGGCTGCTTTCGGGTGACCGGTCCGTGGCTGCATCGGCGTTGTACGGTGGTGCGGTGGTGCTTCTGCCTGGCGTGTTGCTGGCGCGTGGCGTCAGTGGCCGTAGCGCGACCTTGTCGCCAATCGTCGGTGCTGTCAGCTTCATGTCGTGGGCGGTGGTGAAAATCGGTTTCTCGGTGCTGATGCTTGTGCTGGCACCGAAGATCCTGCAGCCCCCGAGCTGGCCGGCCTTGCTGGCGGCCCTGGTGCTGTGTATGCAGACCTACTGGCTGGCGCTGTTGTGGCGCAAGCGCTGAACAAGATGGCGATGGATTCGACGGGACACAACACAAATGGCAGCTGAAGGACACGCGCCCACCGCCGGCGAATACATCGTTCACCACCTGACGCACCTGGGCACCGGCAAGCCGGCCAGCCTGGTGGATTTCTCGGTCATCAATTTCGACTCGGTGTTCTTTTCCACGGCGCTGGGCATGCTGACCTGCTGGATCCTGTGGTTGGCGGCGCGCAAGGCCACTTCCGGCGTGCCGGGGCGCTTTCAGGCGGCAGTGGAAGTGCTCGTCGAGATGGTCGACTCGCAGGCCAAGGGCATCGTGCACAGCGCGCAAAGCCGCAAGCTCGTGGCGCCGCTGGCACTGACCGTGTTCGTGTGGATCTTCCTGCTCAACGCGATGGACCTGTTGCCGGTGGATCTGCTGCCGCTGATCTGGGAAGGCATCTACGGCGCCGCGGGCGGTGATGTCACGCACGCCTACCTGCGCGTCGTGCCCACGGCCGACCTGTCGATCACGATGGGGTTGTCGGTCGGCGTGCTGCTGCTGTGCCTGTTCTACAACGTCAAGATCAAGGGTGCCGGCGGCTGGATCCACGAGCTTTTCACCGCGCCCTTCGGCAACCATTGGCTGCTGTACCCCTTCAACTTCGCGATGCAGATCGTCGAGTTCGTCGCCAAGACCATCTCGCACGGCATGCGACTGTTCGGCAACATGTATGCCGGCGAACTGATCTTCATGCTCATCGCGCTGATGGGCGGCGCCTTCACGCTTTCCTTCACCGGCATCGCTTTGGCCCTGGGCCACGTCGTTGCCGGTACGGTCTGGGCCATCTTCCACATTCTGATCATCACGCTGCAGGCGTTCGTGTTCATGATGTTGACGCTGGTCTACATCGGTCAGGCGCACGACTCGCACTGATCTTTTCTCACCAACCCGCTTCACTTTTCCATCCAACTTAGGAGTCAACATGGAACTCATCGGTCTCGTCGCGCTAGCCGCTGGTGTCATCATCGGTCTGGGCGCCATGGGTGCTTGTATCGGCATCGGCGTCATGGGCAGCAAGTTTCTCGAATCCGCTGCGCGCCAGCCCGAACTGATGGGCGAACTGCAGACCAAGATGTTCCTGCTGGTCGGCCTGATCGACGCGTCGTTCATCATCGGCACGGGTATCGCACTGTGGTTCACCACCGCCAACCCGTTCCTGGCGCAACTTGCGGCACTGCCGAAATAAATCTTTCGCCGCCGGGGCCATCCCGGCATCGACTGACTGACATGAAGGCGACGCCGTGAGTATCACCAGTACCCTCATCTTTCAGATGATCGTGTTCCTGATCCTGGTCTGGTTCACGATGAAATTCATCTGGCCGCCGATCACGGCCGCGCTCGACGAACGCGCGAAGAAGATCGCCGATGGCCTGTCGGCCGCCGACAAGGCCAAGGCCGAGTTGTCCACCGCCAACAAGCGTGTGGAAGAGCAATTGGCCGCGGCACGCACTGACGCGACACAGCGCCTGGCCGATGCCGAGCGCCTGGCGCAGCAGATGATCGAAGAAGCCAAGGGCCGCGCCAGCGAAGAGGGCGCGAAGATCATCGCCGCGGCCAAGGCCGAAGCCGAGCAGGAAGCCACCAAGGCGCGCGAGACGCTGCGCGAGCAGGTGGCGGCACTGGCGGTCAAGGGCGCCGAATCGATCCTCAAGCGCGAGGTCAACGCTGGCGTGCACGCCGAGCTGCTGGGCCGCCTGAAGGCCGAGTTGTGAGCGCGGGGCACTGACCGACATGGCCGAAATCGCAACCATCGCCAGGCCCTACGCCGAAGCCTTGTTCAAGGTGGGCGGCGTCGACAAGTCGGCACTGGCCATCGAGGTGCAGGCCCTGGCCGACATCGCCGGCAACGCCCAGTTGCGCCAGGTGGCCGACAATCCCAAGGTCGGCGCCGACCAGTTGTTCGACCTGATCACCTCGGTGCTCAAGTCGCCGGCTTCGGTCACCGCCACCAACCTGTTGCGCACCGTCATCGACAACGGCCGCCTGTCGGCGTTGCCGGAGATCGCGACGCAGTATCAGGCGCTGGTCAACGCCAGTTCGGGTGTGTCAGACGCAATCGTCTACAGCGCCTTTGCCATCGAATCGGCGCAATTGGCCGAGGTGATCGCGGCGCTGGAAAGGCGCTTCAAGCGCAAGCTCAATGCCAGCGTCGTGATCGAGCCCGAGCTGATCGGCGGCATTCGTGTGGTGGTCGGTGACGAAGTGCTCGACACCTCGGTCAAGGCCCGTCTTGAACAAATGAGAGTGGCGCTGACGGCCTGAGGGCCGCGACCGCGTCAACCGGAGAAAGCCATGCAATTGAATCCCGCAGAAATTTCCGAACTGATCAAGAGCCGCATCGAGGGCCTTGGCGTTTCGGCGGACATCCGCAACCAGGGCACCGTGGTGTCGGTGACCGACGGCATCTGCCGCATTCACGGCTTGTCCGATGCGATGCAGGGCGAAATGCTCGAGTTCCCGGCCGGCGCCGATGGCCAGCCCACCTTCGGCCTGGCGCTGAACCTCGAGCGCGACTCGGTCGGCGCGGTGATCCTGGGCGAGTACGAGCACATCTCGGAAGGGGACACGGTCAAGTGCACCGGCCGAATCCTGGAAGTGCCGGTCGGTCCGGAGTTGAAGGGTCGCGTCGTCAATGCTCTCGGCCAGCCGATCGACGGCAAGGGCCCGGTCAACGCGCAGCTGTCGATGCCGATCGAGAAGATCGCGCCGGGCGTGATCGCGCGCCAGTCGGTCAGCCAGCCGGTGCAGACCGGCCTGAAGTCGATCGACTCGATGGTGCCGATCGGCCGTGGCCAGCGCGAGCTGATCATCGGTGACCGCCAGACCGGCAAGACCGCGGTGGCGATCGACGCGATCATCAACCAGAAGGGTCAGGACATGACCTGCATCTACGTCGCCATCGGCCAGAAGGCGTCGTCGGTGAAGAACGTGGTGCGCGCACTCGAAGCCAACGGCGCAATGGAATACACCATCGTCGTGGCCGCCACCGCGGCCGAGAGCGCGGCGATGCAGTACGTGTCGGCCTATTCGGGCTGCACCATGGGCGAGTACTTCCGCGACCGCGGCGAAGACGCGCTGATCGTCTACGACGACCTGTCCAAACAGGCAGTAGCCTATCGCCAGGTGTCGCTTCTGCTCCGTCGTCCGCCGGGACGTGAGGCCTTCCCGGGCGACGTGTTCTATCTACACAGCCGCTTGCTCGAGCGTGCGGCGCGGGTCAACGCCAACTACGTCGAAGCGTTTACCGAAGGCAAGGTCAAGGGCAAGACCGGTTCGCTGACGGCGCTGCCGATCATCGAGACGCAGGCCGGCGACGTGTCCGCCTTCGTGCCGACGAACGTGATCTCGATCACCGACGGCCAGATCTTCCTGGAGACCTCGTTGTTCAACGCCGGCATCCGCCCGGCCATCAACGCCGGCATCTCGGTGTCGCGCGTGGGCTCGGCGGCGCAGACCAAGCTGATCAAGGGACTGTCGGGCGGCATCCGCAACGACCTGGCGCAATACCGCGAACTGGCGGCCTTCGCGCAGTTCGCCTCCGACCTGGACGAAGCCACGCGCAAGCAGCTCGACCGTGGCGCGCGCGTCACCGAACTGCTCAAGCAGGCGCAGTACTCGCCACTGCCGATCAGCCTGATGGCGGCCACGCTGTTTGCGGTGAACAAGGGCTTCATCGACGATGTCGAGGTGAAGAAGTCGTTGGCCTTCGAGCATGGCCTGCACGCACACCTGAAGGCCAGCCACGCGGCGCTGCTGAAGAAGCTCGACGACAGCAAGCAGCTGGATAAGGAATCTGAAGCCGAACTGAGCGCGGCGGTGGCGGCGTTCAAGAAGTCCTTCGCCTGAAGCTGACTGCAGGAGAAGCTCATGGCAGCAGGCAAGGAAATTCGCGGCAAGATCAAGAGTGTCGAGAACACCAAGAAGATCACCAAGGCCATGGAAATGGTCGCCGCCTCGAAGATGCGCAAGGCGCAGGATCGCATGCGTGCGGCGCGGCCCTACAGCGAGAAGATCCGCAGCCTGGCGGCCAACCTGTCGACCGCCACGCCCGAATACAAGCATCCGTTCTTGCATTTGCATGCGGATTCGAAGCTCGCCGGTTTCATCGTCGTCACCACCGACAAGGGTTTGTGCGGCGGCTTGAACACCAACGCGCTGCGGCTGCTGACGACCAAGCTGAAGGAGCATGAAGCCGATGGCGTGAAGGCCGAGGCCGTGGCCATCGGCAACAAGGGCTATGGCTTCCTCAACCGCATCGGCGCGAAGGTGGTGTCGCATGCCACTCATCTGGGCGACAAGCCGCACCTGGACAAGCTCATCGGGCCGGTGAAGGTGTTGCTCGACGCGTATGCCGAAGGCCGGCTGAAGGCCGTCTACCTGTGCTACACGCGCTTCATCAACACGATGAAGCAGGAGCCGGTGGTGCAGCAGTTGCTTCCGTTGAGCACCGAAAGCATGAGCGCCGAGGCTGCTGCTGCCAATGGTGGCAAGACGCACAGCTGGGACTACATCTACGAGCCCGATGCGCAGGCCGTGATCGATGAGCTGCTGGTGCGCTATGTCGAAGCGCTGGTCTACCAGGCGACGGCCGAGAACATGGCCAGCGAACAGTCGGCGCGCATGGTGGCGATGAAGTCGGCCACCGACAACGCCGGCAACGTCATCGCCGAGCTCAAGCTGATCTACAACAAGACGCGCCAGGCAGCCATCACCAAGGAATTGTCCGAGATCGTCGCCGGCGCCGCTGCGGTCTGACACGCACCCCATCGATTTTCAAGAGGTATCAAGAATGTCTGAAGCTCAAGCAGCCGGAAAGATTGTCCAGTGCATCGGCGCCGTGGTCGACGTGGAGTTCCCGCGCAATGCCATGCCCAAGGTGTATGACGCGCTGAAGATGGACAGCATGGGTCTGACGCTGGAAGTGCAGCAGCAGCTCGGCGACGGCGTGGTGCGCACCATCGCGCTGGGCTCCAGCGACGGCCTGCGCCGCGGGCTGATGGTGACCAACACCGGCAAACCGATCTCGGTGCCGGTGGGCCGCGCCACGCTCGGCCGCATCATGGACGTGCTCGGCAACCCGATCGACGAACGCGGTCCGGTAAGCGATGAGCTGACGGCGTCGATCCACCGCAAGGCGCCGAGCTACGACGAGCTCAGCCCCTCGCAGGACCTGCTCGAAACCGGCATCAAGGTCATCGATCTGGTGTGTCCCTTCGCCAAGGGCGGCAAGGTCGGCCTGTTCGGCGGCGCCGGCGTGGGCAAGACCGTGAACATGATGGAGCTGATCAACAACATCGCCAAGGCGCACAGCGGCTTGTCGGTGTTTGCCGGCGTGGGCGAGCGCACGCGCGAGGGCAACGACTTCTATCACGAGATGTCGGAGTCGGGCGTGGTCAACCTCGAGAAGCTCGAGGACTCGAAGGTGTCGATGGTCTACGGCCAGATGAACGAGCCGCCGGGCAACCGCCTGCGCGTGGCGCTGACCGGCCTGACGATCGCCGAATCCTTCCGCGACGAAGGCAAGGACGTGCTGTTCTTCGTCGACAACATCTACCGCTACACGCTGGCCGGCACGGAGGTGTCCGCGCTGCTCGGCCGCATGCCGTCGGCGGTGGGTTACCAGCCGACGCTGGCCGAGGAAATGGGCCGGCTGCAGGAGCGCATCACCTCCACCAAGGTGGGTTCGATCACCTCGATCCAGGCGGTTTACGTGCCTGCCGACGACCTGACCGACCCGTCGCCGGCGACCACCTTCGCCCACCTGGACTCCACCGTGGTGCTGTCGCGCGACATCGCTTCGCTCGGCATCTACCCGGCGGTCGACCCGCTCGATTCCACCAGCCGCCAACTCGATCCGCACGTGGTCGGCGAAGAGCATTACAACGTGGCCCGCGCGGTGCAGGGCACGCTGCAGCGCTACAAGGAGCTGCGCGACATCATCGCCATCCTGGGCATGGACGAACTCGCACCCGAGGACAAATTGGCCGTGTCGCGCGCGCGCAAGATCCAGCGCTTCCTGAGCCAGCCCTTCTCGGTGGCCGAGGTCTTCACTGGCACGCCGGGCAAGTACGTGACGCTGAAGGAAACCATCCGCGGTTTCAAGATGATCGTCGAAGGCGAATGCGACGCGCTGCCCGAGCAGGCCTTCTACATGGTCGGCGGCATCGACGAGGCCATCGCCAAGGCGAAGACCATCCAATAAGGAAAGCCCATGCCCACGCTGCAAGTCGATGTGGTGTCCGCCGAAGAGAGCATCTTCTCCGGCGAAGCCAAGTTCGTGGCCCTTCCCGGCGAGATGGGCGAGCTCGGCATCTACCCGCGCCACACGCCGCTGATCACGCGCATCAAGCCCGGCGCGGTGCGCATCATCCGCGCTGACAACGACGAGGAAGAGTTCGTTTTCGTCGCTGGCGGCATCCTCGAGGTGCAGCCGACCACCGTCACGGTGCTGGCCGACACGGCCATCCGCGGCCACGACCTCGACGAGGCCAAGGCGGTCGAGGCGCGCAAGCAGGCGGAAGAGGCGATGAAGAACGCCAAGAGCGACATCGACTTCGCCAAGGCGCAAGGCGAGTTCGCGGCCATGGCCGCGCAGATCGCGGCACTGCGCAAGTTCCGCAAGAAGTAAGCGCCGAAATCCGCGCTGCGAAACGCCCGCCTGACAGCCCGTCGCGCGGGCGTTCTGCCGCTGGGCTGCGATCAGCATGGGCCACAATGATTTCCATGGAGGCTTGGCAAACCGGCGGTGTCTGTGTACGTCCGGCGAACCCATCTTGATCTACCGATCCTGAGCGGCAAGGATCCTGTCCACGCAACTCTTGCAAACGAGGCGGCATCGCCGTCCAAGTTGGTCACGATGAAGCGCGGGTTGTGGCCCTGCTCACCCCCCTCCAGCCGCGTGATCACGCTCCGCTCGCGCGCCCAGCTCTGCGCCGCATAGTGGAACTCACCGATGAGGCGCTGCTTGGTGCGCGTGCGCTGGCATTCGTCGTGCATCGCCATGTGCGCATACTCGACCATCGCCTGCAGCCTGGGGCTGCGCGCCAGGCCGCTGATGTAGTCCACGTGCGGGCGCTCGCACCAATTGGTGAGTGGCTGGTGGCGAGAGCCCGAGTTGCCCAGGGAGATGAGGCGCGCTGAAGGCCAGACATGGCGCAGCCGGCGCACCAGCTGCATCAGCACAGCCGCGCTGTGCTCGGCCCCGTCGATGCGGCTGGGCCTCAGATAGGCGCACAGCTATTGCTGGCTGCAAGACACATACAGCGGCAGGTAGCAACTG
>JAHECC010000060.1:18350-21285 GCA_024641965.1 Rubrivivax sp.
CCGGCGCACCAGCTGCATCAGCACAGCCGCGCTGTGCTCGGCCCCGTCGATGCGGCTGGGCCTCAGATAGGCGCACAGCTATTGCTGGCTGCAAGACACATACAGCGGCAGGTAGCAACTGTCGTCGCTGTCAATTGCCAAGTTCGGTGCGGCCTTGAAGATGGCGATTTTCTGCTCGACCAGCAACTCGCCCAAGCGCACGGCAGTGGCCCGGTCGGCCCACTTCTCCAGGCGGCACAGCGTGGACGCAATGGCCACCTCGCGGTCCACGCCCACGGCCGTTTGCATCGCCGCGTCCAAGCGTAGCGCCTTGTGGTCGTTCAGGTCCTCCCAGCCCAACGCCAGACCGTACACACGCGTTGGCGCACCATGTCGCGCACAGCGTGCTTGATCAGCAATAGGCTGCACGGGTCGGCAATGCTGCGCGCCGCCGCTGCCGCCAAACACAGTTTGTGATCAGCCGCCGACAGCAGCATCACCCCGGCATCGCTGGTCATGCTGCCGCCGTCGAAACAGCCCCGCATTTCGCGTCGGTCCAACCGCCCGAAGTCGATCACACTCAGATCAGGTTCGTCCTCGCTTTCGCCGAGGTGGCTGAAATTTTCAGGCTACGGGCCTGGCGTTCATCGCACGACGCTATTGCCTGCTGTGCGGGCGCGGTACCTGATCAGCGCTCGCCACCGGCAACGATCTCAGGGCTGGAGCTTCAGGAAACGCAGCAGCGGCGGAAGGTGTTCGTCGAAGTCGGACAGCGCGTGGTCGCTGCCCTCGAGCAGGCGCATGTTCGTACCGGCGTAGCGGGCGCTCATCTCGCGCCAGTCGAGCAGCTCGTCGCCTTTCGCGATGATCGCGAAGTAGCGTTCGGGTCGGACTATCGGGCCCGGCGTCATCGCGCGCAGTTCATCGACGTATTCGCTGCGGAAGAAGAAGTGCTCCTCCGGCGTATGAAAGGCCGTCAGCTCGCCGACATAGGCCGCCAGATCGCGCGCCGGATCGATGGCCGGGTTGATGACCACTGCGGGCCAGCCGGTGGCCTCGGCGATCACCGTGGCGTAGAAGCCGCCAAGCGAACTGCCCAGCACGGCTGACGACTGCGTCGGCCAGCCGGCAATGCCCTCGCGCAGCAGCGCCAGAGCTGCTGCGGGCGAGGGCGGCAGTTGCGGGCACCACCAGCACACATCGGGCCGGTACTGCTGCAACCAGGCGTGCAGCCGCTGCGCCTTGAAGGACTTCGGCGACGAGCGAAAGCCGTGCAGATAGAGCAGGTGCGTAGGCTTCAACGCGC
Organism: Rubrivivax sp.; assembly: GCA_024641965.1. Classification (GTDB taxonomy): domain Bacteria; phylum Pseudomonadota; class Gammaproteobacteria; order Burkholderiales; family Burkholderiaceae_C; genus Rubrivivax. Next base: position 19,636 of record JAHECC010000060.1, read on the forward strand.
GTTGGCCTGCAGCGCGGCCAGCAGCTTGCCGTGGATGCCGCCAAAGCCGCCGTTGCTCATGCACAGCACGTGGTCGCCGGGGTTCGCGGCCGCGACCACCCGGGCCACCAGTTCGTCCACACTTTCGGCCACCACCGCCTGCGGGCCGAGTGGTGCCAGGGCATCGCGCGCATCCCAACCGTAGTTGCCCTGGAGGCAGAAACTCAGATCGGCGTCTTCCAGTGCCCAGGGCAGTTGCGCCTTCATCGCGCCGAGCTTCATGGTGTTGGAGCGCGGTTCGAACACCGCCAGGATGCGCTCCAGCCCGACCTTGCGTCGCAGGCCGTCGACGGTGGTGTGCATGGCAGTGGGGTGGTGCGCGAAGTCGTCGTACACCTTCACGCCCGCGGCCTCGCCGGCCAGTTCGAGGCGGCGGCGCACGTTCCGGAAACTGGTCAACGACGCCGCCGCGGCCTCGGGGTCGACGCCGACATGCTCGGCCGCAGCGATCGCAGCCAGCGCATTGAGCTGGTTGTGCTCGCCCAGCAGCGGCCATTCGACGCGGCCGATCTTCAGGCTGCCGCGCAGCACGTCGAAGGCATGCGGTTCGCCGCGCGCGCGCAGTGCGCCGGATTCTTCCTTGGCCGTGCCGAAGCGCATCACCGGGCTCCAGCACCCTCGCGCCAGCACACGCTGCAGCGCCTCGTCACGCGCGTTCACCACCAGCCGCCCGGACGCCGGCACGGTGCGCACCAGGTGGTGGAACTGCGTCTCGATGGCGCCCAGATCGGGAAAGATGTCGGCGTGGTCGTATTCCAGGTTGTTCAGGATGGCGGTGCGCGGCCGGTAGTGCACGAACTTGCTGCGCTTGTCGAAGAAGGCGGTGTCGTACTCGTCGGCTTCGATGACGAAGGGGTTGCCCACGACGCCAGGCCGGGTGTCGTTCATCGTCCCGAGGCGTGCGGAAACGCCGAAGTTCTGCGGCACGCCGCCCACCAGAAAGCCCGGCTGCAGCCCGGCCGCGTCCAGGATCCACGCCAGCATCGCGGTGGTGCCGGTCTTGCCGTGCGTGCCGGCCACGGCCAGCACATGGCGGCCGGGCAGCACCTGCTCGGCCAGCCACTGCGGGCCGCTGGTGTAGCGCGCGCCGGCATCGAGCACGGCTTCCATCAGCGCGTTGCCGCGCGTGACCACGTTGCCGATCACGAACTGGTCGGGCTGCAGTGACATCTGCTCGGGCCCGAAGCCTTCGATCAGTTCGATGTCGAGCGCGCGCAGTTGGTCGCTCATTGGCGGGTAGACGTTGGCATCGCAGCCGGTGACCTTGTGCCCGGCTTCGCGCGCCAGCGCCGCCAGCCCGCCCATGAAGGTGCCGCAGATGCCGAGGATATGGATGTGCATCGCTCCAATTCTAGGAGGCAAGCACAATGCCGCGCATGTTCGCCTGGATCGTTGAAAGCCCCTACGCCTACCCGCTGCTGGAGGTGGTTCATATCTTCGGCATATCGCTGCTGGTGGGCAACCTGGTGCTGTTCGAGCTGCGCGTGTGCGGCTTCGGCGCCGAACTGCCGGTGCTGGCCCTGGCGCGGCTGGCGCTGCGCCTGTCGCTGGCCGGCTTCGCGCTGATCGGCGCCAGCGGTCTGCTGATGTTCGCCGGGCAGCCCGAGGAAC
>JAHECC010000241.1 GCA_024641965.1 Rubrivivax sp.
GGCAACGCCGCCCAGATGATCCTGGGCGACACCGCCACGCCCGAGTCGATCGCCATCGTCGAGGCCAAGCTCGGCCTGGACAAACCGCCGTTGCAGCGCTATGCGAATTGGGTCGGCGGCCTGCTGCGCGGCCACACGGCGCAGAGCATCTCCTACGACACGCCCACCGGCGAGTTGATCGCTGAGCGGCTGCAGGTGACACTGCCGCTGGCGGCCATGTCGATGGCGTTGACGCTGCTCGTCGCCCTCGCCGCGGGCGTGTATGCCGCGTCGCGCCACAACCGGCTCGGCGACGTCAGCGTGATGACGGCCAGCCAGCTCGGCATCGCCATCCCGAGCTTCTGGTTCGCGATCCTGCTGATCCTGTTGTTCGCGGTGCAGCTGCAGTGGTTCAGCGCCGGCGGCTTTCCCGGCTGGACCGAGGACGAAGGTGGCGGGCTGTGGGATGGGCTGCAGGCGCTGCTGCTGCCGGCCGTGGCACTGGCGGTGGTGCAGGCCTCGGTGCTGGCGCGCTGGACGCGCTCGGCGGTGCTCGAGGTGATGCGCGAGGACTACGTGCGCACGGCCCGTGCCAAGGGGCTGTCGCGGCGCGCGGCGCTGTGGCGCCACGTGCTGCGCAACGCGATGATCCCGGTGCTGACCATCATGGGCCTGCAGTTCGCCTTCCTGATCAGCGGCACGGTGGTGGTCGAGCAGGTGTTCGTGCTGCCCGGCGTCGGCCGGCTGGTGTTCCAGGCCATCGCCAACCGCGACCTGGTGGTGGTGCGCGACGTGGTGCTGCTGCTGGTGGCGATGGTGGTGATCGTCAACTTCGTCGTCGATGTGCTCTACGCCGTGGTCGATCCGCGGCTGAAATCGAGCGACGCATGAGCGCCGGGAGCGGCTTCTGGTCGCGCGCGCGGCGCAACCCTAGCTTCGTGCTCGGCGCAGCGTTGTCAGCGCTTTTTGCCGCTGCCGCACTGTTGTCGTTGGCGTGGACGCCCTGGCCGGCTGCCGATATCGACATCCCCAACAAGCTGGCGGCACCGAGCGCCGCGCATTGGCTGGGCACCGACAGTCTGGGCCGCGACATCGCGTCGCAGCTGCTGGTGGGCGCGCGCACCTCGATCCTGGTCGGCGTGGTGGCAGTGCTCATCGGCCTGGTCGCCGGCGTGCTGCTTGGCGCGCTGGCCTCGGCGCGCCGCGGCTGGGTCGAGGAGGCAGTGATGCGGCTGTCGGACTTCACCTTCGCCTTCCCGGCGCTGCTGTCGGCGATCATGCTCAGCGCCATCTACGGCCCCGGGCTGATGACCGGCATCGTCGCCATCGGCATCTTCAACATCCCGGTGTTCGCGCGCACCACGCGCGCCGCCGCGAACGCGGTGTGGGCGCGCGAATACGTGCTGGCCGCGCGCGCCGCCGGTGCCGGGCCGGGGCGCATCACGCTCGACCATGTGCTGCCCAATATCGCCAGCATCCTGATCGTGCAGGCCACGGTGCAGTTCGCCACCGCGATCATCGCGGAGGCGGCGCTGAGCTACCTGGGCCTGGGCACGCAGCCGCCGATGCCGAGCTGGGGGCGCATGCTCAATGAAGCGCAGACGCAGATGTTCCAGGCGCCGCAACTGGCGATCTACCCCGGTGTGGCCATAGCGCTTGCCGTGCTCGGCCTGAACCTGATGGGCGACGGGTTGCGTGACCTGCTCGATCCGAAGCTGGCGCGCCGGCGCTGAACCGCCGGCCCGTTCTGGGCAACAAAAAGGGGCAGCCGGCGCGTTTGCCGACTGCCCCCGGACCTTTCGGCTAGATTACTTCGGCTCGCTGGCCTTCTTCTCGGCAGGCTTGGCGGCCTTCTTCTTCTCGGCTTTCTTGGTGTCCTTGTGCGCAGCGGGCTCGCTGGCCTTCATCGGCGCAGCGCCGGCATGGGAGGCGGCTTGCACATTCAGCGCAAACACGGCAAAGGCGCTGAGGATCAGGGCGGGGATGAGCTTTTGCATGGTCTTCCTTGGGTGGCTCGGAGCTTAGATGGACTTCAAATACGGGCCCGGCGTTGCCGGCAGCAACCGCCGCCGGCTGCCCGGCCCGCGTCATTCACGTGAACGACGCAGCGTCTAACGACCGAGGCGCCTTTCGGTTGACGCAACCTGAAGAAAGATTTCCGCCCGCGCGGGCGCGACCGAGGTTAAAACGCGCGTCCATGTTCGCGCCCCTTCGCCTGCGCTGCCTGCTGACGTTGTGGCTGGCGCTTGCGGCTTGTGAGCTGGCCCAGGCGACACCGTTCCGACCGACAGCCGACCAGCAGGTGCTTGAGACCCTGCCGGCGCGCCTGAGCGATCCCCGCCAGCGCGAAATGCGCGAACTGCGGCAGGCGCTGGCGGCGCAGCCGAGCGATGCCGATCTGGCCGTGCGCCTGGCGCAGCGCTACTACGCGGAGGTGGCGGCCGAAGGCGACCCACGCTACATCGGCTACGCGCAGGCGGCATTGGCGCCCTGGTGGCACGAGCCGGCGCCGCCACCGCAAGTACGCCTGATGCGCGCCGTGCTGCTGCAGTTCAGCCACCAGTTCGATGCGGCGCGCGCCGATCTGCACGCCGTGTTGCTGGCTGAGCCCGGCAATGGCGAAGCCTGGGCCTGGCTGCTCGCCATCAGCTTGGTGCAGGCCGACTACACGCAGGCGCACCAGGCCTGCGCGCGCCTGTCAGCGCTGGCGCCTGGCTTGATCGGCAGCGCCTGCCGTGCGCAGCTGGATGCGCTCACCGGACACTCGGCTGCCGCCGCGCTGGCGTTGCGCGCCGCGCTGGCCCGCGAGGCGCAAGCCGACCCGGCACAGAAGCTGTGGGCGCTGACGCGCCTGGCCGAGATCGAGCAGCGCCACGGCGATGCCGGCGCGGCGGAGGCCGCCTTCCGGCAGGCGCTGGCGCTGGACATCAACGACGGCTACTTGCTCGCGGCCTATGCCGACTACTTGCTCGACCAGGGCCGAGCCGCCGAGGTGCTGGCACTGCTGCGCGAACACACCCGCTCCGATCTGCTGCTGCTGCGCCTGGCGCTGGCGGCCAAGGCAATGGGCGCACCCGAGCGCGCCAAATGGCAGGACGAACTGGCCGCCCGCTTCGACGCGGCGCGGCTGCGCGGCGATGTGCTGCACCAGAAGGAGGAGGCGCGCTTCGCGCTGGCGCTGCAGGGACAGAGCGAGCGTGCCCTGGCACTGGCGGGCGACAACTATGCGCTGCAGCGCGAGCCGGCCGATGCGCGCATCCTGCTCGAGGCAGCGTTGGCCACGAAGCGGCCCGACGCGGCCCGGCCGGTGCTGCAGTGGCTGGCCGCGAGCGGCTACGACGGCATCAGGCTCAATGCGCTGGCGCAATCGCTACGGGGCGGCGACTGATGCGCGGCTGGCGCCGTCTGCTTGCGGCCTCCGGGCTGCTTGGACTGCTGGCGAGCGCGCCGGCGCTGGCCCACAAGCCCTCGGACAGTTATCTCACGCTGACGCTGCCCGAGGCCGGCAACCGCGCGATCTTCGACGGCCAGTGGGATATCGCGCTGCGCGACCTGGATTTCGCCATCGGGCTGGACCGCAACGGCGACGGCGACATCACCTGGGGCGAGCTGCGCGCGCGCCATGCCGACATCGCGGCCTACGCGCTGGCGCGACTGACCATTCAAGGCGATGGCCAGGCGTGCCGCTTGACAGCTGGCGAGCAGCTCGTCGATCGGCACACCGATGGCGCCTATACCGTGCTGCCGCTGCGCGTGCAATGCGCGCACTCGCCGGCGGCGCTGGAGCTGCGCTACCGGCTGTTTGCCGACATCGATCCGCAACACCGCGGCCTGCTCGCATTGCGCTCACCGGGCGGCACACGAACAGCGGTGCTCGGGCCGCAGGCACCGGTGTCGCACTTCGAGCTGGCGCAGCATGGCGCCTGGGGTCAGTTCATCGACTACGCGCGCGAAGGCGTGTGGCACATCTGGATCGGCTTCGATCACATCCTGTTCCTGCTGTCGCTGCTGCTGCCGGCGGTGCTGGTGTGGCGCAAGCCGCAGTGGCTGCCGGTGGCCGCGTTCACACCGGCCCTGATCGATGTGCTGAAGATCGTCACGGCCTTCACGCTGGCGCACTCCATCACGCTGTCGCTGGCCACACTGGGCGTGATCAGCCTGCCGTCGCGCGGCGTCGAATCGGCCATTGCCGCGTCAGTGGTGCTGGCCGCGCTGAACAACGTCTGGCCGCTGTTCCAGGGCCGCCGCTGGATGGTGGCCTTCGGTTTCGGGTTGATTCACGGCTTTGGTTTTGCCAGCGTGCTGGCCGACCTGGGCCTGCCGCAAGGCGCACTGCTGCTGGCGCTGGTGGGCTTCAACCTCGGCGTCGAAGCGGGCCAGTTGGCGATCGTTGCCGTGTTCCTGCCGTTGGCCTATGCGTTGCGCGGCACCTGGCTGTACCGGCGCCTGATACTCCTCGGTGGCTCGTGCCTGATCGCCGCACTGGCGGCGCTGTGGTTCGCCGAGCGTGCCTTCAACCTTGATCTGCGGCCGTTCTGATCATCACCGAGGCCACGATCATCGGTTCGTCGCCGATGATGCTGGGTGTGCTGCGGTTGCCAGCCCTTGCATGGCGAGCCTGTTGGCGCTGTATGCATGCCATTTCCAACGAGGAGTTGACCATGACCCGCAAGTTCATCGATCTGTCGATCTTTCTGGAAAACGACGTGCTCAGTGATCCGCCGGCCTTCGCGCCGAAGATCCAGTACTTCACGCACGACAACACCTTTGAGCAGATCGAGCCCTTCTTTCCCGGCCTGAAGAAGCAGGACCTGCCCGACGGCGAAGGCTGGGCGGTGGAGACGGTGCAGCTGTCCACGCACAACGGCACGCACCTGGACGCGCCGTACCACTTCCACAGCACGATGAACCAGGCGCTGGGCCACAAGGAGCGCGCGATCGCGATCCACGAGGTGCCGTTGGAATGGTGCTTCCAGCCGGCGGTGAAGCTGGATTTCCGCCATTTCGCCGACGGCTATGTCGTCACCGCCGCGGATGTCGAGGCCGAGTTGAAGCGCATTGGCCACACGCTGCAGCCGCTGGAGATCGTCGTGATCAACACCCGCGCCGGCTCACGCTACGGTCACAACGACTATGTCTCGGCCGGCTGCGGCATGGGCTACGAGGCGACGATGGCCCTGCTGGAGCGCGGCGTGCGCCTGACCGGCACCGATGCCTGGAGCTGGGACGCGCCCTTCGTGCACACCGCGAAAAAGTACGGCGAGACGCACGACGCGTCGCTGATCTGGGAGGGCCACAAGGCGGGCCGCGACATCGGCTACTGCCACCTGGAAAAGCTGCACAACCTGGAAGCGTTGCCAGCCAGCGGCTTCTTCATCAGTTGTTTTCCGCACAAGATCCGCGGCGCGTCGGCCGGCTGGACGCGCGCGGTGGCGATCTTCGACGAGCGGCTGACAACCGCGACCTGAGGAGACCGACGTCGGCCGGGCTGCAAGCGTTGGCGCCAGG
>JAHECC010000242.1 GCA_024641965.1 Rubrivivax sp.
AGGCCTTCCAGGCGGGGGTCGTCCTGGCGCAGGCGCTCGAGCTTGTAGTTCGGCGTTTCCAGGTGCTTGTTCGGCACCAGCAGCACGGTCACGCGCTGCTTCAGTTCGATCTTGGTGATCTCGGTGCGCTTCTCGTTGAGCAGGAAGCTGGTCACCTCCACCGGCACCTGCACGTGCACTGCGGCGGTGTTGTCCTTCATCGACTCCTCCTGCACCATGCGCAGGATCTGCAGCGCGCTGGATTCGGTGTCGCGGATGTGGCCGGTGCCGTTGCAGCGCGGGCAGGTGATGTGGCTGCCTTCGGAAAGCGCCGGGCGCAGGCGCTGGCGGCTCAATTCGAGCAGGCCGAACTTGCTGATGCTGCTGAACTGCACGCGCGCACGGTCCGAGCGCAGCGCGTCGCGCAGCCGCGTTTCCACCTCTCGCCGGTTCTTCGACTCGTCCATGTCGATGAAGTCGACGACGATCAGCCCGCCCAGGTCGCGCAGCCGCATCTGGCGCGCGATCTCGTCGGCCGCTTCCAGGTTGGTGCGTGTGGCGGTTTCCTCGATGTCGCTGCCGCGTGTGCTGCGCGCCGAGTTCACGTCCACCGACACCAGCGCTTCGGTGTGGTCGATGACGATGGCGCCGCCCGAGGGCAGGTTCACCGTGCGCGAGAACGCGGTCTCGATCTGGTGCTCGATCTGGAAGCGGCTGAACAGCGCCGCATCGTCGCGGTAGCGCTTGACGCGTGAGGCCGATTCCGGCATCACGTGGTTCATGAACTGCTGGGCCTGCTCGTAGATGTCGTCGGTGTCGATCAGGATCTCGCCGATGTCGGCGGTAAAGTAATCGCGGATCGCACGGATCACCAGCGAGCTTTCCTGGTAGATCAGGAACGCGCCCTTGCCAGCCTTGGATGCACCGTCGATGGCGTCCCACAGCTTGAGCATGTAGTTCAGGTCCCACTGCAGCTCGGGCGCGGTACGGCCGATGCCGGCGGTGCGGGCGATCAGGCTCATGCCCTTGGGGTAGTCGAGCTGATCGAGGTTTTCTTTCAACTCCTCGCGGTCCTCGCCCTCGATGCGCCGGCTGACGCCGCCGCCGCGCGGGTTGTTGGGCATCAGCACCAGGTAGCGCCCGGCCAGGCTGACGAAGGTGGTCAGCGCCGCGCCCTTGTTGCCACGCTCTTCCTTCTCGACCTGCACCAGCAGCGAATCACCGTCCTTGATCGCGTCCTGGATGCGCGCGCTGCGCGCGTCGGTGCCTTCGCGGAAGTAGTTGCGCGAGATTTCCTTGAAGGGAAGGAAGCCGTGACGGTCTTCGCCGTAATCGACGAAACAGGCTTCGAGCGAGGGCTCCACGCGCGTCACGACGGCCTTGTAGATGTTGCCCTTGCGTTGCTCGCGGCCTTCGATCTCGTTCTCGAAGTCCACCAGCTTCTGGCCGTCGACGATCGCCAGGCGGCGCTCTTCGGCCTGCGTGGCATTGATCAGCATGCGTTTCATCTAGTCTCCTTTGGCCGCGCCGCCACTCTTTTCGGCGTGCGTCGGCACGATCGAACCGGCCAAGCACCTTGCGGCGCGCGACCTAAACGATGCAGGAGAAACGCCGATGAACCCGCGGCTCGAATCGCCCTGGACTGCGGTGCGAAGGACCCCACTCGGGCCCGTCAAGATTGCAGCGTTGGCGCGTGCGTGTCAGCGATGAAGGCGCGCTGTGCACGGCGTCGGCCCGCTTCGCTGCGTCGTGCGCAGCGGCCGTGCCCCGACACGCAGCGCCGCGGCAGGGTGCCGGCGGGAGCGGTCGGGCATGGAAGCGGAAGACGGGGATGGCATGTGCGCTGGATGCGTCGCTGGACGCTGGTGCAAGGCCGGACGGAATGGCCACACACCGGAATGTTCGGGTGCCCTTGAAGGGGCTGGGTTCTCGTTGCGTGTCTCTTGTGCCCATGTCCCACGGCCGCCGGGTCACTTGGGGACCGCGGCCTGCCTTGGGCGGCATGAGCATTGCATCACCTGCGCATGCGCCGATCTCGGCCCATGCAAGACCACCGTCGAGCCTGGAGTGCCCCGGTTAAACTCCGGCAAATCAAGCACTTACGGATCAGTCGTGGACCGGCACATTATAGGGGGCAAAGGCCGGCCGGCGGCGCGACCCGCGGCGCTTCGTCCTGGCGGCGTGACGGCCCCGAGCGTGACGGCCGTCACGCCGTCGACACCCCAGGTGCGCCATCTGCTGGTGGACGAGTCCTCGGCCGGTCAGCGCCTCGACAATTTCCTGATGCGCTGCCTGAAGGGCGTGCCGAAGACGCATGTCTATCGCGTCATCCGCTCCGGCGAGGTGCGCCTCAACAAGGGCCGCGCCGCCGCCGACACCCGCGTGCAGGCCGGCGACGATGTGCGCGTGCCTCCTGTGCGCATGGCCGAGCCGGCGGCGAAAGCCGCGCCGCCGCGTGGCTTCGAGGTGCTGTTCGAGGACGATTGCCTGTTGGCCATCGACAAGCCGGCCGGTGTGGCGGTGCATGGCGGCAGCGGCGTCAGCTTCGGTGTCATCGAGCAGTTGCGCGCGGCGCGGCCGGAGGCGCGCTTTCTGGAACTGGTGCACCGGCTCGACCGCGAGACCTCGGGCGTGCTGCTGCTGGCCAAGAAGCGCAGCGCGCTGACTGCGCTGCAGGACCAGTTCCGTGCGCGCGACACCGGCAAGAGCTACGCGGCGCTGGTGCTCGGCCGCTGGCCGGCAAGGCTCAAGGTCATCGACGTGCCGCTGCACAAGTATCTCAAGCCGGACGGCGAGCGCCGGGTACGCGCCAGCACGGCCGGCGACGAACAGGCCAAGCGCGCCATCACGCTGGTCAAGGTGGTGCAGGCTTTCGATGCCTTCACCTTGCTCGACGTGAGCATCAAGACCGGTCGCACGCACCAGATCCGCGTGCATCTGGCCCACGAAGGCCATGCCATCGTCGGCGACGACAAGTACGGTGACTTCGAGTTCAACAAGGCGCTGGCGCGAGGCACGGCGCTGCCCGGGCATCGTTTCGAGGGCATGTTCCTGCATGCGCGGCGCCTGGCGTTTGCACACCCGGTCGACGGCCATCGCATCGAGATCGAAGCCCCGCTGCCACCGGCCTGTGCGGCGCTGCTGCAGCACCTGGGCGACTGATGCGTGGCTTGTCCGTGTGCGGGCGTCACACTGCGGGTTGAGGGACACTTCCGATCATGGCTCTCACGTCACCGATGTCCCGCCCGCGCCGCTTCGACCTGATCGTCTTCGACTGGGACGGCACCTTGTTCGATTCCACCGGTCTGATCGTGCGCTGCATCCAGGCAGCGTGTGCCGACATCGGCACGCCGGTGCCCAGCGACATGCAGGCCGCCTACGTCATCGGCCTGGGGCTGATGGATGCGCTGAAGCACGCCGTGCCGGACCTGCCCGTCGAACGCTATCCGGAACTCGGCCGCCGCTACCGCCACCACTACACGCGTTGGCAGCACGAGATCGTGCTCTTCGACGGCACGCGACAGATGCTGCAGGCCTTGAAGGCACGCAACCATTGGCTGGCCGTGGCCACCGGCAAGAGCCGCCATGGCCTGAACGAGGCGCTGGACAGCGCGCAGCTGAACGCCTTCTTCGACAGCACGCGCACGGCCGACGAGACCGCGTCCAAGCCCGACCCGCTGATGCTGCAGGAGCTGATGGCCGAACTGGGTGCCGACGCGTCGCGCACGCTGATGGTCGGCGACACCACGCACGACCTGCAGCTTGCTGCCAATGCCGGTGTGGCCTGCGTGGGCGTCAGCTACGGCGCCCATCCGCCGGAACACCTGCATCGCCACGCACCCCTGCACCTGGCCCGTTCGATCGCCGAGTTGCACGATTGGCTGCAACGCCATGGATGAGGGGCGAGGCGCAGCCGAGCCGCTGTGCCCGTCGCAATCGCTGAGCGAGCGCGGCGGTGCCTGGGTCTTCGATGTGCTGCAGTATCGGCAACCGGCGCGCGCCTTCGCGCTGCGCTTCGACGGCCGTGTGGTGGCCTACCTGAACCGTTGTGTGCATGTGCCGATGGAGATGGACTGGCGGCCCGGCGAGTTTCTGGACAGTGACAAGCGTTACATCCTCTGCGCCACGCATGGCGCGGCCTACGAGCCCGGCAACGGCCACTGCGCGGACGGTCCTTGCGGGCGTGGGCGGCTGACCCCGATCAAGGTGGAGGAGCGCGACGGTCAGGTGTATTGGTATCCTTCCCCCGACATACAGCCGGTGCCTTTCGGCGCGCTGGCCCCAGGGAGTCCTACATGAATGCAGACGAAGACGCCGTGCCGCCGGCGGCACGCGGCTCCGCGCCGGCCGAAGCAGCACCGTCGCGAGTGGAAAGCACGCTTGAGCAGGTGGCGCGCGAGATGCTGCGCGAGCGGCGCAGCGAACGGCGCTGGCGCATCTTCTTTCGCCTGGCCTGGCTGGGGCTTGTGCTGGCGCTGGCCTGGGGCTTGATGTCGCAACGCATGCAGTTGTCGGCGCCAACCGGGCCGCACACCGCGCTGGTCGAGATTCGCGGCGAGATCGCCAGCGAATCCGAAGCCAATGCCGAAGCGCTGGTGGCGGCACTGACCAGCGCCTTCGAGGACAGCGGGGCGATGGCCGTGGTCATCCGCATCAATTCGCCGGGGGGCAGCCCGGTGCAGGCCGGCATCGTCAACGACGAAATCCGCCGCCTGAAGGCGCTGCACAAGAAGAAGATCTATGCCGTGGTCGAAGAAGTCTGCGCCTCGGGCGCGTACTACGTCGCGGTGGCCGCCGACGACATCTACGTCGACAAGGCCAGCCTGGTCGGTTCGATCGGCGTGCTGATGGACGGTTTTGGCTTTGTCGGCCTGATGGACAAGCTGGGCATCGAGCGCCGGCTGCTCACCGCCGGCAAGAACAAGGGCATGCTCGATCCGTTCTCGCCGCAGGACGAGACCCAGCTGGCCTACGCCAAGCTCATGATCGACCAGGTGCACCAGCAGTTCATCAAGGTGGTGCGCGAAGGTCGCGGCGAGCGGCTGAAAGAGACGCCCGAAATCTTCTCCGGGCTGTTCTGGAACGGCGAAGAGGCCGTCAACAAGGGCCTGGCCGACCACTTCGGCAGCCTGGATTACGTGGCACGCGAGGTGGTCAAGGCGCCTGACGTGATCGACTACACGCCCTCGCCCAACGTCGCCGAACGGCTGGTCAAGCGGCTGGGCGCGTCGATCGGCCAGGGCGCGATGCAGGCACTGCGCGCGAGTGCAGGCCTGCGTTGAACGGTCAATCGCGACGCCACAATCTACTCGGCGGCCACCGCGGAACCGGCTCTACCGGGCCGCTGGTGGTGCCTTTCGGCTTGCATGCTGAAAGGCGCTCACCAGCCACACGCGAGCGCGAAGGCGCTCGCGAGGCGCGGGTTCACCCCCCCTTGGGGTCAGGCCAACGGAGGAATGCGCAGCATCTGCCCCGGG
>JAHECC010000061.1 GCA_024641965.1 Rubrivivax sp.
GGTTGAAGGGCGCGAACTTCTCGCGTGCGATGCGTTCGCAGGTGTCGAGCACCGAAGCGAATGTTTCCAGCGAATGATCAGCGAAGCGCGCTCGCTGCAGCAGCGAAGCCACACCGAGCCAATCGTTCAGCAGGAAGTCGAGGGTTTGGCGCATGCAGCGGCAGCGAAGGGCTGCGTGTGGTTCAAGCCAGCTTGAAGTGACGCAGCGCAGCCTCGGCGATCGGGCCGCCGCGCTCTTGCACGAAATGGCCGCCGTCGGCGACCTCCATCGGCTCGGGGCAGCCCTTGATCAGCTTGCGCAGCGCCTGCATCGCCGGCGGGCCGAGCACCGGGTCGGTCATGCCGATGGCCATGAAGCTGTCGCCCTTCCATTGCTCGGACCAGAACGCCGCCGCGCGCCGACTCAGCTCGACGCCTGGCGCGTCCGGGTTGTCGGGCACCAGGTTCGGGAAGGCGCGCACGCCCGCCTTGTGGCGCCGGTCGGGAAAGGGCGCGTCGTAGGCCGCGGCTTCTTCCGCCGTCATGCCCGGCGTGCCGCGCGCAATGAGCTTGCCACAGGCCAGATCGGGCTGGCTGTTGGCATAGGCGCGCCACTGTTTGAAGCCCTCACCCACTTGGCCCAGGCCGAGGCCGGTGTTCATCACCAGCAGCCGCGTGTATCGCTCGGGCTGGTCGAGCGGCAGCGTCAGGCCGAGCAGGCCGCCCCAGTCCTGCACCACCAGCATCACGTTGCGCAGGTCGAGCTTGTCGATAAGCCGCAACATGCTGTCGCGATGCCGCTCGAAGCCATACCACGCATCGTCTTCGGGCTTGTCGGAGCGCCCGAAGCCGAACCAGTCGGGCGCGACGACACGCAGCCCGGCCGCCGTGAACACCGGGATCATCTTGCGGTACAGATAGGCCCAGCTTGGCTCGCCGTGCAGGCACAGCACCGTCGCCCTCGCGTCGCGCGGCCCTTCATCGACGTAATGCATGCGCATGCCGTCGATCTCGGCATAGTGCGGCACAAACGGGAAACCCGGCAGGTTCGCGAAACGCTCGTCGGGCGTGCGCAGCACGTTCATGGCCGGCGCCCTGCTCAAAGCACCTCGAAGACGCCGGCCGCGCCCATGCCGCCGCCGACGCACATCGTCACCACCACCCGCTTCGCACCACGGCGCTTCCCTTCGATCAGCGCATGGCCGGTCAGGCGCTGGCCGCTCACGCCATAGGGGTGACCGACCGCGATCGAGCCGCCATTGACGTTGAGCTTGTCCATCGGAATGCCGAGCTTGTCGGCGCAGTACAGCACCTGCACCGCGAAGGCCTCGTTCAGCTCCCACAGGTCGATGTCCTCGACCTTCAAGCCCAGGCGCTTCAGCACCTTGGGTACGGCGAAGACCGGGCCGATGCCCATCTCGTCGGGCTCGCAGCCGGCCACGGCGAAGCCGAGAAAACGGCCCAGAGGCTTCAGGTTCTTCTGTTGCGCATAGGTGTCGCTGACCAGCACGCAGGCGCCTGCGCCGTCGCTGAACTGGCTGGCGTTGCCGGCGGTGATGACGCCGCCGGGCATCGCCGAGCGGATGCCCTTGATGCTGTCGTAGGTGGTGCCGGGGCGCAGGCCCTCGTCGGCGCTGATCGTCACTTCCTTGGTACGCAAACCCAATTGCGCATCGGCCACGCCGGCGGTCACTGTGCAGGCGATCATCTCGTCGTTGAACTTGCCGGCCTCCTGCGCGGCGCAGGCCTTTTGCTGGCTGCCGGCGCCATACTGGTCCATGCGCTCCTTGTCGATCTTGTAGCGCTTTGCCACGTTCTCGGCGGTTTCCAGCATCGACATGTAGATCGCCGGCTTGTTTTCCTTCAACCAGCTGTCGGCGATCATGTGGCGGTTCATTTCCTGCTGCACGCAGGAGATGCTTTCCACGCCGCCGCCGATGAGCACATCGCTTTCGCCCGCGATGATGCGCTGCGCCGCCATCGCGATGGTCTGCAAGCCGCTGGAGCAGAAGCGGTTGACGGTCGCGCCGCCCGTCGTGATCGGCAGCCCGGCGCGCAGCGCCGCCTGGCGCGCGATGTTCATGCCGGTGGCGCCCTCGGGGTTGGCGCAGCCCATCAGCACGTCGTCGATGGCGGCCGGATCGACGCCGGCACGCTCGACCGCGGCCTTGATGGCCATGCCGGCCAGCGTGGCGCCGTGGGTCATGTTGAAGGCACCCTTCCAGCTCTTGGCCAGGGGCGTGCGGGCGGTGGAGACGATCAGGGCTTGGGTCATGGAGGTTCCTTCGAGAAAGTGGTCAGACGCTCAAGCCGCGCCCTGGCTGAGAAGCCGGTGATAGAAGCGGATCAGTTCGGCCAGGTTGGCCATGCTCATGCGCTCGTTGGTGCCGTGGAAGCGCGACAGGTCTTCGGGTTTGGCGCGCACCGGCGAGAACTTGTAGATGTGGTCCGAGACCTTGGCGAAATGCTGTGAATCGGTGCCGCCGATCATCAGACCAGGCGCGACGATGGTGCCGGGGAACAGCTCGCGCACGGTGCGCTCGATCAGCTTGTACGAGGCACTGTCGATCGGCGCCACCGTCGACCTCGCGGTGCCTGCTGGCAACACCGTCAGTTCGAAGCGGTCGTCGCCGATGGTGTGCTTCATGTGCTCGAGCACACTCTCCTGCGTATCGCCAGGCAACAGTCGGAAGTTGACGACAGCCTCGGCGCGGCCGGGCAGCACGTTTTCCTTGTTACCGGCGTTGACGATGGTCAGCGCCGTGGTGGTGCGCAGCATTGCATTCGTGCTGCCACCGGCCTCGAGTTGCTTCTGCACTACGGGTCCGAACAGCCACAGGTTCGACAAGGCGACGCGGCTGAAGCCGCTCATCTCCGGCGCCACCGTCTGGAACATCTCGCGCGCCACGCCCTGGATGCCGGCAGGCATGCGCTGCTGATCCAGGCGCGTGAGCGCCGCGCTCATCATCGCAATGGCACCGGTACCGGGCGGCGGTGGCATCGACGAATGTCCGGGAGTGGCCGGCACTGTGACCCGCACCGACAGGAAGCCCTTCTCGGCAATGCCGACGATGGCCGCCGGCGGCTTCAGTCCCGGCAGCACGCCCTCGGTAATCAGCAGGCCCTCGTCGATGACGAAGTCGACCTTGATGCCGCGATCGACCATCAGCGCGGCAATGGCCTTCGCGCCGCGGGTGCCGCCGACTTCCTCGTCTGCGCCAAACGCCAGGTAGATCGTGCGCCTGGGCTGGAAGCCCGACGCGGCCAGCATTTCCACCGCTTCCATCTGGGCGATCAGGTTGGCCTTGTCGTCCCACGAGCCGCGGCCCCAGACGATGCCGTCCTTGATCGTGCCGGCGAAGGGCTTCTCCAGCCAGTCACCCTCGGTGCCCGGTGCGATCGGCACCACGTCCTGGTGCGCCATCAGCAGGATCGGCTTGGCCGAAGGGTCGCTGCCCTGCCAGGTGTAGAGCAGGCTCAAGCCGCCGACCATCTCGCGCTTCAGCGCAGCGTGGAGCTTCGGGTAGCGCGCCTGCAGGTGCGCGTGCAGGGCTTCGAACTGGTCGACATTGAGCGACGCGTCGTCGAACGAGGACACCGTCTTCGCGCGGATCGCCATCGACAGCGATTCGGCGGCACCCTTCTCGTCCACCGCAATAGGCGGCAGCGGCGGCACGTCGATCTGGCGCGACCCCTGCCGCAAGGTGTTCACCGCGAGCACCAGTACGAGCCCGCCCAGCAGCGCCAGCAGCGCCACCACCCCCTTCAGTAGGGTCTTGAACTTCACTTCAGGTGAAACTCTTGCCTTCGGCGGCCAACTTGGCCAGCAGCGGCGCCGGCTGCCAGAACACAGCGTCGTCCAGCGGGTTGGCGGCGAAGCGCTTCATCGCCTGCACCACGTTGAACAGGCCCTGCGTGTCGGCGTAGCACATCGGCCCGCCGCGGTGCAGCGGGAAGCCGTAGCCAGTGAGGTAGACCATGTCGATGTCGCTGGCCTTGCTGGCGATGCCTTCCTCGAGGATCTTCGCGCCTTCATTGACCAGCGCATAGACCAGCCGGTGAACGATCTCGTCATCGCTGATCTTGCGCGGCTTGATGCCCTTTTCGGCGCGGTAGGTCTCGATCATCGCCAGCACGTCGGCGTTGGGGATGGCGTTGCGGTTGCCGGGTTTGTAGTCGTACCAGCCGGCGCCGGTCTTCTGCCCGTAGCGGCCCATCTCGCACAACAGGTCGGCCGTCTTGCTGTAGCGCAGGTCGGGCTTTTCCACGGCGCGGCGCTTGCGGATGGCCCAGCCGATGTCGTTGCCGGCCAGGTCGCCCATGCGGAACGGGCCCATCGCAAAGCCGAATTTCTCGATTGCCTTGTCCACCTGTTGCGGCGTGCAGCCTTCGTCGAGCAGGTAGCCCGCCTGGCGCGAGTACTGCTCGATCATGCGGTTGCCGATGAAGCCGTCGGTTACGCCGGAGACCACCGCCGTCTTGCGGATCTTCTTGGCCAGCGCCATCACCGTGGCCAGCACATCCTTGGCGGTCTTCGCGCCGCGCACCACCTCCAGCAGCTTCATTACGTTGGCGGGTGAGAAGAAGTGCATGCCGACCACGTCCTGCGGCCGCTTGGTGAAGGATGCGATCTTGTCGACGTCGAGCGTGCTGGTGTTGCTGGCCAGGATGGCGCCGGGCTTCATCACTTCGTCGAGCGTCTTGAAGACCTTCTCCTTCACGCCCATTTCCTCGAACACCGCCTCGATCACCAGGTCGGCGTCCTTGATGTCATCGTAGTTCAGCGTGGTCGACAGCAGCGCCATCGTCTTGTCGAACTTGTCCTGCTTGAGCTTGCCCTTCTTGACGCGCGCCTCGTAGTTCTTGCGCATCACGCCGACGCCCTTGTCCAGCGCCTCCTGCTTCATCTCGAGCATCACCACGGGGATGCCGGCGTTGAGGAAGTTCATCGCGATGCCACCGCCCATCGTGCCGGCGCCGATCATCGCCACCTTCTTGATGTCGCGCTTGGGCGTGTCCTCGGGAACGTCGGGGATCTTGCTGGCCGCGCGCTCGCCGAAGAAGGCATGGCGCAGAGCCTTGCTCTCGGGCGTCATCATCAGCGCGATGAAGCTGTCGCGCTCGAAACGCAGGCCGTCGTCGAGCTTCATCTTCGTCGCAGCCTCGACGCAGTCCACGCATTTGGCCGGCGCCGGGAAGTTTTTTGCCATCGCCTTGACGGTGTTGCGTGCAAAGGCGAAGTAGCCGTCGGCGTTCGGGTGCTCGGCCTTCAGATTGCGCACCAGTGGCAGCGGCCGCTGCTCGGCGATCTCACCGGCAAAAGCCAGCGCACCGGCCAGGGCGTCGCCCTCGACCACCTTGTCGAACAGCTTCTGGCCGGGAATCGCGGCGAGCAACTCGCTTTTCACCGGCTCGCCGCTGACGATCATGTTCAGCGCGGTCTCTACCCCGATCGCGCGCGGCAGGCGCTGCGTGCCGCCGGCACCGGGCACCAGTCCAAGCTTGACTTCGGGCAGCGCCACCTGCGTGCCGGGCAGGACCACGCGGTAGTGGCAACCCAGCGCCAGTTCCAGCCCACCGCCCATGACCACGCTGTGCATCGCCGCGACGATCGGCTTGGCACTGCCCTCCAATTGCTTGATCAGGCTCAGCAGGTTCGGCTCGGCCAGCGCCTTGGGCGAGCCGAACTCGCGGATGTCGGCACCGCCCGAGAAGGCCTTGCCGGTGCCGGTGATGACGATGGCCTTGACCGCCGCATCGGCATTCGCCTTGTCGATGCCGTCGGCGATGGCGCGGCGCGTGTCATAGCCCAGTCCGTTGACCGGCGGGTTGTTCATGGTGACGACGGCAACGCTGCCGCGGACTTCGTAGCTGGCTGACATGGCTTCCCCTTCGGTGAGCGAAAAAACGAACGCTCGTGCGATTCTAGGCACGCATGCGCATCGACGGCTGTAACGACAGCGACATCGGCGGCGTCGACGGCTGTTGCCGCGACGCACCGCAGCCCAAGGCTACACCTCGAGCCACTCCTTGCGCACGTCGGCCTGGGAGCGCAGTTCATCGGGCGTGCCCTCGAACACGATCTGGCCGCGCCCCATGACCAGGCAGCGCTGGGCCACCTCGAGCGCGATCGTCAGCTTCTGCTCGACCAGTAGCACCGAGATGTTGCGGCGCTTCAGTTCACGCAGGAACTCGGCCACTTGTTCGACGATCTTCGGCGCCAGGCCCTCGGTCGGTTCGTCGATCATCACCAGATCGGGATCGCCCATCATCGTGCGGCACAGCGTCAGCATCTGCTGCTCGCCGCCCGACAGTACGCCGGCATGGTTGTGCTGGCGTTCCTTCAGGCGCGGGAACAGACCGTACATGTCGTCGAAGGACCAGCGGCCCTTGGGCGCGCTGCCCTTGCAGCCCAGCAACAGGTTCTGATGCACCGTCAGCGTGGGGAAGATGTCGCGGTTTTCCGGCACGTAGCCGATGCTGGTGTGGGCGATCTCGAAGGCCTTCTTGCCCAGGATAGGCGCGCCGTTCCAGGTGACCGTACCGGTGCCTTCGACCAGACCCATGATGGTCTTGACGGCGGTCGAACGTCCCGAACCGTTGCGCCCGAGCAGGGCCACGATCTCGCCGGGTTGCACCTCGAAGTTCACGCCATGCAGCACATGGCTCTTGCCGTAGAAAGCATGGACGTTGTCGAGCTTGAGCATGTCAGCCTCCCACCGGCGCCGGCGACTCGGCATGCGCCGACCCCAGGTAGGCCTCCTGCACCTTTGCGCTGGCACGTACCGCTTCGGGTTCGTCGAAAGCGATGATTTCGCCGTAGACCAGCACGGCGATCTTGTCGGCCAACCCGAAGACCACGCCCATGTCGTGCTCCACCGTCAGCAGTGTCTTGCCCACCGTGATCTCGCGGATCAAGTCCACGAAGTTCGAGGTCTCGCTCTTGCTCATTCCGGCCGTGGGCTCGTCGAGCAGGATCACGCTGGCGCCGCCGGCGATGGTGATGCCGATCTCCAGCGCGCGCTGTTCGGCGTAGGTCAGGTTCATGGCCTGCACGTCGCGCCGCTTGTCGAGCTTGATCATTTCCAGCACTTCCTCGGTGCGCTGGTTGGCATCGTCGAGGCCGGCCAGGAATTTCCAGAAGCTGTACTTGTAGCCCATGCTCCACAGCACGCTGCAACGGATGTTCTCGAACACCGACAGCCGCGTGAACAGATTGCTCACCTGGAAGCTGCGCGACAAACCCATCCGGTTGATTTCGTAGGGCGTCAACCCGTCGATGCGCTTTCCGTGCAGCAGGACCTGACCGCTGGTGCTGGCGAAGCGCCCGCTCATCAGGTTGAACAACGTGCTCTTGCCGGCGCCGTTCGGGCCAATCACGGCCACGCGTTCGCCCGGCTTCACCGCCAGGCTGGCGCCACGGATGATCTCGGTGCGGCCGAAGCTCTTGCGCAGGTCGCGCAATTCGATCGCGTAGGACGATGCACTCATGTTCTCGCCTCGCGCCGTTTGATCTCGGTTTCGATCTCTTCCTGGACGCGACCCCATAGCGGTACGAAACGGCGACGCGCCATCTCGAAGAGCAACACGCCGATGACCATCACCACGCCGGCCCCGACCCAGCTGCCCCAGCCCTTGGCATTCAGCTCGAAGCCCATGAATTTCATCTGCGGCCCGAGGGCCTCGTTCAGTTGCAGGTGATAGACCATCTCGATCATCGCGCTGGCGCCCACCAGCGCCACCAACGCGGTGCCGAACAGCAGCAGGTAGGGCAAGCCGAACTGGCGCAGCTTGCCGAAGGCAGAGACGCGCAGGTTCATCATGATCAGGCTGGCGATGCCGCCAGGCGCGAACATCACCATGAAGGTGAACACCAGGCCAAGATACAGCAGCCAGGCCTGGGTCAGCTCCGACAGCAGCACCAGGGCGAGCACCAGCAGCACGGCGCCGATGATGGGCCCGAAGAAGAAGGTCGCGCCGCCGAGGAAGGTGAACAGCAGGTAGCCGCCCGAGCGGATTGCGCCAACGACCTCGGAGGTGACGATCTCGAAGTTCAGCGTCGCCAGCCCGCCGGCAATGCCCATGAAGAAGCCCGAAGCCATGAACGCGAAGTAGCGCACGTAACGGGTGTTGTAGCCGACGAATTCGACACGCTCGGGGTTGTCGCGGCAGGCATTCAGCATGCGTCCCAGCGGCGTGCGCGTGAAGGCGAACATCGCTGCCGTGCAGATGAAGGTGTAGATCACGATCAGGTAGTACAGCTGCGACTGCGGCCCGAAGGTGATGCCGAAGAAGGGCTGGCCGGCGACACGGTTGCCGGTGATGCCGCCCTCGCCGCCGAAGAAGCCGGGGAACATCAGCGACATCGCCGCGACGAGTTCGCCCACACCCAGCGTGATCATCGCGAACGGTGTACCGGCTTTCTTGGTGCTGACATAGCCGAGCAGCGCGGCGAAAAACAAGCCGCCCAGGCCACCGACCAGCGGAATCAGGCTGACCGGCAACGCCAGCGTACCGTCCGACACGCGATTCAGCGCATGGATGGCGATGAACGAACCCAGGCCCGAATAGACCGCATGGCCGAAGCTGAGCATGCCGCCCTGGCCGAGCAGCATGTTGAAGGCCAGACAGGCGATGATGGCGATGCCCATCTGGGACAGCATGGTCGTCGACAGGCTGCTGGTGAAGACCAGCGGCGCCACCAGCATCAGCAGTGCGTAGCCACCCCAGACCAGCCATCGGCCGCGGTTGAAGGTCTTGGTCGCCGACATCAGCCCTCCCGGCTACCGAACAGGCCCTTGGGCCGGAAGATCAGGATCAATACCAGCAGCAGGTACGGCAGGATCGCGGCGATCTGGCTGAGCTTGACGCTCCACAGCGCGAAGCCGAAGGTCTCGGGCGTGACCATCATGCCCAGCGACGTCAGGCCATCGGCAATCGAATGGTCGCTGCTGACGGCGAAGCTTTCGATGATGCCCAACCCGACCGAGGCGACAAAAGCGCCGGCCAGCGAACCCATGCCACCGATGACGATCACCGCGAACACCACTGCGCCCACGGTCAGCGCCATGGCCGGTTCGGTGACACGCATCGCGCCGCCGATCACGCCGGCCAGCGCCGCCAGTGCGGTGCCGCCACCGAAGACCAGCATGAACACGCGCGGCACGTTGTGGCCGAGCGCCTCGACCGCGTCGGAGTGGGTCAGCGATGCCTGGATCACCAGGCCGATGCGGGTGCGTGTCAGCACCAGCCACAGCGAGATCAGCATCAGTACCGCCACGCCCATGCCGAAGGCTCGGAAGGCCGGGAATGTGGTGCAGGCCACGCCGCCGCTGCCGCAGCCTTCGGGCTTCTCACCCCAGGCGAAGGACAGCGCGGTGGGTGCATCGACGATGGTGAACAGCGAGCCCGCCAGTGACGGTGGCGGCGTGAAATCCACCGCCTGCCGACCCCAGATCAGTTGCACCAGTTCGAGAATGATGTAGCTCAGCCCGAAGGTGATCAGCAGCTCGGGCACATGGCCGAACTTGTGCACCCGGCGCAATGCATGGCGCTCGAACATGGCGCCAAGAAAGCCGACGACCAACGGCGCGCAAAGCAGTGCAATCCAGAAGCCGACCACCTGGGTGATCGAGTAGGCCACATAAGCGCCGACCATGTAGAAGCTGGCATGCGCGAAGTTCAGCACGCCCATCATGCTGAAGATCAGCGTCAGGCCGGAGGCCAGCATGAACAGCAGCAAGCCGACCGACAGGCCATTGAGCAATGAAATCAGCAGGAAGGGCGTGTCCATCGCGGCATTGGGCAACAGCAGAAGAAATGGCGGCGCCGCAAGAAGCGGCGCCGCGCAGCAGGCAGGTCAGCCTGGGGCTAGGGGCCCTGTCACGGCTTCTTCATCTGGCACGACGTGGGCGTGCTGGCCACGTAGGCGGGGATGGCCTTGACTTCGCGGAAGTTGTAGCCAGTGTTCTCGACGCTGTAGGGGTGCTTGGCGTCGGCCTTGACCCACTCGCTGATGTACAACGGCTGCTGCAACTGGTGGTCGGTCTTGCGCATCTCATCTTCACCGTTGAAGCCGTCGAACCTCAGGCCGCCCAGAACCGCAGCGACTTTCACCGGGTCGGTGCTGCCGGCCTTCTTGAACGCAGCGCTCAGCATCGCCAGCCCGTTGTAGGTGGCGGCGGTGTACCAGTCGTCGTTGAACTGCTTCTTGAAGTCGTCCTGGATCTGTTTCGTGACGCCCGGCAAGTTGCTGTGGGCATAGGCCACCACCCGCACCTTACCGGTCGTGCCCGAGGCCAGCGCCGTCGGCGTGCCGCTGACACCCGCGTAGTAGGTGTAGAAGTTGGCGGTCAGCCCGGCCTCGTTGGCGGCCTTGATGAGCAGCGTCAGGTCGGTGCCCCAGTTGCCGGTGACGACACTGTCGGCGCCGCTGGCCTTGATCTTGGCGACATAGGGCGCGAAGTCCTTGACCTGGGCGATCGGGTGCAGGTCGGTGCCGACGATCTGGACGTCGGGGCGCTTGCGCGCGATGCCTTCCTTGAAGTACTTCTCGACCTGCTGGCCGTGCGAGTAGTTCTGGCCGATGACGTAGACCTTCTTGATCTCCGGCTGGTCCTTCATGAAGCTGGTCAGCGCTTCCATCTTCATGGTCGTGTCGGCGTCGAGGCGGAAGTGCCAGTAGCTGCACTTCTCGTTGGTCAGCGCCGGGTCGACGGCGGCGTAGTTCAGGTACACCACCTCCTTGCCCGGGTTGCGGTCATTGTTCTTCTGCACCGCATCCGAAATGGCAGCCGCGGCGCCCGAGCCGTTGCCCTGCGTGACGTAGCGGATACCCTGGTCGATGGCCGCCTTCAGCGTGTTCAGGCTTTCCTGAGGCGAACCCTTGTTGTCGAAGGACACGATCTCGAACTGCGGTCCCTTCGGGTCCTTCTTGTTGAAGTAGTCGGCCATGAACTGCCAGCTCTTCAGCTGGTTCTGGCCGACGTTGGCGAAGGGCCCGGACAACGGGTCCATGAAGGCGATCTTCACGGTTTCGGCATGCACCGCGGCGCCGGACACGCTCAGTGCCATGGCAATCGGAAGACCACAAAGCTTTGTCACCAGTTTCATTGGATTCGTCCTCATCGAATTTTCGAGATCCATAACCTTATCCCATCGTCACCAACGTCCCGTTGAGGGACTTCCCGCAACGGCTGTCGCGCAGGTGACGCGCCGAACTCAACGAGGCCCCTCGACTGCCGGGGTCGGCCCTGCTGGCTTGGCTGCACTCATGCTAGCACCGCCGCACCCGCCCACCGACCCGGCCGCATTGGCGTGGTCGAACCGCTTCCGGCAACTCGGCCCGGCGTTCTACACCGCGCTGCCGAGCCAGCCGCTGCGCGCCCCACACTGGGTGGCGCGCAGCGACGACTGCGCCCAGCGCCTCGGCCTGCCGGCCGACTGGTAGCAGCGCGTGGATTGGCAAGCCCTGCAGGTCTTCAGTGGCAACGCCCTTTGGCCGGGCATGCAGCCGCTGGCCAGCGTCTACAGCGGCCACCAGTTCGGCGTCTGGGCCGGCCTGTTGGGCGACGGCCGGGCGCTCTGGCTGGGCGAGTTGGACACACCCGACGGCCCGTTGAACTGCAGCTCAAGGGTAGCGGCCTCACGCCCTACTCTCGTATGGGCGACGGGCGCGCGGTGCTGCGCTCGACGATCCGCGAATGCCTGTGCTCCGAGGCGATTCATGCGCTGGGCATTCCCACCACCCGCGCCTTGTGCATGACAGGCTCGGCATTGCCGGTGCGCCGCGGGAGGATGGAGACCGCGGCCGTGCTCACGCGCGCCGAGCGCAGCGACGATGTCGGCCGCGCCGCCGCCATGCGGCGGGTCAATCACGTGTTGCGCAACCAACTGGCAGAACACGCCATCCGTGGCGCGCGATGGCGACTTCGACGAAGTGCGGCGCCTGCATCGCGTGCTGCAGCTGCCCTATGATCAGCAGCATCGAACACGAGGCCGATGCCGGCTTACCGCCCGACTGGGCGCAACACCTGGAAGTGTCCCGCTCCTCATGAAGACCAAGGCCATCGACGATCCGAGCTACCCGGTGCGCAAGAGCGATGCCGAGTGGCGCGAGCAACTCGACCCGATGCAGTACCAGGTGGCGCGCCACGCCGCCACCGAGCGCCCCTTCAGCGGCAAGTACTGGGACCATTTCGAGCGCGGGCGCTACGACTGCATCGGCTGCGGCACGCCGCTGTTCCGCTCCGACAGCAAGTTCGACGCCGGCTGCGGCTGGCCCAGCTATGCCGAGCCGATGAATGCCGAAGTGGTCGAGCGCGTGCGCGACGCCAGCCTCGGCATGCTGCGCATAGAGGTGCGGTGCAACAAATGTGGCACCCATCTCGGACATGTGTTCGATGATGGCCCCGAACCCAGCGGCGAGCGCTTCTGCATCAACTCGGCCGCGATAAACTTCGCGCCGGACTGATCCGCCCGCCTTCCGGGCTGCACAGGGCGTCGACAGCCGAGCGCATGAAAATACTTTTCGACTTCCTTCCGATCATTCTGTTCTTCGGCGCCTTCAAGTACGCCGAGGCGCACAAGGAATGGGCCGCGTCGTTCGCCACCGACCAGCTGGGCTTTCTGGTCTCGGGCGGCGTCGTCGGCGAGAACGAGGCGCCCGTGCTGCTGGCCACCGTGGTGGTCATCTTCGCGACCCTCGCCCAGGTAGCCTGGCTGAAGCTGCGCGGGCGCAAGGTCGACACCATGCTTTGGGTCAGCCTGGTGCTGGTGGTGCTGCTGGGCGGCGCCACGATCTACTTCCACAGCGACACCTTCATCAAGTGGAAACCCAGCGTGCTGTACTGGGTGATGGGCCTGTCCTTCTGGCTCAGCCCGCTGCTGTTCGGCAAGAACCTGCTGCGCATGCTGCTCGGCGAGCAGATGCAGTTGCCCGAAATGGTGTGGCACCGCCTGAACTTCGCCTGGGTGGCTTTCTTCGCCTTGATGGGCCTGCTCAACCTGTGGGTGGCCTACACCTTCAGCACCGCTACCTGGGTCAACTTCAAGCTCTTCGGCGGCATCGGGCTGATGCTGCTGTTCACGCTGGCGCAGGGGCTGTACCTCAGCCGCCACATGAAGGACGAGCCGGACAGCAAGGCCAAGTCGCCGGCAGATTCGGCATGAGCGGCTTCGTCGAGGCCAGCGCCATCGAGACGGCCTTGCGCGACGCGCTGCGACCCTCGCTGCTGGTGGTGCGCGACGACAGCCACCTGCACGCCGGCCATGCCGGCGCGCGCGAAGGCCGTCACTTCCACGTGCGCATCACCAGCGCCGAATTCAGCGGCCGCAACCGCGTGGCGCGACACCGCCTCGTGTATGATGCCGTGCGCTTGTTGATGCCCGCCGGCATCCACGCATTGGCCATCGAGGCACACGCCCCGGACGAGCCTTGAGACACACTGCATCCGAGCTTTCCTGACCGCGGGCCACGATCCGCTCCCCTGGCACGCCGTGACCACGACCGGCGACGGCCACCTCACCTGAAAGTGCCACCAGACATGAAGTCGAAACCCCACGCCGTGCGCGCCGCATGCCTTGCCGCCTCGGCGGCGCTGCTGATGCCGTTGGCCGCGCTGGCGCAGAACATCGCCATCGTCAACGGCAAGGCCGTACCCCAGTCGCGCGTGGACAATCTGCTGCACCAGGCGGAGCGTGCCGGCCAGAAGGTCGGCCCGGAAATGCAGGCCCAGGCCAAGGACCAGGTGGTGCTGCGCGAGATCTTCGCGCAGGAGGCCGAGAAGAAGGGCATCGCCACCTCGGCCGACTATCGTGCGCAGATGGAACTGGCGCGGCAGAGCATCCTGATCCGCGAACTCTTCGACCAGTTCAGCAAGAAGAACCCGGTGACGGACGCCGAGGCCAAGGCCGAGTACGACAAGTTCAAGGCGCAGGTCGTCGGCACCGAATACCGGGCGCGGCACATCCTGGTCGAGAAGGAAGACGAGGCCAAGGCGCTGATCGCGCAGATCAAGGCCGGCGCCAAGTTCGACGAACTGGCGAAGAAACATTCCAAGGATCCGGGCTCCGGTGCCAACGGGGGCGACCTCGACTTCGCCAAGGCCGATTCCTATGTGCCCGAGTTCGGCCAGGCGATGAGCAAGCTGAAGAAGGGCGAGATGACCGAGGTGCCGGTGAAGACCCAGTTCGGCTACCACATCATCCTGCTCGAGGACACGCGCGAAGCGCAGTTCCCGGCCTTCGAGGAGGTCAAGCCGCAGATCGTGCAGCGGCTCGAGCAGATCAAGCTGCAGAGCTACCAGGAAAGCCTGCGCAACGCGGCGAAGACCGACTACAAGTTCGCGCAGCAGTAAAGCGTCAGCGGTCGTGCACGAGGCGACCGGCCTCGATGCACAGCTGACGCTGGCATCGCTCGGCGATGCCGGGGTCGTGCGTCACCAGCACCAGCGTCGTGCCGGCCTCGCGGTTCATCTCGAACATCAGTTCCATGATCTTGGCGCCGGTGGCGAAGTCCAGGCTGCCGGTGGGTTCATCGGCCAGCAGCACGGCCGGTCGCACGACGAAGGCACGGGCCAATGCCACTCGCTGCTGCTCGCCGCCCGACAGCACCTTCGGGTAGTGCCCGAGCCGGCTGGCCAGCCCGACGCGGCCGAGCATCTCGACGGCGCTGGCACGCGCATCGCGCCGCCCCAGCAGTTCCAGCGGCAGCATGACGTTTTCCAGCGCATTCAGGTTGGCCAGCAACTGGAAACTCTGGAACACGAAGCCGACCTTGCGCGAGCGCACGGCAGCACGCGCATCCTCGTCCAGATCGAACAGCGCCGTGCCGGCCAGATGCACCTGGCCGCCGGTTGGCCGATCCAGCCCGGCGATGATCGACAGCAAGGTGCTCTTGCCCGAGCCCGAGGCGCCGACGATGGCCACCGACTCGCGCGCGGGCAGTTCAAAATTGATGTCGTGGAGAATGGTCAGCGTGCCGGTGGCGTCGGCCACCTGCTTGGTGATGTGTTGGACAACAACGATCGGTTCGGACATGCGGATGCTTGGTTGTGCGCTCACGCGGCGTGTGCTGCTGCGGCACTTTAGCCTGCTCGGCCTGGCCGCCGTCGGCGTGCGTGTATCGGCGGCCGCGCGTGGCCCGCTGCTGGTGGTCGGCGACAGCCTGTCGGCCGAGTACGGCCTGGAGCGCGGCAGCGGCTGGGTGGCACTGCTGCAGCAGCGCTTGCAGCGCGACAAGATCGCGATCGAGGTGGTGAATGCCAGCATCAGCGGCGACACCACCTCGGGCGGGCGCTCGCGCCTGCCGGCGCTGCTGACGCAGCACAAGCCGCTCATCGTGATCATCGAACTCGGCGGCAACGACGCCTTGCGCGGCCTGCCGCTGAGCATGACGCAGGCGAACCTGTCGGCCATGACCCAGGCCGCCAAGGCGGCCGGCGCGCGCGTGCTCATCGCCGGCATGCAGGTGCCGCCGAACTATGGTCAGAAGTACGCGCGGGATTTCGCCGCACTCTTCGCCGAGGTGGCCAAGGCCGACGGTGCGGTGCTGGTGCCCTTCCTGCTGAAAGGCGTGGCCGATGGCACCGACGCCGAAGCCCTGTTCCAGAGCGACCGCATCCACCCCAACGCGGCGGCGCAGCCGCTTTTGCTCGACAACCTCTGGCCGGTGCTGAAGCCTCTGCTGCCGTAGAGCGCCGTTAGCGTTCGCGTTGATTGAGTCGCGAATCCGGGGTACGCCGGCGTTCCCCCCGCTCGCCTTGCTCGGCGCGTTGCGCGCCATCACGGCTGCGCGCCCCATCGGCCGCTTCGGCAGCTTGCGCCGTGGCAGCCGGCCTCGCGGCCGTCGGCGCCGCCGGCACGAACGGATGCGTCGCACCGCGCCTTGGGCTGGGCGGCGTGGCCGGCCCGGCCGTTGCGGCCGGTGCAGTCTGTTGGGCTGGTGTCGGCGCTTCGACCGGCCGCGGCGCGGGACGACGAGGCACCTCTTGCGAAGCCGGTGGTGGCACTGCGGCCGCCTGCGGCGATGTGATCGGCGCGGCAGCGGGCGGCGGGCCGGGCCGCCGCCGCGGCACGGCCTCGGGTCTCGTGGCCTCAACAGCGGCCGGCGCCGCCGCGCCAGCCGTTCCCGCGACCGCGGGCGTCTCAGTCCCCACAGTCGGCGCCACGCGACGCGGCGCCGGCGCAAGCGGGCGGCCGAAGAACGGCCCGGTCGCCTGACCGGGCAGCGGCGCAACCGCGCCGCTTGATTCGGGCATCGGGCGCGCTCGCGGCACGTCACCAAGCGAAGCCGCAGGTCGCCGGTTGATCGACTCACGCACCGGTGGCTCGTGATTGAACTGTTCAGTGCGCCAAGGCCGTTGCGGCGTGCTGCCATCATCGCGCAGGACCGCAGCGGCCACCGGCTGGCGCGGCCGCAAAGCTTGTGCGGGCACCACGGTCACCGCGCCGGGCACGCCGCGATTTCCGTAGCCCGCTGGCGGCGGCTGCAGCAGTGGGGCATGCGGATTGAGGCGCTGCAGGTGGCCTGGGCTGGTGCGATACGGGGGGCGATAGACCTCGCGCGGCGCCAGCGGCACCCAGCCGACCACCGGCCTGCCGCCAATCCCGACGCCAAGCGGTGGGCCGCCGGTCCAGACCACCAGCGCCGGCGCGAACACCGGGCGGCGCACCACCGGTCCCGGCGCCCAGCTCCAGCGCCCGCCCCACCAGAACCAACGGCCGTAGTGGAAAGGTGCGAAGCCCCAGGGTGCATCGTCGACCCAGGTCCAGCCCCAGGGTCGCAGCCAGACCCATTGGCCGAAGCGGTACGGTGCCCAGCCCACGGCCACCACCGTCGGGCTCCACACCGCCCCGTACTCGGGGTGCTGCTGCCAGCGTCCGTGACGGTCGAGGTCGTCCACGCCGGTCATCTCGGGCGGCACATAGGGCGCCGCGACGCTGCGCGCTTCGGCCTGGTCCTCACGTTGCACGGCCTGGGCGAATTCGTCGTCCAGCGGCGTCAGCCAGATGCTGCGTGTGGCCAGCGGTTGCCCGTCCTGCCAGAAGCGCGCACGCTGACCGGCGTGCAGCACGACAGCCATGTCGGGCGATTCGAACTGAACTTCGCCGCGCCAGACCACGGCCTCGCTGCGTTCGTCGAGGCGGTCGAAGCGGTACAGCCCGACCGCCAGCGGTACGAAGCGCCCTTCGAAGTTGGCCACCATCAGCTCGGCCGCAGCTTCGCTTGACCGCACGCGCAGCGCCAGGCTGCCCTGTTCGAGTCGGAAGCGCATTGCCTCGTCGTCCAGTTGCAGCACCGCGAGCTCGCTGCTGGCACCCAGGTACAAGGTGGTCGAACCGATCTGCACCGACGCGGCGCCGCCGGGCGCAGTGGACAAGCGATCACCGCTGGTGACGGGCCGGTTGCGCAGTGCCGTGGCCCATTCGCCCGGTTCGGCCTCGTAGACCCAGACATCGCCCTGCAGCGTGGCGATGCGGCCGACGCGGCCCGGCGGATCGTCCTGCGCCATGGCGGGCGCACACAGCAGCACCGCACACAAGCACAACATGCGGCGCAGCACGTCGCGGATGTCCTGGGCTATCGGTCGATGCGATGGCATGAGCCATTTCTCCCTTGCCGCGTCGTTGCACGGCACTGCCCTGTTCAACGCGTCAGCACCCGGTGTGGCTGACACCCGCCGTGTAACGCTGCGCTTGCAATGTGCGCTTGCTCAAAGTGCCAGGCGGGCCGGGGTGCGTCGACCGCGGCAGGCACCGCACCTACGGATCCCCGATCAGCCAGGCCTTGCCGCGTGCATAAAGCGCCGCCACCTCGGCACCTGTGAGTTGCGGCATGTCGAGTTTGACCTGGTAGCCGATCTGCGTCTGGATGTAGGCCAGGTGGCGGTAACCCTTGGGAAATTGCGCCAACCTGTCCTGATCGAGTTCCAGGCGTGCGGCCGGGTCGATCGGATCGATGCGGTCCTTCTCGTAGATCGGCTGGCGCAGCACCAGGCCCCAGCGCCCGTTACGGCGTTCAATGAAATCGTAGAAGCGCCCGGTGCACACCACGTCGCAGGCCACGCCGTGCACGTCGCCGCGCTGCGAGATGGTCATCTTGGTCTGGGCGATGGCACGTTCGCCCGCCACGTCGATCGAACTGCCGCCAAGAAAGTGCAGGATGCTCACACCCTTTGCCCAGCCTTCCTGGGTGACGCGAATGAACTCGCTGGCCGGGCCCTGGAACCAGGTGGCCATCATCACGCCATCGTCATGCCAGACGGTGGCGAAGCGCTCCCAATCACCGGCATCGCGCCAGACGGCCCAGTTCTCGATCAGCTCGCGGATGGCGACTCGGTCGACCAGCGCTGTGTCCATGCTCGTCTCCATGCGTCAGTCGTCGCTCTCGGCCGCGTCGAGATCGGGGAACAGCACGCTGGTGAAACCCAGCTGGCGCAGGTCGCGCATGCGTGTCGGGTAAAGCCGGCCGATCAGGTGGTCGCATTCGTGCTGCACCACGCGCGCGTGGAAGCCGTCGGCCTCGCGTTCGATCGGCCCGCCTCGCGCATCGAAGCCACGGTAGCGGATGCGCGCATGGCGCGGCACCACACCGCGCAGCCCCGGCACCGACAGGCAACCTTCCCAGCCATCGACCGTCTCATCGTCGAGCGGCTCGATCAACGGGTTGCACAGCACCGTCAGCGGCACCGGCGGCGCGTCGGGATAGCGCTCGTTGTGCTCGAAGCCGAAGATCACCAGTTGCAGATCCTCGCCAATCTGCGGCGCGGCCAGCCCGGCGCCGTTGGCCGCGCGCATCGTGTCGAACATGTCCTCGACCAGCGCCAGCAGCGCGGGGCTGTCGAAATCGGTCACCGGTGCGGCCACGCGCAGCAACCGCTCGTCGCCCATCTTCAGGATCGCGCGCACCGCCATCGCCGCCACCTACTTGAAGTTGACCGTGACCACCGGGTCGCCGGGCAGGCCCTGGTACTGCACCTTGATGGTCGTGCCTGGCTTGGGTGGCAACAGTTTGGAAAAGGAGCCGACGCTGACCAGGTCGCCCTTCTTCAGCGACAGGCCCTGGCGCTGCAGTTCCTGCGCCAGCCAGATCACCGCGTTGAGTGGGTGTTCGAGCACGTCACTGCCCTTGCCTCGGTCCTGCTCGCCTTCGGGGCCGGTGATGACCACGACCATCGTGCGCAGCGCGTCGGTGACCGGCGTGGTCGGCACCACCGGAATCGGCGTGCCCATGACGAAATAGCGGGCGCCGACGTTGATCGCGGCGATCGCCGCGCCATTGAGCTTGGGCGGTGCGGCCACCACCAGGTCGGGCAGCTCGATCGCCGGGATCACCTGGTCGAGATGCCGCACCACCTCTTCGGGTGTCCTGGCCCGGTTGACCAATGAGTCGCGCACGCGCACCAGCAGATCCGCCTCGTACAAGGGGCGCGCCCCGAACTTGGCATCGACCGTGGCGCCGTCCTGCAGCATCATCGGCTGGTAGAGCACGCCGTACACCGGCGCCGAGGCGTTGAAGCGCTTCTGCACCGCTGGGTTGGTCAGCCCGGCCTTGTACCCGATCATCTTGCCGCCAGTCTGCTGCAGCAGGTACCTGTTGACCTTGACGCGCGAGCATTCGCCGTCGGCAGTGGACAGTCCCTCGGGGTTGGCAGCAGGTGTCTTGGCCAGGTAGTTGGAGACGATGGCCGCAGCCTGCAGGTCGCTCAGGCATTCGGCGCGGGCCGCGCCAAGCGTGGCGAACAGCGCAGCTGTCGCGAGAGCCAACGCATTGAATGGCCGGTTCATGGTGCCTCCTTCAATTCGACTACGAGGCATTATGCGCGGGCACTTCGCCCTGCAATAGCAGAAGCAGTTCCGATTCGTCGAGCACTGACACGCCCAACTCGCGCGCCTTGTCGAGCTTGCTGCCGGCCTCGGCGCCGGCCACCACGTAGCTCGTCTTCTTCGACACCGACCCAGCCACCTTGGCGCCCGCCGCTTCGAGCAGATCCTTGGCCTCATCACGCGTCAGCGTCGGCAGCGTGCCGGTCAGTACCACGGTCAACCCGGCCAGCGGCCTGGGCGCCATCTGCACGCCCTCATGTTCGTCCCAGCTGATGCCGGCGGCACGCAACTGCTCGATCACTTCGCGGTTGTGCGGTTGGTCGAAAAAGCTGCGGATGCTGCGCGCCACCACCGGGCCCACATCGTTGACTTCGAGCAGTTGCTCCAAAGTGGCATCCATCACGCGATCGATGCTGCCGAAATGCACCGCCAGGTCCTTGGCCGTGGACTCGCCGACCTGCCGGATGCCGAGCGCGTACAGGAAGCGCGGCAGCGTGGTGCGCTTGCTCTTGTGCAGTGCAGCCACCAAATTCGCCGCGCTCTTGTCGGCCATGCGCTCCAGCGCGACGAGCTTGGCCACACCCAGCTTGTACAGCTCGGGCAAGCTGCGGACGAGTCCACCATCGACCAATTGATCCACCAGTCTGTCGCCCAGCCCTTCGATGTCCATCGCGCGCCGACCGGCGAAGTGCAACAGCGCCTGCTTGCGTTGCGCGGCGCAGAACAGCCCACCCGTGCAGCGGTGGTCGATGCCGCCTTTCTCCCGCTGCACTGCGCTGGCGCATACCGGGCATTGGTGCGGCATGCGGAAGTTGGGCACGTAGGCCAGCCGCGCAGACTCGATGCGGCCGACGACCTCGGGAATGACATCGCCGGCACGGCGCACGATCACCGTGTCGCCGATGCGCACGCCCTTGCGGCGCAGCTCGAACAGGTTGTGCAGCGTGGCGTTGCTCACCGTCGTGCCGCCGACGAAGACCGGCTCCAGCTTGGCCACCGGCGTGAGCTTGCCGGTGCGGCCGACCTGGATCTCGATGGCGTTGAGCCGTGTCACCTGCTCCTGCGCCGGGTACTTGTGCGCCACCGCCCAGCGTGGTTCGCGCGTGACGAAACCCAGGCGCTTCTGCAGATCGATGCGGTTGACCTTGTAGACCACGCCATCGATGTCGAAGGGCAGCGCGTCGCGTTTGGCGGCAATCTCGGCATGGAAGGCCA
>JAHECC010000243.1 GCA_024641965.1 Rubrivivax sp.
TGTCCTCGGGACCGTGGGCGTAGAGATGGACTTGACAGCGACGCCGATCCATCTTCTCGATGGTCTCGGCCAGCAACTGGGTCACCGGGTGCTCGCGAAAGTCGCAGGACAGGAAGCCGACGCGCAGTGGACCGCTGCGCCTTTGCGCGGCCTGCGGCGCAGGCAGGCCTGCAGCGGCACCGAGCGCAAAGCAGCGCGCGGCAATGCGTGCCGCCTTGAGCTGAATCGCCGGTTCGACTTCCGCCGACAACAACGAGAAGACCGGCAGCGGCAATACCGCATCGTCGTCGGCGGTCTCGACGGCGGCCACCAATTGGTCACGAGTTGCATCCAGGTCGGTCCAATCACAGGCGCCACGCTGGTCGAAGAACAGGTGCATGCGTACCGCCAGATGATCCGGACGTAGCGCCAGCACCGTCCTGGCGCACTCGGCCGCCTCGTTCTTCAGGCCCATGTCGCGCATGCAATACAGCAAGATCTCATGCGCATCGACGTGGGCCGGCGAGTTCGTCAGGGCCGTCATCACGACCGCGACGGCATCAACGGGGCGGCGCGCGGACAGCAGTTCCTGCGCGACGGCGGTCAGCAACGCTGCGTCGCCAAGCAATGTAGGGGGCAGCGCGACCAGTTGCTGCGCGATCGCTCCGCCCTTGCTCAAGTGCACGCGAAGGACCTCGACGGCAAGCCGTCGGGCCACCTGGTGCTGCGGATCGCATTGCAGGCACTTGCAGATGGCCGCAAGAGCGCCCTCGAAGTCGTGTCGATTGCGGCGTGCGTTGGCGAGATTCAGCCACATCAGCACGTCCTGCGGCGCCGTCAGGGCAGCGCGCGCGAAAGCGGCCTCGGCGTCCTTCCAGGCACCGCGCTGCCCGGCGGTCACGCCCGCCTCCCAATGCCGATGCGCCTGCATCCGGCCCTCACGGTGGCGATGCTCGTTGCGAGATATGTGAGCTAGGGCATTCCGCATGCGTTTCCTTGGCGAAGCAGCAGTCGCTTCGCCGAGGGGCGCGAATCTGCCGACGTGACACGATCTTGCACGGTGCTGCGCCCGGCATATCGCCGGATTTGGTCGACTTTCTTGGTTCTGTCTTCGATCCGTGCCTCAATCTTCTGCACGATCGACCGATAGCGCGCCGCAGATCACGGAGCGGCAGGGCACAGGCGCCAGCGGTCGAGACGCAATGAATGCGAAGTCGGTCTGCTGAAGTCGCCTAAAGTTTTGGCGCTGATCGATCGATAAGCCTCCCAACGGGTCGAGACATCGGTCCCGTGGTCCGGTCGGAGGATCCGCTGCAAGCCCATAGGACGGGCGCGCACGGCCAAGTCTCCGGTGTCGGGCAGCGCCAACGGCGGCCCATGCAAGGCTGTCCGCAGCAGGCAGAGCGATGTGGGGACACCCAGGTGGTCCTTCATCGGGATGTTCGCTGGTACCCCTCGGACCATTCTTCTTGACCATCATCGGAGTCTCACCATGCCCCAGACCATCAATACCAACCTGATGTCGCTCAATGCGCAGCGCAACCTCGGCACATCGCAGATGTCGCTGTCCACGTCGATGCAGCGCCTGTCGTCCGGCCTGCGCGTGAACAGCGCCAAGGACGACGCCGCCGGCCTGGCCATCGCCGAGCGCATGAACGCCCAGGTGCGAGGCATGAACGTCGCCGTGCGCAATGCCAACGACGCCATCTCGCTGGCGCAGACGGCCGAAGGCGCGATCGGCAAGATCGGCGAGATGCTGCAACGCATGCGCGAATTGGCCGTGCAGTCGGCCAATGCCACCAACGGCGCGGCCGACCGACTGAACCTGGACGGCGAATTCAAACAGCTCGCGGCCGAAATTTCGCGCACCATCGGCGCCACCAAGTTCAACGGCCTGGCCATTCTCGGCACCGACGCGACAACCTCTGGCTTCAGCTTCCAGGTCGGCGCCAACTCGGGCGAGACCGTTGCCGTCACGACCAAGAACCTCCTTGCCCAGGCAACGATCACCAACGTCACCGCCGGCGGCATCACCGACGCCGCCACTTCGGCCACCGCGTTGACCAACATCGACCTGGCCCTGACCACCGTCAACAGCGAGCGCGCGCTCTACGGTGCGGTGCAGAACCGTTTCGACGCCATCGTCGGCACCTTGCAGGTGGCTGCGGAAAACCAGGCAGCCGCCCGCGGTCGCATCATGGACGCCGACTTCGCCGCGGAAACGGCCAACCTGTCGCGGGCGCAGATCCTGCAGCAGGCGGGCACGGCGATGGTGGCGCAAGCCAATGCACTGCCGCAAGGGGTGCTGGCACTGTTGCGCTGATTGGCAGATCCGCGCGATCTCCTTGCGCAAGGGCGGGCTCTTCGGAGCCCGCCTTTTGCTTTCTGGAGCCGAAATTGGACGGGCTTCGCATTGCTGTTCGCTGCATCGGGCCAGGGCGCCTTGCCGAGAATCACGGTCATACAGGCACAACTCCTGCCCCGCCTGTGATGCCCACCCCACGGGGTCGGTCAGCTTGCAACCGATCGGAGACGCCTCATGCCCCAGACCATCAATACCAACGTCCAGTCGCTGAACGCGCAGCGCAACTTGAACACGTCGCAGACGTCGTTGTCGACTTCGATGCAGCGGCTTTCTTCGGGCCTGCGCGTCAACAGCGCCAAGGACGACGCCGCCGGCCTGGCCATCGCCGAGCGCATGAACACGCAGGTACGCGGCATGAACGTTGCCATCCGTAACGCCAACGACGGCATCTCGCTCGCGCAGGTGGCTGAAGGTGCAATCGGCAAGGTTGCAGACATGCTGCAGCGCATGCGCGAATTGGCCGTGCAGTCGGCCAACGCCACCAACGGACCCGCCGACCGCGCGAACCTGAATGCTGAATTCCTGCAGCTCGGCGCCGAGGTCACCCGCACCGTCGCCGGCACCAGGTTCAATGGCCTGGCCATCCTGGGCTCCGATGCTGGCGCAGCTCTGGTGTACCAAGTCGGCGCGAATTCTGGTGAGACCGTCAGCGTAACAACGACGAACCTGGCTGCCGCGACCGAAATCACGAATGTCACCGGCGGCAACATCACCGACGCAACCACCTCAGCGGCGGCTATGACCAACATCGACGCTGCGCTGACCCGCGTCAACAGCGAACGCGCCCTGCATGGCGCGACGCAGAACCGGTTCGAGGCCATCATCGGCACGCTGCAGGTGGCGGCGGAAAACCAGTCGGCTGCGCGCGGCCGCATCATGGATGCCGATTTCGCCGCCGAGACCTCGAACCTGTCGCGCGCGCAGATCCTGCAGCAAGCCGGCACCGCCATGGTGGCACAGGCGAATGCGCTGCCGCAGCAGGTGCTGCAGTTGCTGCAGCGCTAGCCCTCCGCCAGACGATCGAAACCTGCCACCGCGACAGTGGCAGCGGCGGCGCTCTTTCGACTCAAGTTTTCCGCCTGACGGCCGAAACGTCGGTTGAGCACAGAAGGAAGCGCCATGGATATCGGAACAATCTCATCTGCCGGGATTGGCAGCGGGCTCGACGTAAACAGCATCGTCACCCAGCTGCTGGCGCTGGAGCGCAAGCCCATTCAGCTGCTGGATGCAGCGAAGAGCAAGCTGGACACGCAGTTGTCCAGCTACGGAAAACTGCAGGCCAGCCTGGGCGCGGTGCGCGATGCCGCACGCGCGCTGACGGATCCTGGCGCCTGGACACCCACCACCGTCACCTCGAGCGACGCTGCTGCAGTCAGCGCCGTGAGCAGCGGCAACTCGCCACCGGGCAACTACGCCGTCGAGGTGACACGGCTGGCGGCGGCACAGTCGCTCACCAGCACCACGCTGCCCAGTCCGAGCAGTGTCGTCGGCACCGGCACACTGACCATCGAAATAGGCCGGTGGTTCACCAACCCACCCGACTTCACGCCCAATGCCGGTCTCAACTCGATCAGCATCGTCATCGGACCGGGCGAAGACACACTCGACAAGGTGCGCGACAAGATCAACGCGGCGGGCGCCGGCATCACCGCGTCCATCGTCAACGACGCCAGCGGCGCGCGGCTGGCCATCCGTTCGCGCGACACCGGTGAGGAGAACGGCTTTCGCATCAGCGTGGCCGACGACGATGGCAACGGCGGCGACGGTGCCGGCCTGTCGATGCTGTCCTTCAACCCGATGAATGGTGCGAGCCAGATGACGCAGGCACAAGCAGCCGCGAATGCGGCGCTGACGATCAACGGCATATCGATCAACTCGGCCAGCAACACGCTCACCGACGTGCTGGACGGCCTGACAGTGCGTGTGTCGCGTCTTACGGCCGGGCCCGTGGACCTGGGTGTGAGTCGCGCCACCGAGGTAATCAAGAAATCCATCACCGACTTCGCAGACGCCTACAACGGCCTGGTGAAGCTTATGCGAGAGCAAACCGACTACAACGAGTCGGCGAAGACCGCCGGTGCATTGCAAGGCGACCGCACGGCCGTTGGCCTGCTCTACAAGCTGCGCACGCTGGCTGGTGGCAGCACCGGCGCGACCGCGGCCTTCGCGCGGCTGGCGGACATCGGCCTGGAACCGCAGCGTGATGGCACACTGAAGCTCAACGACACCAAGCTGGACAGCGCGCTAGGGCGCATCGATGATCTGAAGGCCTTCTTCTCCCGCGACGACGTGGGCACGGCGAACGACGGTTTCGGCACGATGCTGCGTCAGTTTGCCGACCTGAGCCTCGGCACCGACGGCGAGATCTCGACCAAGCAGGCCAGCCTGCGCAGCCGTATCGACGGCATCTCGGAACGCACGACAAGGATGGAAGACCGCTTGCTCCTGACGGAAAAGCGCCTGCGCGAGCAGTACACCAAGCTCGACAGCAATATGGCTGCGTTGAGCAGTCTGCAGGCCTACGTGAGCCAGCAAGTCACGCAATGGAACCGCAGCACCGGCAACTGACGCGGCGCTTCGGTCTTGAGGCCGAAAAGCGTCGTTTGTACGGGTGAATTGGGGGCTCAAGCCCCGCGTGGCGGCAGCCGATAAGCAGTGCATGGGACACGACAGTCCCACTGCCCTACCGGATGCCCCACCGTGATGACCACCAACAGCCCTTTCGCCCCCGGCGCCGCGCGCGCAGCAGGCCACCTGTATCGCAAGGTCGCAGTGGAAAGCCGCATCGACGGCAGCGGCAGCGCGCATCAGCTGGTGGCCCTGCTGTTCGACGGACTGTTCGAATCCATCGCCCAGGCGCGAGGCGCCATGCGCAATGGCGACGCGGCCACCAAGGGTCGGGCCCTCACACGCGCCGCGTCAATCGTCGAGGAAGGTCTGCGCGCCGCGCTGGACCTACGCCACGGCGGGAAGCTGGCGCGCGACCTCCACGACCTGTATGCGTACGTGACCCTGCGCCTGACCCGCGCCAACCTGGCCTGCGATGAAACGGCGCTGGACGAATGCGTGAAGCTGATGCAGCCGCTGGCCGA
>JAHECC010000244.1 GCA_024641965.1 Rubrivivax sp.
CGCTACCGCGGCGGCGAAACGCGCTGGCAGGTCTTCGAGGGCTTGCCCGCGGGCGCGAAGGCCGGGCTGTGGCTCGACGGAGCCGACCATTTCAGCTTCGCCGGGCAGCGTGGGCTGCCGCGCACGCTGGGCGCCCTGGGCGAACGCGAGGCCGTGGCCGTTGCGCGCGAACCGGCGCACCATGCGCTGCTGGCGCGGTTGAGCACGCAATGGTGGCGCGCCATGCTGCTCGGCGACGCGGCAGCGCTGCAGGCGCCGGCACTGGGCCCGGCCGACCGCTGGGTGATCGGCTAAGCTGCGCCCCCGATCTAGGAGAACGTGCATGTTTGATACCGCCATCGCCGGCAGCCTTCCCAAACCCGCCTGGCTGGCCGAGACGCAAAAGCTGTGGCCTCAATGGAAGGCGCAGGGACCCGAGCTGCAGCAGGCCAAGCTCGATGCCACGCTGTTGTGGATCAAGGCGCAGGAGGACGCGGGCCTGGACATCATCGGCGACGGCGAGATGAGCCGGCAGCACTTCGTGCATGGCTTCCTCGAGCAGGTCGAGGGCATCGACTTCGAGCACAAGGTGGAGATGGGCATCCGCGCCGACCGCTACAAGGCCATGGTGCCGCAGGTGGTGTCGGCGCTGAAGCTGAAGGGCCGCGTGCATCAGGCCGAGGCGCGATTCCTGCGTGCGCACACGAAGAAGAAGGTCAAGTTCACGCTGCCCGGCCCGATGACCATTGCCGACACCGTGGCCGACCGCTTCTATGGCGACCGGCCGAAAATGGCGATGGCCTTCGCCGAGCTGCTCAACCAGGAGGCATTGGCACTGCAGGCCGACGGCGTGGACATCATCCAGTTCGATGAGCCGGCCTTCAACGTCTTCATGGACGAGGTCAACATCTGGGGCATCGCCGCGCTCGAGCGCGCGGCCAAGGGGCTCACCTGCACGACAGCCGTGCACATCTGCTACGGCTACGGCATCCCCGCCAACATCGACTGGAAGAAGAGCCTGGGCGACGAGTGGCGCCAGTACGAGAAGATCCTGCCGGCGCTGGCGAAGAGTTCGATCCAGCAGGTCAGCCTGGAATGCGTGCATTCGCACGTGCCGCCGCAGCTGATGGCCTTGCTGAAGGGCAAGGACGTGATGGTTGGAGTGATCGACGTGGCCAGCGATGCCGTGGAAACGCCCGAGGAAGTGGCCGACACCATCGGCCTGGCTTTGCAGTTCGTGCCCGCGAAACATCTGATCGCCTGCACCAACTGCGGCCTGGCGCCGATGAATCGTGAACTCGCGGTGAAGAAGCTTGAAGCCCTGGCGCAGGGCGCCGCGCTGGCTCGCCAGCGCCAGGCCAAAGCCTGAATGACCGCGGCCAAGCGCGTCGCCGAAGGCCGTCGCCGGTCGTTGCTGGCGTGGGCTGCAATGGCGCTGCCCGCGTTGGCGCTCGGTGGCGCAAACCGGGCTTCAGCCCAGGTGGCCTCGGCGCCGGCCGACAGGCCGCGCGAGGTGGATGCACTGCTCGGCGCGTGGCAACGCACCGACGGCAACTACATCATCCTGGTGCGCAGTGTCGGCGCCTTCGGTCAGCTCGAGGCGATGTACATCAACCCGCGCCAGCTGCCGTTTTCCAAGGCGGTGGCCGTGCGCGATGGCGACGCGCTGCGCCTGCGCTTCGAATTGCGTGCCGGAGGCTACGACGGATCGGTCTACGAACTGCGCTACGAACGTGCCAGCGACCGCCTGGTCGGCAGCTTCTATCAGGCGGTGGCGAAGCAGCGCTTCGACGTCGTCTTCGAGCGCAAGGTGCGTTGACCACGCGCCGCCGTGAACCACGCCGGCGTGCCGCCGCTTCAGCTCGTTGTGGCGAGCTGGCCCAGTCGGGCGCGCAGCTTCAGTGCGGCGTGACGCAAGGTTGCGTTGGCCGAACGCTCGGCCGCGAGCAGGCACGCGCAGGCGTACTCCGGATCGGACTGCAGCTTTTCGACATGCACATGCAGGCCTTCACCCGCCAGCATCCATTTCAGATGCACGATGTCGACCAACTGCAGCGATGCGGTTTCGGTCAGTGAGCCAGTATTCATGGGGATCGATTCAGGTCCTGAGGACCGGTGTATGCAAAGGTTAACGCGCCTCGGTGTCTTCTGGCTGACGAAGCTCTAGAGTTGTGCACCCATACGGACGCGAATATTCCGCATGACGCAAACTGGGATGAATCCACCGCCACTGACGGCCCTTTCCGACCTGCAAGCGCAGTTGCGCAGTGCCGGTTTCGCTGTTCTCGACGCGTCATCGCTGTGTCGTCTGAGCCATGTCGCGCCAGCGCAACTAAAGGCCATGCAGGTCTGTTGGGACGACTTGCCGCCTGACCCGCATTTGCGCGATGGCGGGCGCTACCGTCGCCGCCGTCATGGCAGCTTCATCGTCGACGGCGAGCAATTGCAGCGCGTGCGGCCCCGAGCACACTGGCAGCCGGTGGACTACAACGCGCTGCACGGCGGTATCGAGCGCTGGTTCGAACCGTTGCCTGCGGCGCTGGTGGACGATGCCGCCTGGACCCGCCTGCTCGCAGCGCTGGGCGCTTGCGCCAGCGATTTGCGCGGTGAGCAGAGATGGTTTGTCGAGGCCCATCCCTTTCGTATCGATACCGGTGACGACGGCATCGGCCGGCCCACGCCCGAAGGCGCGCACCGCGACGGCGTCGATCTGGTGGTGGTGCTGCTAGTCGCGCGGCACAACGTCAAGGGGGGCGAGACCCGAGTGTTCGACGCACGCGGCCCGCAGGGCCTGCGCTTCACGCTGGCCGAGCCCTGGAGCGCGCTGCTGCTCGACGATGCCCGCGTCATCCACGAGACCACGCCGATCCAGGCGCAGGACGCCGCATTGCCGGCGTATCGCGATACGCTGGTGCTGACCTTTCGTGCCGGCGGATTCCAGGACGCTTCGGCTATCCTGAGCGAATGACCCTGGCCATCGACTTCGACGACATCGAGCGCGCGGCACAGCGCCTGTCCGGTGTGGCCCATCGCACGCCCGTGATGCGATCGCGCCAGGCCGACGAGATGAGCGGCGCGACGGTGTTCTTCAAGTGCGAGAACTTCCAGCGCATGGGCGCCTTCAAGTTCCGCGGTGCCTACAACGCGCTCAGCCAGTTCACAGCCGCCCAGCGCAAGGGTGGCGCCATCGCGTTCTCCTCCGGCAACCACGCACAGGCCGTGGCCTTGTCGGCCAGGCTGCTGGACATGCCGGCGGTGATCGTCATGCCGCAGGATGCACCGCAGAGCAAGCTGGACGCCACGCGCCAGTACCTGCAGAGCCTGCCGCGCAGCGAGGTGCTGCTCTTCGACCGCTACACGCAAGACCGCGAGGCGCTGTGCCGGCGCGTCGCCGCGGAGCGTGGCATGACGATGATCCCACCCTATGACCATCCGCATGTCATAGCTGGGCAGGGCACGTCGGCGCTGGAATTGATTCAGGAGGTGGGCGCGCTCGACGCGTTGCTGGTGTGCGTGGGCGGGGGTGGGTTGATCGCCGGCTGTGCGGTGGCCGCGAAACACCTGCTGCCCGGCATCGCCGTGCATGGCGTCGAGCCCGAGGCCGGCAACG
Organism: Rubrivivax sp.; assembly: GCA_024641965.1. GTDB lineage: Bacteria > Pseudomonadota > Gammaproteobacteria > Burkholderiales > Burkholderiaceae_C > Rubrivivax. The sequence continues at coordinate 3,590 of JAHECC010000244.1, forward strand.
ACGTGCAGCAAAGCCTGCAGCGCGGCGAGATCGTCCACATCGACACCCCGCGCACCATTGCCGACGGCGCGCAGACACAGGCCTGTGGGCAGCTGACCTTCCCTATCGTCCAGGCGCTGGTAAAGGGCGTGCACACCGTCAGCGACGCACAACTGGTGGCGACGATGCGCTTCTTCGCGGCGCGCATGAAGATGGTGGTCGAACCCACCGGCTGCCTGGCCGCAGCGGCCCTGCTGGAAGGCGCGATCGATCTGCGCGGCCAGCGCGTGGGCGTCATCCTCAGCGGCGGCAATGTCGATCTGGTGCGCTACGCCGCGCTGCTGCACGACGCGCGCTGAGTGCCCGCGCCAGGGCTACGAACGGTTGCGTGCGCGCACCGCCTCGCGGCGCGATTCGATGGCTGCAGCGCCGACCTTGGCATTGAATTCGATGCTGCGCTGCTTTTCCAGCCGCATGCCGTCGCCGAAGGGCAGGGCGAAACCGTCGTTGATGATCGCCTTGTAGCGCTTCAACATCTCCGGCAGGGCGCTCAACATGTCGAGCGCCAACGCGCGCGCCGCGTCGAGCAGCGTTTCGGCCGGCACCACGCGGTTGATCAATCCCCAGGCCGCCGCCTGTTCGGCGCCGACCCAGTTGCCTGTAAAGGAAAGCTCGCGCGCACGGTAGATGCCGATGGCACGGCTGAGCTTTTGCGACAGACCCCAGCCCGGCGCGACGCCCACGCGCGCATGGGTGTCGGCAAATCGCGCCGACGGGCTGGCGAGCAGCACGTCGCAGGCCAGCGCCAGCTCGAAGCCACCGGTCACCGCCGCGCCGTTGATGGCGCCGATGACGGGGCCGGAAAAGCGCTGCAGCGCGGCGACGGGATCGTTCGGGGCCACACCGTTCTCGCCGCCGCCCAGCGCGGCTGCGCCGCTGCCCAGTTCCTTCAGGTCCAGCCCCGCGCAGAAGGCCTGGCCCGCGCCGGTGAGGATCAGCACGCGCACGGCCGGATCGGCTTCGAGCGTATCGATGGTGTCGGCCAGCTGCGCCATCAACGCGCGTGACAGCGCGTTCAGTTGCGCCGGGCGGTTCAGCGTGAGCAGTGCGTAGCCGGCGGGGTCGATCGTGCAAAGCACCAGCGCTTCGTTCATGGTCATCTCGGATGCAAACGAGGAATTCAGAAGGGAGTGTCGCACTGCAGCTTCAGCAGGGCGCCGCTGGCCGGATGCACAAGGCGCAGCGCGCTGGCATGCAACAGCAACCGGCTGGCCCGCGCCTGCACCTCGGCCGGCGCGTACAGCGCGTCTCCCAGGATCGGATGGCCAATGGCGTGCAGATGCACGCGCAATTGGTGCGTGCGGCCGGTTAGCGGCCGCAACCTCAGGCGGCTGCTGTCACCCACAGTGTCGTAGGCCAGCAGTTCCCAGTCGGTCAGCGATGGCTTGCCCTGTACGGCATCCACTTTCTGCCGCGGCCGCCGAGGCCAGTCGGCAGACAGTGGCAGTTCGATGCGTCCACTGGCAGTCGGCATGCGACCGGCGACCGTCGCCACGTATTCCTTGGCCACCTGCCGCTCCGCGAAGGCCTGGCTCAGCCGCCGTTGCATGTCGGCGCCGCGCGCGAACAACATCAGCCCCGAGGTGGCCATGTCCAGCCGGTGCACCACGCGCGCGTCGGACCAGCGCTGCTGTACCAGGATGGCCAGGCAGTCCTGCTTGTCGTCGCCACGCCCGGGCACGGCCAGCAGGCCGGCGGGCTTGTCGACGGCGATCAGGGCCTCATCGCCCCAAATGATGCGCCACGCTTCGGTCACGCCATGCACCAGAAGAAACGGCACCC
>JAHECC010000245.1 GCA_024641965.1 Rubrivivax sp.
AGAAGTCGTCGAAACCGGAAGCCAGCGCGCGTGCACGCTCGTCGGGCAGGGCGTTGGCCGACAGCGCCACCAGCGTGGCGCGAGTGTCCTCGGCACGCAGCCGGCGCAACACCTCATGACCATCGATGTCCGGCAACTGCAGGTCCACGATCACCAGATCGTGCGGCTCGCGCAGCGCCAGTTCCACGCCGCCGTGGCCATCCACCGCGCAATGCAGCTCGACATGCGGCCACATCGCCACCAGCTCCTGCAGCACCAGCATGTTGACCGGGTTGTCGTCCAAGTACAGCAAGCGCAGCGGGCGCGTCGGCGCGCGTGCACCGGCGGCCTCTGCGGCCGGCAGCCAGACGCGGAAATCGCTGCCTTGCTCGGGTTGGCTATCGACCTGCAGGCGCCCGCCCATCAACCGCACCAGTTGCTGCACCGTCGACAGGCCGATGCCACGGCCCTCGATGCCCTCACGTTCCGCGCCCAGCCGATTGAAGGGCTCGAACAGGTGCGCCTGCTGTTCGTCGCTCATGCCGCGGCCGTTGTCGCGCACGCTCAGTTCCCAGCCGTCCCGGCCGTCGACCTCGATGCGACTCGCACTCAGCCGCACCCAGCCGCCCGGGTGGTTGTACTTCAGCGCGTTGGTCACCAGGTTGGTGACGATCTGGCGCAGCCGGCGCCGCTCGGCCAGCATCGTCGCGCCGCTGGGCTGCATGTGCAGGTTCACCTGGTGCGCGGCGGCCATGGGCGCGACCCATTCGCGCACCTCCTGCACCATCTCGTCCAGCGACGTGGGTTGCAGGTCCGCCTGCATCGCACCGGCCTCGACCGCCGCCAGGTCGAGCACATCCTCGATCAGCGACAGCAGGTGCGCACCGGCAGAGCGGATGCGCGCCAGGCGCTCGCACTGACCGGCGTCGAGCCGGCCCGCGCCATCCTGCTCCATCAGCTGGGCGAAACCGAGAATCGCGTTCAGTGGCGTGCGCAGCTCGTGGCTCATGCGCGCCAGGAACTCCGACTTGGCGCGGTTGGCACGCTCCGCGGCCTCCATCTCGAGCTGCGCGGCCTCGGCGCGCTTGCGTCCGGTGATGTCCCAGTTGAGGCCGAGCATGCGCGTGGTGGTCACCCCCTCGTCGCGCAGGGCACGACCCGTGCTGGCCAGCCAGCGCACCGAACCGTCGGGCCAACGCACCTCGAACTCGAACTCGAAGGGCTCCTGGTCCTCGATGTGGCGGTGCAGCCGCGCCAGGCGCTGCGCATAGGCCTCGGGTGCCATGGTCTGCTGCTCGATCTCCACCGGCACTCGCGGGTCGTCCGGTCCGAGCCCGCGCAGCCGGTACATCTGCTCGTCCCAGATCAGCTGGCCGCTGGCCAGGTCGCGCTCCCAGCTGCCGACACCGGCAAATCGCGTGGCCAGCTGCAGACGCTGCTCGTGCAGGCGCAGCTCGCGGTCGAGCTCGCGCTGGCGCGTCACGTCGATGTGGATGCCGTGCAGCAAGGTATGGCCGTTGCGCGTCTCGCGGTGACTGCGGCACACCACCCAGCGCTGCGTGCCGTCGCGGCGCAGGATGCGGAACTCGGTCTCGAATCCGGCGCGCCCCGCCTGGCGCGCACGCCGTCGCTCGTTGGCCACGCGCTTGCGATCGTCCTCGTGCACGCGCGTGCCCATCCACTCCTTCACCGGCGGCGCCGGCTGGTCCGGGTCCAGGCCGTACATGCTGAACATCTGCGCGTTCCATTGCACGCGCTCGGCCGCACCCTCGCCGGCGTTCTCGATCGACCAGATGCCCACCCCGGCGGCGTCGGCCACGGTCTGGATGCGCCGCGCCAGCGCCTGCGAACGCTCGCGTTCGGCGATCTGCGCCGTCTGGTCCAGCGACACCCCCGACAGCGCGACCACCCGCCCCTGCGCATCGCGTTCAGCCACGCGCCGCGTCAGCACGTGGCGGTAGCTGCCGTCGCGGTCGCGGTAGCGCGTCTCGGCGTCCACCACGCCGTCGCCCGCCATGGCCTGCTCGGCGGCCTGCAGCATGGCCGGCACATCGTCAGGATGGGCTTGCGCACGAATCACGTCCAGATCGACGCCTTCGGCCGTCGGCTCGACGCCGGCGAGCCGGTACCCCGCGTCGTTGTAGTGGATGCGCCGACGCTGCAGGTCGATGCGCCAAACCGAGATCATGGCCAGGTCCAGCGCCCGCGCCAGCTGTGCACTGACGGCCTGCTGCGCACGCACACGATCTGCGCCTTCGGTGTCGTCGATGAGCACCCCCAGCAGCGTCAACGCCTGTCCATCGGCGCCGGTGCGAACGTCGGTCAACGCATGCACGTCGCGCTGCCGGCCATCGGCCAGCAGCAGACGGTAGCGGATCTCGTGTCGCCCGGCATGCCGCATCGCGTGCCGATGGTGCGCCGCCAGGCGCTCGCGGTCTTCGGGGTGCACGTACCGCACCGCCTGCGCGAAAGGTGGCGGCTTCGGCGCCGGCGGCAGGCCCAGCAGGCGAAACATGTGCGGGTCCCACCAGTCGTGTTCGCCGTGCACGTCGCGCTCGAAGAAGCCCATGCGATCGAAGCCTTGCATCAGCGCCAGCTTTTCCGCCGCATCACGCCAGCCGGCCGACATCGGCACCTGTGCCTGGGCCTGCGGCGTCAGCCAGACCAACCAACCGGCGCCCAGCGGCACGCTTTGACATTGCAGCCAGAAGGCGCCGGCCAAGTGTCGAGCGTTGTGCGGTGGCGTCCCGGCGCGCAGCAGCGCGTCGGCCAGTGCTTGCCAGTCGGCCTCGTGCAAGCCGACCCGCGACGACCAATCCACCGCGGCCGCGTTCAGGCGCCAGCATGCACCGTCGTTGTCACGCCAAACATGCAGCGCCGCACAGGGGGCTTGCTGCCAGACGGCGTCGTCGTTGTCGTTCGAGGAGATGGGGCTGCCTTGCATGCTGCGGTGGCCGGCGCTGCGCAGTGCCCTGCGCGGCGCCGGCCTTGCGGGCCATTATCGATCCGGTATCGGAGAGCACCGCGTGGGCCTGCGTAAACCCCCATGACCGATGGCTTTCGCGGGCACATACTTTGGCGCGCGTCTCCCGGGGCTGCCAGGCCAGATCGCCCAGGCTGCCCAACAACAAGAAGGCAATGCCATGAACAGAATTTCATCAACCGCCCGCTGCACCCTCGATCGCGCAATCCGTTTGCTGGGCGCCGCAGGGCTGCTGTCGCTGTGCGGCGGGCTGGCCGTCGCGCAAACACCGCTCGAACGCGGGCGCTACCTGATGCGTTCGATCGTCGCCTGCGGCAACTGCCACACGCCGCAGGGCCCGGATGGCCCGCTGCCGGGCATGGAGCTGGCCGGCGGCCAGCTGATCGAAGACAGGAAGGAGTTCACCGTTTATTCGCCGAACATCACGCCGCACAAGGGCAGCGGCATCGGCAACTGGAGCGACGCGCAGATCATCGCCGCGATCCGTGAAGGCAAGCGTCCCGACGGCTCGATCATCGGCCCGCCGATGCCGATCGGCCTGTACCGCGGCATGTCGGACAACGACGTCAAGGCCATCGTCGCCTACCTGCGCAGCGTCAAGCCGGTGGACAACAAGGCACCGAAGTCGGTCTACCGCATCCCGCTGCCGCCGAACTACGGGCCACCCGTGGGCACGGTGGCCGACATACCGCGCAAGGACAAGGTGGCCTACGGGCGCTACCTGGCCGGACCCCTGGGCCACTGCGTCGAATGCCACACCACGCCGGACGCCACCGGCATGCCCCAGTTCGCGACCCAGCTCGGCGCCGGCGGGATGGTCTTTCACGGCCCCTGGGGCGTCAGCGTCGCAACGAACATCACGCCGACCGGGCTGAAGGGCTACACCGACGCGCAGATCAAGACCGTCATCACCACAGGCGTGCGCCCCGACGGCAGCAAGCTCAAGCCACCGATGGGTGTGCCCTACTACGCGAACATCACGGCGGCCGACCAGGACGCGCTGGTGGCCTACCTGCGCAGCCTGCCGCCGAAGTGACGCCGGAGCCGTTGGCAGCTCGTACCGACGTGCGACAGAGCGCGCAGGTTCAGGCGGGCTCGGTCAAGCTGTGCTGATGGGCGTAGGCGTATAGCGCCAGACGATTGGCCACGCCGAGCTTGCTGTAGATCGAGGTCAGATGGTTGCGCAGCGTGTGCTCGCTGATATGCAGGCGCGCGGCGATCGCTTTCGTCGGCGCGCTCGCGTCACCGGCGACGGCGGCGATCGATTGCCGTTCGCGGCGGGTCAAAGTCACGATCTTGTGGTGTTCCGGGTGCCGGTCCTTCGCCGCCTTCTGGCGCGCCAGTTCCATGAAGATGCGGCTGGTCGCGGTCCGGTCAACCCACAGCTCGCCGTCGTGCACCTTGTCGATCGCCTTCAGCAGCAGCGCTGGCGATTCGCTCTTGTGCAGCACGCCGCGCGCCCCGGCAAGGACGGCGCCGTCGTAGAGCGCGATGTCGCGCTTGCCACTGATGGCCAGGATTCGCGTACGGCTCGCGGCAAAGAGTTCGCTCACGCCCTCGATGCCGACGTCGCCGTCGAGATCGACCAGTGCGACGTCCGCAGGCTGCCGCTGCAGTTGCGCGACGCCGTCCGCCAGCTGGTGGCAGCTGCCGGCGACTTCCATGCGCGGATGGGCAGTCTGCACCAAGCGCTCGAGCCCCCAGGCGACCAGCGGCTCGGCCAGGACCAGGACACGGATCGATCGGGCGGCGGTGTTCGGCGATGACATGGAAGGCCTCGGTGGGCGGCGCGGGGTTCGAAATGCCCCAGACACGTATCGACCGCGCGGAGCGGCCCCGGAGCGCCGCTGCGTGACCTCCCATGACAAATGTCATGGAAACCCCCCGCTTTTCGTAGGACCTGCTCCCAGCGGATCGAGAGGCTCCACCCATGCGCGGCGCGGCGCCACTGAGCACACTGAGCGCCATGTTGAAGGAACGCCGCACCGAACCCCGCGAAACCGTCGAGCTGGCCGTGCGCCTGCCCAGCGGCGAACGGGCGGTAACGCGCAACGTCAGCAGCAGCGGCTTGCATTTCGAGACCGACCGCGACACCCGGCTGGGTGAGGTGGTCGATCTGGAGATCGAGCTCGATACCGACTGGGGCCAACTGGCCTTCCAGGCGCGCGCCGAGGTGGTGCGGCTGGAAAGAGGAACACCTCGGCACCGCGTCGGCGCGCGATTCCTGGATTCGCGGCTGGCGGCGCTGGATTGAGGGTTTGAGTTTTAGGCGGCGCGCCGCGAGGCGGCCAAATCTTCTTGGAAATCTTCTTCTGGAGCTATTGACATGGCATTCGACACCAACCAAAGCGGCGGCAACGGCGACGATGTCCTGACCGGATACGACGACTCGAACGACAAACTAAGTGGCGGCGAGG
>JAHECC010000246.1 GCA_024641965.1 Rubrivivax sp.
CCCGGCCTACCATGCCGAGGTCGGTGCCTACGCGCGCGAGTGCGGCATCGAGCAGTTCTGGACGGTGGGCGCGCTGTGTGCCGATGCGGCGGCCGCTTTCGGCGTCACTGCGCGCCACTTCGGCGACGTCGGCGCGCTGCTGGCGGCGCTGGGCGAGGCGCCGGCGGCCGCTTCGGCGTTGGTCAAAGGTTCGCGCTTCATGCGCATGGAGCGCGTGGTGCAGGCCCTGGTGAACGGTGCCCCCGAGCGGCCGGGCCGCATCCCCCCAGGGGGGTCGGATCGCCCGGCAGAGCCGGATCGACCCGAAGGGGCGCGCGATGCTGCTTAGCCTGAGCCAGTGGCTCGCCGACGCCTACCCCGACCCCTTCGGCTGGATGCGCGTGTTCCAGTACCTGACCTTTCGCGCGGTGATGGCGGCGATGACTGCGCTGCTCATCGGCCTGGCGTTCGGGCCCTGGGTCATCCGTCGCCTGACCGAACTGAAGATCGGCCAGCCGATCCGCGGCTACGGCATGGAATCACATTTCAGCAAGAGCGGAACGCCGACGATGGGCGGCGTGCTCATCCTGATCGCCATCGGCACCTCGACGCTGCTGTGGTTCGACTGGAGCAACCGCTTCGTCTGGATCGTCATGATCGTCACCTTCGGCTTCGGCGCGATCGGCTGGGCCGACGACTGGCGCAAGGTGGTGCGCAAGAACCCCGAGGGCATGCCCTCGCTGGAAAAGTACCTATGGCAGTCGGCCATCGGCCTGATCGCCGCGCTGTACCTGGCCTTCAGCGTCAGCGAGACCTCCAATATGCGCGTGCTGGAGCTGTTCATGCGCTGGGTCGGCAGCGGCTTTTCCAATGACCTGCCGCCCAAGGCCGACCTGATGGTGCCCTTCTTCAAGACGGTGAGCTACCCGCTGGGCGTATTCGGCTTCATTGCGCTGACCTACTTCGTCATCGTCGGCGCCAGCAACGCTGTCAACCTGACCGACGGGTTGGACGGGCTGGCGATCATGCCGGTGGTCATGGTCGGCAGCGCGCTCGGCTTGTTCGCCTACGTCGTCGGCAGCTCGGTGTTCTCACGCTACCTGCTGTTCCCATACATCCCGGGCGCCGGCGAACTGCTGATCTTCTGCGCCGCGATGGCCGGCGCGGGGTTGGCCTTCCTGTGGTTCAACACGCATCCGGCGCAGGTCTTCATGGGCGACGTGGGCGCGCTGTCGCTCGGCGGCGCGCTCGGCACCATCGCCGTCATCACGCGCCAGGAGATCGTGCTCGGCATCATGGGCGGCATCTTCGTCGTCGAGGCGCTGTCGGTGATGGCGCAGGTGGCCTGGTTCAAGTACACGAAGAAGAAGACCGGCACCGGCCGGCGCATCCTGAAGATGGCGCCGCTGCATCACCACTTCGAGAAGTCCGGCTGGGCCGAGACGCAGGTGGTGGTGCGCTTCTGGATCATCACCATGCTGCTGTGCCTGATCGGCCTGGCCAGCCTCAAGCTGCGATGAGCGCGCTGCGTGGTCAATCGGTGCTGGTGCTCGGGCTGGGCGAGTCCGGGCTGGCGATGGCGCGCTGGTGTGCGCGCGCCGGTGCGTCGGTCACGGTCTGGGACTCGCGCGAGGCACCGCCGATGGCCGAGGCGCTGCGTGCCGAACTGCCTCGGACCGCGCTGCACGCTGGCGATGCTGATGTCGCCCTGCTCGACCACGTGTCACGGGTACTGAAGAGCCCTGGCCTGGCGCCGCAGGACGAGCGCATCGCGCCGTTGCTGGCGGCGGCACGCGAACGCGGCATTCCGGTGCAGGGCGAGCTCGGCCTGTTCGTCGAGGCGCTGGTCGACATGAAGGCCGAACAGGGCTATGCACCGCAGTTGTTGGCCATCACCGGCACCAATGGCAAGACCACCACCACCGCGCTGACGGCGCTGCTGGTCGGGCGTGCCGGCAAGCGCGTGGCGGCGGCCGGAAACATCGGACCGAGCTTGCTGGACACGCTGGTGGCAGCGCTTTCCGCCGCCGCGGCCGAAGAGCCCGGGTCCCTGCCCGAGGTCTGGGTGCTGGAGCTGTCGAGTTTCCAGCTCGACGGCATCGAGGGCTTCGAGCCCGATGCCGCCACGGTGCTGAACATCAGCCAGGACCACCTCGACTGGCACGGCGACATGGAAGCCTATGCCGCAGCCAAGGCGCATATCTTCGGCGCGCACGGCGTGATGGTCATCAACCGCGATGACGCGCAGGTGCGTGCGATGCGGCCCGCCGCCGAGCCGCTGCCGGCCAAGGGCAAGGGCAAGGCGCCAAAGGAGGCGCCGCGTCAGGTGATCGGCTTCGGCCTGCATGCACCCGAGCAGCCGGGTGATTTCGGCCTGGTCGAGCAGGGCGGCATCGCCTGGCTGGTGCGCGCGCTGCCGCTGGAAGAGGGTCTCAAGCTGCGCAAGGGCGAGCTGCCCGAACTGCACCTGCAGTTGCTGATGCCGGTCGACGCACTGCGCATTCGCGGCCGCCACAACGCCGCCAATGCACTGGCCGCATTGGCGCTGGCCAGCGCTGTCGGCATTCCACTGGCGCCGATGCTGCACGGGCTGCGCGAGTACCGCGGCGAGCCGCATCGTGTCGAGCCGGTGGCCATCGTCGACGGCGTGGAGGCCTTCGACGACAGCAAGGGCACGAACGTCGGCGCCACCGTGGCCGCGCTCGAGGGCCTGGGCGCCGAGCGCGCGCCGGGCAAGTTGCTGGTCATCCTGGGCGGCGACGGCAAGGGGCAGGACTTCGCGCCGCTGGCCGCGCCGGTACTGCGTTTTGCGCGGGCGGTGGCATTGATCGGCCGCGACGCGGCGGCGATCGAGGCGGTGCTGGCCGCCGGCGGCGTGCCGATGCAGCGTCACGCCAGCCTGCCCGAGGCCACCGACTGGTGCTTCGAGCAGGCTCTTGCCGGTGACGCGGTGCTGCTGTCGCCGGCTTGCGCCAGCTTCGACATGTTCCGCAACTATCCGCACCGCGCCGAGGTCTTCGTCGAGGCCGTGCGTCGGCGCGCCGCCGAGCGTGGCGAGGTGCTTGCATGAGCGCCACCACACGTCCCGGCTGGTGGTCGCGCCTGGGCTGGCCCGCCCGCAAGGACGGCGATGCCTTGCCGGTGCGCGACCAGATCGACGTCACGCCGCAACGCAATACCAACCTGGCCAATTTCGACCGGCCGCTGGTGCTGGTGACGGTGGGCTTGCTGGCGCTCGGCCTGGTGATGGTCTATTCGGCCTCGATCGCACTGCCCGACAGCCCGCGCTTCTCACGCTATTCACCGACGCATTTCCTCAGTCGCCACGCGCTGTCGCTGGGACTGGGATTCGTCGCCGCGCTGCTGGCCCTGCAGGTGCCGGTGAACCTGTGGGAGAAGACCGCGTCGTGGTTCTTCGTCGTTGCGTTGGCGCTGCTGGTGGCAGTGCTGGTCCCGAAGGTCGGCCTGGAGGTCAACGGCGCCCGGCGCTGGCTGCCGATGGGGCTGATGAACTTCCAGCCCAGCGAGCTGGCCAAGCTGGCCATCGCGGTATATGCGGCCAGCTACATGGTGCGCAAGATGGACGTGAAGCAGAAGTTCATCGAAGCCGTGTGGCCGATGGCGGTGGCGCTGGCACTGATCGGCCTGCTGTTGCTGGCCGAACCTGACATGGGCGCCTTCCTGGTCATTGCCATGATTGCGCTCGGCATCCTCTTCCTCGGCGGCGTCAACGGCCGTATGTTCGCGCTCGGCGTCGGCGTGCTGGCCGGGGCCTTCGCGCTGATGATCGTGCTCAGCCCATGGCGCGCGCAGCGCATCTTCGCCTACCTCGATCCGTGGAACCCGTTGTACGCGCAGGGCAAGGCCTACCAGCTGACGCATTCACTGATCGCCTTCGGTCGCGGCGAGATCTTCGGCCAGGGCCTGGGCGGCAGCGTCGAGAAGCTGCACTACCTGCCCGAGGCGCACACCGACTTCCTGCTTGCCGTGATCGGCGAGGAACTGGGTTTCGTCGGCGTGTGCGCGGTGATCGTCGCCTTCTTCTGGCTGACGCGGCGCATTTTCGTCATCGGCCGCCAGGCGGTTTCGCTGGATCGGGTGTTTGCCGGGTTGATGGTGCAGGGCATCGGCGTGTGGATGGGCGGCCAGGCCTTCATCAACATGGGCGTGAACCTCGGCGTGCTGCCGACCAAGGGGCTGACCTTGCCGCTGCTGAGCTATGGAGGTTCGGCGATCCTGGTCAACCTCGTCGCCTTGGCCATCGTCCTGAGAGTCGATATAGAGAATCGGACACTCATGCGGGGAGGCCGCGCATGAGGCTTCAGGTGCCAGGCGCATGTTGGCAGGTCGAGCGCCGGGCCGCTTCCAAGCCGGCCCGCATCCCCTCGGGGGATCGGCCGATGTACTCGTCGGACGAGGGGCCCCAATGACCCACCTCGTCATCATGGCCGCCGGCACTGGCGGACACGTCATCCCCGGGCTGGCGGTGGCGCGCGAGATGCAGCAGCGCGGCTGGAGCGTCAGCTGGCTCGGCACGACCAGCGGCATGGAGAACAAGCTCGTGCCGCCCGAATCCGAATCACGGATTCCGCTCGATCGCATCGGCTTCTCCGGCCTGCGCGGCAAGGGGTGGCTGCACACGCTCACTGGCGGCATGCGCCTGCTCAAGGCCTTCTGGGACTGCCTGTCGATCCTGCGTCGCCGCGGTGCCGATGCCGTGCTCGGCATGGGTGGTTATGTCTGCTTTCCGGGCGGCCTGATGGCCTCGCTGCTGGGCAAGCCGCTGCTGCTGGTGAATGCCGACGCGTCGCTGCTGCTGAGCAACAAGGCGCTGCTGCCGGTGGCCGATCGCGTCGCCTTCGGCTTCGAGGGCGCCGATGCGGCGCGCACCCGGCGCGCCGTCGTCACCGGCAACCCCGTGCGCGCCGAGATCGAGGCCATCGCCGCGCCGGCCGAGCGCTTCGCCGCGCGCAGCGGATCGCTGCAATTGCTGGTGGTCGGCGGTAGCCTCGGCGCAAAGGTGCTGAACGACACGCTGCCCGCGGCGCTGGCGCTGATGCCGGCAACGACGCGGCCGCAGGTCACGCACCAGACCGGCAGCGCGCACATCGATGCGGTGCGGGAGGCCTATCGCGAAGCCGGCGTCGAGGTCGAACTGCTGCCCTTCATCGACGACATGGCGTCACGCCTCGCGGCCTGCGACCTGATGATCTGCCGCGCCGGCGCGATCACGGTGAGCGAGCTGTGCGTTGCCGGCGTGCCGGCGCTGCTGGTGCCGCTGATCGTCAGCACAACTGCACACCAGCGCGACAACGCCGAGTTCATGGCGCGGCATGGCGCGGCGCTGCATCAGCCGCAGCTCGAACTGCAGCCGCAGCGACTGGCG
>JAHECC010000247.1 GCA_024641965.1 Rubrivivax sp.
GGTGTTGACGATCCTGCAAGGCGACACCATGGTCAGCCTGACCTGGGTGCCGACGCAGTTCACGCAGTCGGTGATCCCGATCGGCGGCGTGCTGTTCATCGTCGCGCAGTTGCTCAGCCTGCCCGAAGTGCTGCAGCAGGCTCGTGGTGCCGGCCTGGTCGACCATGAACAGGCTCCCGTGACGGCGGTGCTGAAATGATCGTCGCCGCGATGTTCCTGGGACTGGTCGGCCTGATCCTGCTGAATGTGCCGATCGCGATTGCGCTGGGCATCGTGGCCATGGCCGCGATGGTGTTTTCCAGCGGCATGGATTCGCTGCTCAATTCGGCGATCGTGATGTTCACCGGCGCCACCAGCTTCCCGCTGCTGGCGATTCCGCTGTTCATTCTGGCCGGCGCGATCATGAATTCGTCGAGCCTGTCGCGCCGATTGATCGCTTTCGCGTCCGCATTGGTGGGGTTCGTCAAGGGTGGGCTGGCGATGATCAACATCGCGACTGCGATGTTCTTCGCCGAGATTTCGGGTTCGGCGGTGGCCGACGTGGCCGCGCTGGGCTCGATCCTGATCCCGGCGATGAAGAAGAAGGGTTATCCGAAGGAATTTGCCGCGGCGATCACCTCGTCGTCGGCGACTTTGGCGGTGATCATCCCGCCGTCGATCCCGATGATCCTGTACGCGGTGATGGCCGAAGCGTCGGTGGTGCAGCTGTTCGTCGCCGGCATCGTGCCGGGCGTATTGGCCGGCCTGGGCATGATGGCGCTGTGCTACTGGTTCGCGAAGCGGCGCAACTACCCGGTCGAGGAAGTGTTCCAGTGGAGCAAGGTCAAGTCCACCTTCAAGGACGCGGCCTGGGCGTTCTTGTTGCCGATCATCATTCTCGGCGGCATCTTCGGCGGCGTCGTCACCGCCACCGAAGGTGCGGCGCTGGCGGTGCTGGCGGCACTGTTCATCGGCGGCGTGATCTACCGCGAACTCGATTGGAAGCACCTGTACCAGTCGATGCTCGACGGCGCCACGCAGACCGCCACGGTGATGCTGCTGGTCGCGGCCTCGGCGTTGCTGGGTGTGTACCTGACCGAGCAGCAGATTCCGCAGCAGCTGGCGGCCTGGCTGTCGGGCATCACCAGCAACAAGTACGCGGTGCTGGCGATCCTGAACGTGTTCTTCCTCGTCATCGGCCTGTTCCTGCATTCGGCCGCGGCGATCATCCTGGTCGTGCCGATCGTGATGCCGCTGGTCAAGACCGTGGGCATCGACCCGGTGCATTTCGGCTTGATCGTCACGCTGAACCTGGGCATCGGCCAGCAGACGCCGCCGGTGGCCAGCGTGCTGATGGCATCGTGCTCGATCGCCAAGGCCGACATGTGGGCCGTCACGCGCGTCAACCTGCCGTTCATCGGCGTGCTGGTGGCCACGCTGATGCTCGTCACCTATGTGCCGGCGGTGCCGATGGCGCTGGTCGAATACTTCTACCATTGAAGTCGCTGAAGTAACCTGCCCTCCGGCACGGCGTGAGCAACGGACGTGCCGTTGGCATGCCTGCGGTATGAATCCTGCGCCGCGTCAGATGCTGATCGTTTCGGTGCGGCCGTCGAACAGGGCTTCACAGCCCGAGCCGCGCAGCGCGGCATCGAAGCGCGCGCGATCGGACGGTGCCAGCGCTGCATGGTCGGCGCGCAGCCAGGCCAGGCACTTGGACTGGTAGGCAAAGCTGCGCTGCACCCAGGGCCTGGCGTCGATGCGCGCCTCGAATTGCTCACCGCCCTGTTCGACGGCGCGCGCGTTGGCCAGCAGCAGCGGCACGTAGACACGGCCGATCTCGGCAAGCAGCGTGTGCAGCGTCGGCGGCAGCGACTGCAGCGCGAGCCAGTCGCTGTCCTGCGGCTGCAACCCGCTCAGGTCCTCCAGCACATGCGTCCAGGCAATTACGCGCGGCGCGACGCGCGTGGTCAGCGCCATCGGCGTCGGATCGAAGCCCGCGAGCTGCGTCAGTTGGCCGTACAGCGCGAAGTCCGCTGCCGCGGGGCGATGGCCGAACAGGAACGGCCAGGTGGCAAGGTGGCGGTCCAGGATGCGGATCAGGCGTTCGTACCCCTGTTCGATCAGCGGCGCGGTGTCGGCATTCGAGCCGACGACACCCAGCCTGCCGATCTGGCGCTGGCTGAAATCCCGGCCCATCTCGGTCAGTCGCACATCGTCCACCGGGCCGTCGAACCAGTTGGGCAGCACGCGCGCTGACTTGTCGATGTCGTCGGCATAGTGCCAGCGGTAGTGGAACATCGCCTTGGTCAGCCACTCGTCGGCATAGTCCTCCACCAGCGCATCGAGCAGCGCCAGCGCCGGGTCGGCCGGCAGCACGCGGCGCCCGGCGTGCTCGCGTTCCAGGCGGCGAATGATCGGCGTCGAATCGGTCACCGCCTGCAGCGCGCCATCGGCACCGGGCAGGTAAAAGGTCGGCAGCAGTCGCGGCTTCGGTGGCGCCACGCCGTCCATACCGTGACGCCCGACGATTAGGCGGTAGGCCAGGTGCCGATAGCGCAGCAGTGCCAGCATCTTGCGTGTGTAGGGTGATCCGGGTGAGCCGTTCAGGGCGATGCGGGCGGTGTCGTTCATGCGTAAGGGTCGGCGGTGCGCGCCGACAAGGGGACCGTCGAGGCAACAACGATAGCGTCTGCGGCGCAGCGACTGCGGAGCGCGCTACCCTTGGGGTCCTTGCAAGGAGATCCCGATGCAGTCTTCAGACAACTCGATCGCGCTGGGCGCCACGGCGCCCGACTTCAACCTGCCCGGTGTCGATGGCCGCAATTGGTGTTATGCCGATGCCGCCGGCGCCAACGGCCTGGTGCTCATGTTCATCTGCAACCACTGCCCCTACGTCAAGGCCGTGGCCGATCGCATCGCATCGGAGGCCCGCGCGCTGCATGCCATCGGCGTCGGTGCGGTGGCCATCAACAGCAACGACGCGCGCAGCCACCCGGAGGATTCCTTCGACAACATGAAGCGCTTTGCGAAGCAGCATGGCTTCGGCTTCCCGTACCTGCACGACGAGTCGCAGCAGGTCGCCCGCACCTACGGCGCGCAGTGCACGCCCGAGTTCTACGGGTTCGATCGCGACCGAGTGTTGCGCTACCACGGCCGCCTGGATGCATCGGGTTCCCGGCCCGCCGCGCCAGGCATGAAGCGTGAGCTTTTCGATGCCATGCAGCAGGTGGTCGACGAAGGGCGCGGCCCGGAAGTGCAGCACGCGAGCATCGGCTGTTCGATCAAGTGGCGGCACGACTGACAGGCCGGCCCGACGGCCCTCGCAATCATGCCGAATTCCAATGGATCACACGTATATCCGCTGGCGGCTCCCGAGACATTGAGGTTGTTGCCGAAATGTTCTATGCCGTGATCACCGCGTTCTATGCCTCGCAGCCGGGTGGGCGTGGCAGGCTGCCGCCAAGGTCAAGGAATCGCGCGTGCGCATGCAGGGCGTCGAAGGCCGGCGTCAGGAAGAGGAACGGCATGGAGCTGGAGCGCTGGCGCGCCGCGGTCTCGAGCCATGCGATGGCCGAATCAACCTTCGCCGCGGCCGCCGCGGCGCGGGCCATCATCCAGGCCGGCACCGAATGTCCGGCTGCAAGATGCTGCAGGGTCTGGTAGTGGGCTGACGCGGTCCGCGCATCGCCTGCTGCGCCCGCGACCAACGCTGCAAACTCGTGCCACTGCAGGTCGGCATCACCGGCGGGGCCGATGCTGGCGAGCAATGCTGTCGCTGCGGTCGCCTGCCCATCGAGCGCCAGCGCCCAACACGATCGCAGCTGGCTTGGCCGGTGCCCCGGTGCAATCTCGAGACCCCGGCGCAATGCACTCACCGCCTCCTCGTAGCGGCGCTGCAGGATCAGGTGGTCGCCGTGGTTCATGTTGACGCCGACGTCGAGGGGATCGACGAGCAGCGCCTGCTCGATCCACGCGGTTGCCTCCGCGAAGTCGCGCTGCACGGCACAGACATTGGCCATGGACAGCATTGCCATCGTGTAACTCGGCAACAGGTTCAGTGCGCGTTCGAGATCGGCCGCAGCGCCGTCCCAGTCGCCGTTGAAGAAGAAGCGCACCGCACCACGTGTCGAAAGCCCGATACCGAGGTCGGGATGCAACGTGAGAGCCCGGTCGATATGGCCCTCGCAATCGGCGAGCAGGCGCTCGGGCCGCGGAGCGCTGTAGTGGGCAAGCAGCATTTCGCACTCGGCGAGCGAGGCCCAGCCGGCCGCATAGTCGGGTGCCGCCGCGGTGACGGCTTCGAAACGGCATCGCGCGTCACTTAGGATCGAAACAGTACGCTGGCTGATCAGCTGCCGGCCGTGCAGATAGTCGCGCATCACCTGGGGCGCCAACACAGGCGCCGGGCGTACCGGATCAAGTTCTGCACCGAGCTGCAACCGGATCGCACTGGCCACGCGCATCGCGATCTCGTTTTGCAGCGGCAGCAATTCTTGCAGGTCGCGGACGTAGTCTGCCGCCCACACATGGGCATCCGTGCGCGCATCGATCAATTGCACGACGACCTGCATGCGGTCTGCGTGCTGCAGGACCGAGCCCTCGACCACCCAGCTGACGCCCGTCTTCGTGGCGATCTCGCCCAGGCTCGTGGCAGTGCCCTTGAACTGCATCGCGGTCGTCCGGGAGATGGTGCGGATGTTCTTCAGGCCGGCGAGCCGCAGGATCAGCAATTCGGTCAAACCGTCGGCAACGTAGTCCTCGGCAGCGGCCGACAGATTCTGGAACGGCAGCACGATGAGGGATTCGGTCGTCGGCTCGGCGGGCTGCTGCAGCACCTGGCCCGACGCAGCCTCGCGCACTTCCTGGAGCAGGCGGTAGCCGCGCCGGGGAATCGTCTCGAGACAGGCCGGTGCACGCGCGTCGTCACCCAGGGCCTTGCGCAGCTGGCCGATGCAGCGTGTGAGGGCGTCGTCGGTGACGAAGCCACGGGGCCAGACGACTTGCACGATCTCCTCCCGAGTGCGCAATGCCGGGGCGTGCCGGGCAAGGTCGATCAATACCGCCATCGCCTTGGGCTCGATGCGCAGCGAGCCGCCCGGTCCGGCAATGCGGCCCTCCAGCGGGAACACCTCCCGGTCGCCGATCCTGAAACCCGCTTCCAACTTCATCGACGGACCGTCATCTCACGGGCGCCCGGGCCAGGCTGGCACCGGGCAGCGGCGCAGCAAAGCGCCCGGACCGACGTAAGCGCGGCAATCCATCGGCAATCCATCGGTACAAGCGGGCCCCGCCGGGCTCACCATCTCTGCGTTGCAACATCCCAGGGAAGACCGCGCCCTGACCCACGCAATGATGCGCACGATGCCGATGCCGGTCTTCGTC
>JAHECC010000062.1:0-11609 GCA_024641965.1 Rubrivivax sp.
CTCAAGCCGCCACCACCGGAATCTTCCCGATCTTCGCCTGCCATTCCTTCGGCCCGGTGTCGTGCACGCTGGTGCCGTCGGAACTGACGGCCACGGTCACCGGCATGTCCTTCACGTCGAACTCGTAGATCGCTTCCATGCCCAGGTCGGCGAACCCCACCACCTTGGCCTGCTTGATGGCCTTGGCCACGAGGTAGGCCGCGCCGCCCACCGCCATCAGGTAGGCACTCTTGTGCTTCTTGATCGCTGCCACGCCGGCCGGGCCGCGCTCGGCCTTGCCGATCATGCCGATCAGCCCGGTCTCGGCCAGCATCATCTCGGTGAACTTGTCCATGCGCGTGGCCGTGGTCGGGCCTGCCGGACCGACCACCTCGTCGCGTACCGGATCGACCGGGCCAACGTAGTAGATGACCCGGTTTGTGAAGTCCACCGGCAGTTTTTCGCCCTTGGCCAGCATGTCCTGGATGCGCTTGTGCGCCGCGTCGCGGCCGGTGAGCATCTTGCCGTTGAGCAGCAGCGTGTCGCCCGGCTTCCACGAGGCAACCTGCTCGCGCGTCAGCGTGTTCAGGTCGATTTTCTTCGACTTGTTGTAGTTCGGCGCCCAGTTCACGTCGGGCCACAGGTCCAGGCTTGGCGGGTCGATGTAGGCCGGGCCGCTGCCGTCGAGCACGAAGTGCGCGTGGCGCGTCGCGGCGCAGTTCGGGATCATCGCCACCGGCTTGCTCGCGGCGTGCGTGGGGTACATCGCGATCTTTACGTCCAGCACCGTGGTCAACCCACCCAGGCCCTGCGCGCCGATGCCGAGCGCGTTGACCTTGTCGCACAGCTCGACGCGCAATTCCTCCGTCTTGTTCTTCGGCCCACGTGCCTTCAGCTCAAACATGTCGATTGGGTCCATCAGCGCCTCCTTGGCCATCAGCATCGCCTTCTCGGCGGTGCCGCCGATGCCGATGCCGAGCATGCCCGGTGGGCACCAGCCGGCGCCCATCGTCGGCACCGTCTTCATCACCCAGTCCACCAGGCTGTCGCTCGGGTTGAGCATGACGAACTTGCTCTTGTTCTCGCTGCCGCCGCCCTTGGCCGCGACCTGCACGTCCACGGTGTTGCCGGGCACCACCGTCATGTGCACCACGGCCGGCGTGTTGTCCTTCGTGTTCTTGCGCTCGAATTGCGGGTCGGCGACGATGGATGCGCGCAGCGTGTTGTCGGCGTTCAGGTAACCGCGGCGCACTCCTTCGTTCACGGCGTCCTCGATGCTGCCGCTGAAACCCTCGAAGCGCACGTCCATGCCGATCTTCAGGAACACATTGACGATGCCGGTGTCCTGGCAGATCGGCCGCTTGCCTTCGGCGCACATGCGGCTGTTGGTCAGGATCTGAGCGATCGCGTCTTTCGCCGCCGCGCTGGCCTCGCCTTCGTAGGCGCGCGCCAGGTGGGCGATGTAGTCGGCGGGGTGGTAGTAGCTGATGTACTGCAGTGCGGCGGCGATGCTGTCGATCAGGTCTTGCTGGCGGATGGTGGTGCTCATGGTGCGGGCCTTTGTGCGGCAAAACGCAAAGTGTAGCGAGCGCGCCATCGCTTGTCGGCAGCGCGCGTCGACACGCCACTCGACCCCATTGCAGGACCGTCGAGACGGGTGCGTGGCAATTTGTTGAATACACTCGCTCGGTTTTCACGTGGCGGCCGAGCGGCCCGCATTGCGCCATTTCATGAGTCCCCTGGCCCTGATCGTCCTGCTGCCCCTGGTGCTGGGCACCACACTGTGCATGGCGGTCGGCCGCATCGATACACCGGCACGCCGACGCGCCACGGCCATGGTGGCCGGCGCGGTGGCCTTCGCGTCCTTCAGCCTGCTGCTGTGGCATGCGGGTCCGGTCTTCGCTGGCGAGACCTTGCTGACGCGCGCCGAGTGGGTGCCGGCCATCGGACTGAACGCCAACTTCCGCCTCGACGGGCTGGCGCTGATGTTCGGTCTGCTGATCAGCGGTATCGGTGTGCTCATCATCCTGTATGCGGCCTACTACCTGCACCACGATGATCCGGCGGGCAAGTTCTTCAGCCAGCTGATGCTGTTCATGGCGGCGATGCTGGGCATCGTGCTCAGCGACAACCTGCTGCTGCTGGTGGTGTTCTGGGAGTTGACCAGCGTCTCGTCCTTCCTGCTCATCGGCTACTGGGGCCACAAGCCCGAAGGCCGCGACGGCGCGCGCATGGCGCTGGCCATCACCGGTGGTGGTGGTCTGGTGATGCTGGCCGGTGTGGTCATCCTGGGGCAGATCGCCGGCACCTTCGACCTGTCGGGCATGCTGCACCGCGGCGCCGCGATCCAGGCCGACCCGCGCTATCCGCTGGCGCTGGGCCTGATCCTGGTGGGCGCCTTCACGAAGAGCGCGCAGTTCCCCTTCCACTTCTGGCTGCCGCACGCGATGGCCGCGCCGACGCCGGTGTCGGCCTATCTGCACTCGGCGACGATGGTCAAGGCCGGGCTGTTCCTAATGATGCGGCTGTACCCGGTGCTCGGCGGCACCGGGCTGTTCGAGGGTGTGGTCGCGACGGTCGGGCTGGTGACGATGGTCTTCGCCGCCTTCGTCGCCATCTTCAAGCATGACCTGAAGGGTCTGCTGGCTTATTCCACCGTCAGCCACCTCGGGTTGGTGACTTTCCTGATCGGGCTGAACACGCCGCTGTCGGCGGCGGTGGCGGTGTTCCACATCCTCAACCACGCGGCCTTCAAGGCGGCGCTGTTCATGAGCGCCGGCATCGTCGACCACGAGACCGGCACGCGCGACATGCGCAAGCTCGGCGGCCTGATGGCGATGCTGCCGGTGATGGGCTGGCTGGTGATGATCGCGCTGGCGGCGATGGCCGGGCTGCCGCCTTTCAACGGATTCATCAGCAAGGAGATGATGCTCGAGGAATCGCTGCATGCCGGCTCGAGGCTGTGGGGCAGCTTCGGCTGGGCGGTGCCGGTGTTGGCCACGCTGGGCGGGCTGTTCTCTGCCGCCTACTCGCTGCGCATGGTGCACGACGTGTTCTTCAACGGCCCGCCGAAGGACCTGCCCAATCCGCACCCGCACGAGCCGCCCTTCGGCATGAAGCTGCCGGTGATGCTGCTGGTGGCGGTGTGCGTGGCCGTGGGCCTGGCGCCGATGCTGATCGCGGGGCCGATGGTGCGTGTCGCTGCCGGTGCCATGCTCGGCCAGCCACTGCCGGAACTGCACCTGGCGCTGTGGCACGGGCTGAACCTGCCGCTGGCGATGAGTGCGCTGGCCATCGCCGGTGGCATCGCGCTGTATTTCGGCCTGTCCCGCGGCGGCCGGCTGCACCGCTACCTACCCAGCGGGCGCGAGGGCCGCGCCGTCTTCAACGCGCTGGTCGACGGGTTGTTCGGTCTGGCCGGGCGGCTCACCGCCGCGCTCGAAAACGGCTCGCTGCAGCGCTACGTGGCCTGGATGGTGATGGCGGCCGTGGTGCTGGCCGCGGCGCCGTTCTTCTCTGCGCCGGGAGATGTGCCCAGCACCGGCAACCGTGCGCTGATGCCGGCTCCGGTCGTGGCGACAGCTGTGTGGGCGGTGCTGATCGTCGTCGGCATGGCGCTGCTGTTGCTGCACCGGCAACGTTTCATCGCCACTGTGCTGACCGGTGCCATCGGCCTGGTGGCCTCGCTGGCCTTCATTTCGCTGTCGGCACCCGACCTGGCGATGACGCAGTTGTCGGTGGACGTGGTCTCCACCGTGCTGCTGCTGATGGGCCTGGCGCTGCTGCCGCAATTGTCGCCGCGTGAATCGACGCCGACGCGGCGCATTCGCGACGCCGCCATCGCGCTGGCCGGCGGCGGCGGCATCGCCTGGCTCACCTGGCTGATGCTGACGCGCGAGTTCGATTCGATCTCGTGGTACTTCCTCGAGAACGCACTCACGCGGGGCGGCGGCACGAACGTCGTGAATGTGATCCTGGTCGACTTCCGCGGCTATGACACTTTCGGCGAGATCACCGTGCTGGGCATCGCCGCGGTCGGCGTGCTGGCTTTGCTCGATGGACTGCGTGTGCGCCGTCCGCCCGCCGATGTCAACGGGTTGGCCTGGAGCTACCGTCAGGAGCCGTTGATGCTGCGCATGGCGGCGCGTGTGGTGTTGCCTATGGCTTTGGTGGTGGCGGTGTACATCTTCTGGCGCGGTCACAACGAGCCCGGTGGCGGTTTCATCGCCGGGCTGGTGGCCTCGGTCGCGCTGGTGCTGCAGTACATGGCCTTGGGGCAGGAGCGTGCCGAGAGCCTGCTGCACGGCAAGGCCGGACGGCGCTTCACGCGTTGGGTCGGCATCGGCCTGGGCATCGCCTGGCTGACCGGCGTGGGTTCCTTCTTCTTCGGCAAGGCCTTCCTGACCAGTGCGCATGGGCATCCGCATGTGCCGCTGCTGGGTGAATTGCCGCTGGCCACCGCGGCCCTGTTCGACCTGGGTGTGTTCATCACCGTGGTCGGGGCGACGATGCTGATGTTGTCGGTGCTGGGAGCGGCCAGCAAGACGCCGAGCGCGGCGCGAAGGGTGTTGTCGTGAGCCCCCGCCCGGCCGTATCGAAGGGGGCTTGCACCGCGGCGCGCAGCGTGGAGGTCTGCCGGTGAGCATGGAGTTCCTGCTCGCCAGCGGCATCGGCTGGGTCGTTGCGGTGGGCATCTACCTGCTGCTGCGCGGGCGCACCTATCCGGTGGTGCTGGGGCTTTCGCTGATCGGTTATGCCGTGAACGTGTTCATCTTCACCATGGGTCGGCTGTGGATGGGTGCGCCGCCGATCCTCGAACCCGGCAAGGTGCTGGCCGACCCGCTGCCGCAGGCGCTGGTGCTGACGGCCATCGTCATCGGCTTCGCCACCACCGGCTTCATCATCGAACTGGCGCTGCGCAGCCGGCACGAAAACGACAGTGATCAGGTCGACGGCAAGGCCGACCGCGAGACGGGAAGCGGCGCATGAGTTGGTTCGCCGACCACCTGCCGATCCTGCCGGTGCTGCTGCCTTCGGCCACCGCCATCCTGCTGTTGCTGATCGGCGATCGTGGTGGCGAAGGGCTGGGCGGCCACGTCCACGGCAGGCTGCGATGGGCGCGGCGCATTGCACTGGCCTCGGTGCTGTTGGGCCTGCTCATCGCCGCACGGCTGGCGGTCGAGGCTTCCGGCGGCGAGGTCCGCGCCTACCGCGTTGGCGACTGGCCGGCGCCCTACGGCATCGTCATCGTCATCGACCGGCTGGGCGCGATGATGTTGTTGCTGACCTCGATGGTGGCGCTGCCGGTGCTTTGGTACGCCAGCGGCGGCTGGGACTCGCACGGCCGCTACTTCCACGCGCTGTTCCAGTTCCAGTTGATGGGGTTGGCAGGGGCCTTCGTCACCGGCGACCTGTTCAACCTGTTCGTCTTCTTCGAGGTGCTGCTGATCGCGTCCTACGTGCTCATGGTGCACGGCCAGGGGCGCGAGCGCATGCGCGTGGGCGTGCACTACGTGGTGCTGAACCTGTCGGCCTCGGCGCTGTTCCTCATCGGTGTGGCGCTGCTCTACGCCAAGACCGGTACGCTCAACCTGGCCGACCTGGCGCTGCGCGTGCCCAAGGTGAGCGGGCCGGACGCAGTGCTGGTGCAGGCCGCGGCGCTGGTGCTGCTGGTGGTCTTCGGCTTCAAGGCGGCGCTGCTGCCGATGTCGATGTGGCTGCCGGCCACTTACTCGGCGGCCACGGCGCCGGTGGCAGCACTGTTCGCGGTGATGACCAAGGTCGGCGTGTATGCCATCTTGCGCCTGCATGGCGTGGTCTTCGGCACAGAAGCAGGCGAATCGGCGCTGACCGCCGTGCCGGTGTTGTTGCCGTTGGCATTGGCCACCAGCGTGGTCGGCGTGTTCGGCGCGTTGGCGGCGCACACGTTGCAGCGGCTGGTGGCCTGGCTGACGGTGGCGTCGGTGGGCACCGTACTGGTCGGCGTGGGGTTGTTCAACCCGCTGGCCTGGGGCGCGGCGCTGTACTACATGGCCAACAGCACGCTGGTCGTGGCAGGACTGTTCCTGCTCGCCGAACTGGTGGCGGCGCAGCGAGGCGATGCCGCCGACCGGCTGGAGCCGGCCTCGCCGGTGGCCCAGCCCACGCTGCTGGGCCTGATGCTGCTGTTGGCCGCGGCGTCGGCCGCCGGGCTGCCACCCTTGCCCGGCTTCATCGGCAAGCTGATGCTGCTGGAGGCGTCGAGCCAGCACGCCTGGCAGGCCACGGTCTGGGCCGTGCTGCTGACGGTGGGCTTCTTCACGCTGATCGGCCTGGCGCGCGCCGGCAGCATCCTGTTCTGGCACGTGGACACCAGCCGCAGCTCCGGCGCCTCGGGCGCGAGCCCCAAGCTGGTGGCCGCTACGCTGTGGCTGCTGGGCGCCAGCGTGCTGATGAGCGTGCTGGCCGGGCCGGTGCAGCGCTATACGCACCAGGCGGCACGCCAGATCGTCGATGTCGACGCCTATGCCCGCGCGGTGCTCGGCGCGCAGGGCCGTGACACCGAGACCACGCGGCCTTATCGTTTCGATACGCCCGAGGGCCAGGAACCGACACGATGACACCTCCCAAGCACCTGCCCGACACGGCGCCCCCCGGCAACCCGTGGGCGGCGCACCTCGCGCTGTCGCTGCTGCTGGCGGCGGTGTGGCTGCTGCTGCGTCAGAGCCTGGCGCTGGTGGACCTGCTCTGGGCCGCGCTGCTGGGGCTGGTGGTGCCGCGGCTGGTGTTCGGCTTCATCGGTCCGGCGGCGCGGCCACACAGGCCGTTGCGCATCCTGCGCTTCATCGGCGTGGTGGTGTGGGACATCGTGGTGTCGAACCTGACGGTGGCGCGCATCGTGCTGAACCCCTGGTCCACGCCGCGGCCGGCCTGGGTGCCGGTGCCACTGGATACGCACCACCCGACCGCGGTGACCCTGCTGGCCACCGTCATCACCACCACGCCGGGCACCGTGTCCTGCATCATCGACGACGAGCACTGGGTGATCCTGGTGCATGCGCTGGATTGCGACGATCCGATTGCGATGGCGGCGCAGATCAAGGAGCGCTACGAGCGCGCACTGATGGAGATCTTCGAATGAGCCTCCGCCCGGCAGTCCCGAAGGAGGTTGCCCTATGACCCATTGGCCCGTGCTGTCCTGGGCGCTGAACTTCGCGTTCGGAGCGGTCGGTCTGGCGCTGGTGCTGTGCACCTGGCGCCTGCTGCGCGGCCCGCAGGCCGTTGACAGGGTGCTGGCGCTGGACACCATGTACGTCAATGTCGTTGCGCTGGTGATCCTGTTCGGCATCCGCTTCGATTCCAGGTTGTTCTTCGAGGCGGCGCTGCTGATCGCGCTGCTGGGTTTTGTCTCGACGGTGGCGTTGTCGCGCTACCTGAGTCGCGGCGATGTCATCGAATAGCAGGAGGACAGGTTGATGGCACTCGAAAACTTGAGTCTGGGCTGGCAGATCCTGAGCGCAGTGCTGCTGGTCATCGGCGGTGGCTTCGCGCTGGTGGGCGCCATCGGCATGCTGCGCTTTCCCGATTTCTTCATGCGCCTGCATGCACCGACCAAGGCCTCGACACTGGGCTTGGGTGGCGTGCTGCTGGCCAGCGTCGCCGCCAAGTGGGCCCAGGGCAACTACGGGCTGCACGAACTGCTGATCACGCTGTTCATCTTCATTACCGCGCCGGTGTCGGCCAACCTGATGTCCAAGGCAGCCTTTCATCTTCGCGTGCCGAGCCAGGCCGCGACGCCGCCGGACCAGCCCAGGCCCTGATCAGCCTGTGGGCCGCCGCATCAGGCTGGCCACCAGTGTGACCACCGTGATCGGGATGACAAAGCCGAGCATCACGCTGGAGAAGGGTGCCAGTGCGCCATGCTGCTGCGCCGCCAGCACCAGGTAGACCATGTAGGCGCCGTAGTACAGCAGAAAGACGCCGCCTTCCCAGCGCGCGATTTCGCGTCCGGTCAGGAACACCGGCAGGCAGGCCAGCGCCACCGCGCACATCACCCAGATGTCGAAGTTGAGCACCGACGCCGGCACCAGCAGCCCAGCGTCGCCGGCCACCAATGCCGACAGGCCGATACAACCGAAGATATTGAAGGTGCTGCTGCCGACGACGTTGCCCACCGCGATGTCGCGCTCGCCCTTGAAGGCTGCCATGACCGAGGTCGCCACCTCCGGCATCGAGGTGCCGGCGGCGACGATGGTCAGGCCGATGATCAGGTCGCTGACGCCCAGCGCCTTGGCAAAGCTCACGGCGGCCGTGACCAGCCAATCGGAACCCAGCACCAGCAGGCCCAGGCCGACGACGATCAGCAGCAGCTGTGTAGGCAAGCGCGTGTCCCAGCCGCCGGCGGTAGCGGATGGGTAGGCCTGGTCAAAGCTGGCCTGCGCGGCCTGCGCGCCCTGCGACTCGGCGCGCGATTGACGGATCAGGAACACGGTGTAGGCCACCAGCAAGGCGAACAGCAACGCGCCATCGAAACCGCCGAGGCGGCCGTCGAGCGCCAGCACCAGCAGCAGCAGCGAGGCGCCGATCATGATCGGCACCTCCTGCCGGATGAGCTGCAGGTTGACCACCAGCGGCACGATCAGCGCCGACACGCCGAGCACGAAAAGCACGTTGAAGATGTTGCTGCCGACGACATTGCCGATGGCGATGTCGGTCTTGCCCTCCAGCACCGCGCCCACCGACACCGCCGCCTCCGGCGCGCTGGTGCCGAAGGCGACGATCGTCAGCCCCACCACCAGCGGCGAGATGCCGAAGGACAGCGCCAATTTCGACGCTCCGCGCACCAGCAATTCGGCACCGGCGACCAGCGCCACCAGGCCGGCTACGAACAGCAGCAGCGTCATGCCGCGCGCGAGGCCGGGTTCAATGCTCGCCGGCGGCTGCGCTGCGGCGTGTGTGCGGCATGAGCCGGTCGGTGGCGGCAATGGCCAGCGCTGACAGCAGGAACGCAATGTGGATCGTGGTCTGCCAAAGCAGGACCTTGTCGGTGTAGTTCTCGGCGTTGATGAAGGTCTTCAGCAGGTGGATCGAACTGATGCCGATGATGGCCGTGGCCAGCTTGACCTTCAGCACCGAGGCGTTGACGTGGCTCAGCCATTCGGGCTGGTCGGGGTGGCTTTCCAGCCGCATGCGCGAGACGAAGGTCTCGTAGCCGCCGACGATGACCATGATCAGCAGGTTGCTGATCATGACCACGTCGATCAGTGCCAGCACGACCAGCATGATGATGGTCTCGTTCAGGCTGGTGACCGCGACATGGCTCTTGTAGCCGATACTGCTGACCAGCTTGTCCAGCGCCGCGGTGTTGCCGAAGGCGGCCTCGATCAGGTGCACGAGTTCGACCCAGAAGTGAAACACGTACACCGCCTGCGCCAGGATCAGCCCCAGGTACAGCGGAAGCTGCAGCCAGCGGCTGGCGAAGATCAGGTTGGGGAGCGGTGGCAGGCGGCTGGGGGCTAGCTTGGGAGGGGTGGACATGACGGCCTGTTAGGATTTTTGTCGGGGATAGCCCGGTTGCCGCAAATTGTAGATGCGCGACCATTTGCCCCAGCGCCGCCATGCAGAGTAAGGCCACCGTCAGAGCCTCGCCTTAACTTCCGCTGCAGTCTGATCACAAGCCCACGCTCGGGCAATCTCAAGGAGACCTTCATGAACGCACCTTCGACCGACCACGTCCTGCCTGTCTACCCGCCAAGCGAGGCCGCGATGAAGGGCGCCTGGGTGTCGGGCATGCCGGCCTACGAGGCCCTGGTGAAGAAGGCCGAGACCGACTACGAAGGCTTCTGGGCCGAATTGGCACGTGAGTACGTTGCCTGGAAGACACCGTTCACGAAAGTACTCGACGAGAGCAAGGCGCCGTTCTTCAAGTGGTTCGAGGACGGCACGCTGAACGTGTCCTACAACTGTCTGGACCGAAACGTCGAAGCCGGCAAGGGCGACAAGGTGGCCATCATCTTCGAGGCCGACGACGGCAAGGTCACGCGCGTCACCTACAAGGAACTGCTGGCGCGCACCTGCCAGATGGCCAACGGCTTGCGCTCGCGCGGCGTGAAAAAGGGCGATCGCGTCGTCATCTACATGTCGATGAGCATCGAGGGCGTGGTTGCGATGCAGGCCTGCGCGCGCATCGGCGCGATCCACTCGGTGGTCTTCGGCGGCTTCTCGGCGCAATCGGTGCGCGACCGTGTACAGGACGCCGGCGCGGTGATGATCATCACCGCCGACGAGCAGTTGCGCGGGGGCAAGCAACTGCCGCTGAAGGCCATCGTCGACGAGGCCATCGCGCTGGGCGGCTGCGAGACCTTGAAGGACGTCGTGGTCTACAAGCGCACCGGCGGCAACATCGCCTGGGACAAGTCGCGTGACCGCTGGATGCACGAGTTGACCAACGACCTGCCGAGCACCTGCGAGCCCGAATGGGTCGGTGCCGAGCATCCGCTGTTCCTGCTCTACACCAGCGGCTCCACCGGCAAGCCCAAGGGTGTGCAGCACAGCACCGGCGGCTACCTGCTGCATGCCGCGCTGACCACGAAATGGACCTTCGACCTGAAGGACGACGACGTCTTCTGGTGCACTGCCGACATCGGCTGGGTCACCGGCCATACCTACATCGCCTATGGCCCGCTGGCGCTGGGCGTCACCGAGGTGGTGTTCGAGGGCGTGCCCACCTTTCCGGACGGCGGGCGATTCTGGAAGAACGTCGAGAAGCACAAGGTCACGGTGTTCTACACGGCACCTACCGCGATCCGTTCATTGATCAAGATCGCCGAGGGCAACGCCGCGGTGCACCCCGACAAGTACGACCTGAGCAGCCTGCGCATCCTGGGCACGGTCGGCGAGCCGATCAACCCTGCCGCCTGGGAGTGGTACTACGACCATGTCGGCGGCAAGCGCTGCCCGATCGTCGATACCTTCTGGCAGACCGAGACCGGCGGCCACATGATCACGCCGCTGCCGGGCGCCACGCCGCTGGTGCCGGGTTCGTGCACGCTGCCCTTCCCGGGCATCATGGCGGCGGTGGTGGACGAGACCGGCAAGGACGTACCTTGGGGGCAGGGCGGCATCCTGGTGGTGAAGAAGCCATGGCCGAGCATGATCCGCACCATCTGGGGCGACCCCGATCGCTTCGTCAAGAGCTACTATCCCGAGGACTTCAAGGGCAAGTACTACCTGGCCGGCGACGGCGCGATCCGCGACGCGAAGACCGGCTACTTCACGATCACCGGGCGCATCGACGACGTGCTCAACGTGTCCGGCCATCGCATGGGCACGATGGAGATCGAATCGGCGCTGGTCAGCTGCACCGAATTGGTGGCCGAAGCGGCGGTGGTCGGACGTCCCGACGAGACCACAGGCGAGGCGGTGTGCGCCTTCGTCGTGCTGAAGCGCTCGCGCCCCAGCGGCGACGAGGCGAAGGCGATCGCCAAGCAGTTGCGCGACTGGGTCGGCAAGGAGATCGGCCCGATCGCCAAGCCCAAGGACATCCGTTTCGGCGACAACCTGCCGAAGACACGCTCGGGCAAGATCATGCGGCGCTTGCTGCGCTCACTGGCCAAGGGCGAGAAGATCACCCAGGACACCAGCACCTTGGA
>JAHECC010000062.1:11709-20686 GCA_024641965.1 Rubrivivax sp.
CCAGCGATCCTCGAGCAGTTGGGTCAGGCCTACTGACCCGACTGGTCGACTCCGCGCGCGAGCGCGGAGAGCCGCGAAGCGGCGCGAAACGCCGGGTTTGGGGTCCGCTCATATCGCACAGCGACCTGAGCGGGCACCAGAATTCCGCCATTCTCGATTGGCCGGGCCTAGCCTCCTGATCCGGCAACGCGCCTGCGGCGCGGCTACTTGGCGCTCAGCACCCAGGTCGCCAACTGACGCGCCTCCGCTGGGCTGACCTTGGGGTTGGCCGGCATCGGTACCGCACCCCAAACGCCGGAGCCACCCTTCATGATCTTCTGGGCGATCTTGTCCACGGCGTCCTTCTGCCCGGCATATTTGGCCGCTACATCCTTGTAGGACGGCCCGACGATCTTCTTGTCGATGGCGTGGCAGGCCATGCAGGTCTTCTGCTGCGCAAGCTCGGCACTGGCAAAGACAGACGGGGCTGTGCCGAGGGCGGCCAGCAGGCATGTCGCGAGGCGTGCTTTCATGATTTCCTTTGCGCTGGAAGGCGCGTCATCACGCCACAGCCAGCCTGTGCATTGTAAAAGCGCAGCATGACACGCTTGTGCCGGTTCGGCACTGCTTGGCGCGAGGGGTGACGATGGCGTTCCTGATTCTGGGCTTGGCACTGCTGGCGATGAAACTGGCCGAATTCGGCCCCGTGGCGCAGTGGGCATGGTTGTGGGTGCTGGCGCCCTTTGGTCTGGCCACGCTGTGGTGGGCCATTGCCGACGGTGCCGGGCTGACGCAGCGCCGCGCCATGGATAAGATGGAAGATAGAAAGATCGAGCGGCGCAACCGCAACCTCGAGGCCTTGGGTCTCGACCCGCGACGTGACAGCAGGGCTCGCCGCGGCAGCCGCGTCCCGGCAATCGCCGCAGGCAATCGTGCCGTCAAGGACCCGACGGCCGTGGCTGCCGAGAAATTCTGACGCCGCTGACAGCGCGCGCCGCCTCAATCGAACTTGTCGAGCACGGCGCCGCTGCTGGCGCTCGACGCGTTGCGCGCAAACTTGGCGAGCACACCCCGCGTGTAGCGCGGTGCCGGTTGTTTCCACGCCGCGCGGCGGTGCGCCAGTTCGGCGTCGTCGACATGCAACTGCAGCAGCAGCTTGTGCGCGTCGATGGTGATCGAATCGCCCTCGCGAATCAGTGCGATGTTGCCGCCGGCGTAAGCCTCCGGCGCGACATGGCCGACGACCATGCCCCAGGTGCCGCCCGAGAAGCGCCCATCGGTGATCAACCCCACTGATTCGCCCAGGCCCTGGCCGATCAGCGCGCCGGTAGGTGCCAGCATCTCCGGCATGCCCGGGCCGCCCTTGGGCCCCAGGTAGCGCAGCACCATCACGTCGCCGGCAACGATCTTCTTCGCCATGATCGCTTCCAGCGCCGACTGCTCGTCGTCGAAGACGCGTGCCGGCCCGGTGATGACCGGATTCTTCAGCCCGGTGATCTTGGCCACGCATCCTTCGGGTGACAGGTTGCCCTTCAGCACAGCCAGGTGGCCTTCGGCATACATCGGTCTGTCGAACGGTCGGATCACGTCCTGGTCGGCGCGCGGCAGATCTGGGATGTCTGCCAGTTGCTCGGCCAGCGTCTGCCCGGTGATGGTCATGCAGTCGCCGTGCAGCAGCCCGGCCTTGAGCAGCATCTTCATCACCTGCGGGATGCCACCGACACGGTGCAGGTCTACCGCCAGGTACTTGCCGCTGGGCTTCAGGTCGCAAAGCACCGGCACCTTGCGGCGCACGCGCTCGAAGTCGTCGATGGTCCATTCGACCTCGGCCGCATGCGCGATGGCCAGGAAATGCAGCACCGCGTTCGTCGAACCACCGGTGGCCATGACCACGGCGATGGCGTTCTCGAGGCTCTTGCGCGTGACGATGTCGCGGGGCTTCAGGTCGCGCTTCACCGCCTCGACCAGCACGCGTGCCGACTCCTTGGCGCTCTTGACCTTCTCGTCGTGCACGTTGGCCATGGTGCTGCTGTAGGGCAGGCTCAGCCCCAGCGCCTCGAAGGCCGAGCTCATCGTATTGGCCGTGTACATACCGCCGCAGGAGCCGGTGCCTGGGATGGCGCGGCGCTCGATCTGGCAGAAATCCTCTTCGCTCATGTTGCCGGCGCTGAACTGGCCCACCGCCTCGAAGACGCTGACGATATTCAGGTCCTGCCCCTTGTAGTGGCCGGGCAGGATGGTGCCGCCGTAGACATAGATGGCGGGCACGTTGGCACGCAGCATGCCCATCATGCCGCCGGGCATGTTCTTGTCGCAGCCGCCGATGACGACCACGCCGTCCATCCACTGGCCGCCGACACAGGTCTCGACGCAGTCGCTGATGACCTCGCGTGACACCAGGCTGTATTTCATGCCTTCGGTGCCCATGGCCATGCCGTCGCTGATGGTGGGCGTGCCAAACACCTGGGCATTGGCGCCGGCTTCCTTCAAGCCTTCGATAGCCGCGTCGGCAAGCACCTGCAGGCCGGAATTGCAAGGCGTGATGGTTGAATGGCCGTTGGCCACGCCGACCATCGGCTTTTGGAAGTCGTCGCCCTGGTAGCCCATGGCGTAGTACATGGAACGGTTGGGCGCGCGCGCCACGCCTTCGGTGATGTTCTTCGAGCGGCGATTGAAGCTCATGGTTTCCTCTGCAGGCTGAATCTGAACCCCACAGTATCGCAGGGCGCTGCGGCGACAATGCCCCGTTGACCGAGGAGCTTGCCGATGCTGGTGCACCCCCAATTCGACCCCGTGGCACTGTCGCTCGGGCCCGTGCAGATCCACTGGTACGGGTTGACCTATCTGGTGGCCTTCGGGCTGTTCCTGTGGCTGGGCTCGCGCCGCGTACGCTATCCGTGGCTGGCGCAAGGCGGCTGGACACGGCGCGACATCGAGGACCTGCTGTTCTACGGCGTCGTCGGCGTGGTCGTCGGCGGGCGGCTGGGTTACGTGCTGTTCTACAAGCCGGGCTATTACGCCGCGCATCCGCTGGAAGCGCTGGCAGTGTGGCAAGGCGGCATGGCCTTCCATGGCGGGCTGCTCGGCGTGCTCGTGGCGATGGCGCTGTTCGCGCGCTCGCGCGGAAGGACCTTCCTGCAGGTCACCGACGTCATCGCGCCGTGCGTGCCCACCGGGCTGGCCTCGGGGCGCATCGGCAACTTCATCAATGGGGAGTTGTGGGGGCGCGCCGCAGACCCATCGCTGCCGTGGGCGATGGTGTTCCCGCAATCGGGCAGCGATCTGGCGCGCCATCCCTCGCAGCTATACCAGTTTGCGCTGGAAGGCTTGCTGCTGTTCGTGCTGCTGTGGTGGTATGCAAGCAAGCCGCGCGCAACAGGCATGGTGTCGGGTGCATTTCTGGTGGGCTACGGACTGTTCCGATTCATGGCCGAGTATTTCCGCGAGCCCGACAGTTTTCTCGGTCTGCGCGCGCTGGGTCTGAGCCAGGGGCAATGGTTGAGCCTGCCAATGATCGGCGCCGGCATGGTCATGTGGTGGTGGGCGCGGCAACGCGGTGCGCGCGTAGACTGATGCCGATGCGACAGATCTTCCTGGATACCGAGACCACCGGCTTGAACGCCGAAGGCGGCGATCGTGTCATCGAAATCGGCTGCGTCGAGATGGTCGGCCGGCGGCGGACCGGTGACAACCGCCACTTCTACCTGAACCCGCAACGCGCCAGTCACCCCGACGCGCTGCGCGTGCACGGCCTGACCGAGGAGTTCCTGGCCGACAAACCGCTGTTCGAGGCGGTGGCCGAAGATCTGTTGAACTACCTGGCCGGGGCCGAACTGGTGATCCACAACGCACCTTTCGACATCGGCTTTCTCGACGAGGAACTGCGCCGCATCCGAAGGCCTCGCGTGGCCGAAGTGGCTGGCCAGATCACCGACAGCTTGCTGATGGCTCGCGAGATGTTCCCTGGCAAGAGCAATTCGCTCGATGCGTTGTGCAAGCGGCTGGAGGTGGACAACTCCAACCGCAGTTTTCACGGCGCGCTGCTCGACGCCGGGCTGTTGGCCGAGGTCTACATCTGTATGACGCGCGGGCAGGGCTCATTGGTCATCGAGGAGAGCGCGCCGGATGCCGCCACCGGAGTGGTCGAATCGGTGGACCTGGGTGCCATCAAGCTGCCATTGACGCACGCGAGTGACGAGGAACTCGCGGTGCACCGCAAACTGCTCGCCGACATCGACAAGGTCAGCAGCGGCAAGCTGCTGTGGCAGGCTGATCTGGCATAATGTGCGGCTTTTCCGGAAGGCTCCGGGAGCGAAATTCCGGGCGGTTAGCTCAGCGGTAGAGCACTGCCTTCACACGGCAGGGGTCGCAGGTTCGAAACCTGCACCGCCCACCAAACAACGATCCCCGTAAGTCATTGATTTACGGGGATTTTGTTTTTCCCGATCGTTCCTGAAATGGCCTTTTTTGGCGTGTTGGTGCGACCCCTTCGCGGGATTGCGCCAAATTTGCGCCAATGAGCTTCGAGTCAACGCCGCAAGGCATCAACCGGAGTTCAGAAACATGGCCAGTATCAGAAAACGCAGCCAGTGGCACCTCATCCTCGAGGACTCGTGGCGCTACAAGACCTACGCCACGCTCAAGCAGGCGCAAGCCGACCACGACGCCTACTACGCACAGGGCCTGATGGGCCTGCGCATCGAGCGTGCACCAGGCGGCAGTTGGGAAGCACGCATCCGGTGCAAGTGGGCGCCAGACCTGGTCAAGAGCTTTGACCGACGTGCGGACGCGGATGCCTGGGTGAAGCAGCGTGAGGGCGACATCGCCAAGCGCCAGTTCGTCGACTATCGCGAGGCCGACAAGAACACGGTGGGTGACGTGCTCGCCCGCTACGCACGGGATCGGCTGAAGTCCAAGTCCAAGGCCGATGCCGACAAGTCGCGCATTGGCAGTCTGCTAGCCGACCCGATCGCGCTGGTGCGCATGTCGGCACTGCAGTCATCCGACATTGCCGCGTACCGTGACAAACGGCTTCAACTCGTCAAGGGCGCAACCGTCAAGAAGGAACTCGAGCTGATCTGCCGTGTGATCGGCATCGCGCGCGCGGAATGGGGCGTGCACATGGCCGTCAACCCCGCATCCGGCCGGCTCGTGCCGCGCCCCAAGAAGGAGCCCGGCGATGAAAGGGACCGGCGCCTGGCCGACACTCACGTGGTGCCGGCCCCAGCTCGCCCCCAGCCTGACAGCATGCCCGGGCAGGGCGCATCACCGGACAAGTCGCGCCGCAAGCACGCGGACAAGGTCTTCGAGAACGATCCTGATACGGAGGCGCTGCTGAAGATTCCGCAGTCGGAACGGCAGGCCCTTCTTCGAGCCTGCCGCTATCCGCACTGGTACACGCAACGCAAGCGTGACGTGAGTGCGGCAACGCTTCAGGCGCGGGCGCGCCGCAAGGCCGCCGCCGTCCCCGTGAAGGCCAGGAATCTTCCAGGCTGCCGGATCTGGGCCATCACCAGCTTCGCCCTCGAGACGGCAATGCGGCGCAAGGAGATTTGCCTGCTGACCTGGGCCCACGTCCGTTTGGCCGGGGGCTATCTGGATCTGCCTGGGACCATCACCAAGAACCGCAAGCCACGCATCGTGCCACTCAGCCTGCGCGCCATGCGCATTCTCAGGACCCAGCCACGCACGAGCGAGTTTGTGTTCGCGACCAACCCGAACACCATCAAGATGGCTTTCAGGCGCGCTCGCGAACGTGTCGCCAGCTACGACCTGCGCTTCCATGACCTGCGTCACGAAGGGACCAGCAACCTGTTCGAGCGCACCAACCTGCGTGCGAACGAGATCGGGCACATCACGGGCCACACCGATCCGCGCATGCTCGAGCGCTACTACAACAAGCGTCCGGGCGAGTTTGTGCAGCGCTTCCGGGAGTCGTTCAAATGAGCCGCCTCGATGAAGGATCGAAGAGCGCGCCCGAGCGCTCGGCCCGTCGATCGCGCACGGCTGGCCTCGACACAGAATCTGATGCGCCACCGCCCACGCCTGCCCAGCCCCCCGGCCTGGGCAGGCAGGCGCGAAGACTGTTGCGCACTGGCGTAGCCGCGATGCGCTACGTGAACTCGACGGTGCAAGCAAAGCTCACCGAACTGCAAAGGAGGCTCGAGACGTTTGACGGCAGCATGCCGACGGTCAAGCTCGACCCGGCCAAGGTGCGGGCCACGCGCTTGGGTGGACGACACGAGTCGACATTCCAGTCGCAGGCGTTTCGACGCTTCAAGGCGCTCATCCAGCAAACCGGGGGCAACGTTCAGCCGATACTGGTGCGCGAGGTGCCCGGACTCGAATATGAGATCGCCTTCGGACACAGGCGCCATCGCGCTTGCCTCGAGCTCGGGCTGCCGGTGCTGGCTGTCGTCTGGCAAGGTCCGATGCCCGACCTCGAACTGTTCGCGGCCATGGACGCGGAAAACCGCGGGCGTCAAAACCCTTCGGCCTTCGACCAGGGCACGATGTACGCTGCCGCGCTCGAAGCGAGAATATTCGATTCACATCGCAGCCTGGCCCGCGCGATTGGCGTCAGTCACACCTGGGTGCTCAAGGCGATCAAGGTGGCTTCGCTGCCTGAATCGGTAATCAATGCCTTCGATGATCCTTGCCAGATCCAGCCCCGGCACGCGCGCCAGATCGCCGTGGCTCTGGATGCGGACAGTGGGGCGGTGCTCAAGCGTGCGGCCATGATCTCATCGTCCGGCGGAGGATCGAGCGCATCTGAGGTGGTCGACCGACTGCTCGCACGGTCGCCTGGCGCGAGCGCTGCGACACCTTTGGTGTCTCAAAAGCGCTTGTTTGGCAGCTGGCGGCGCGATGCGAAAGGGCGCGCGGTCATCACGCTTGAGGCGGAACTCGGCACGCCGGCCTTTATGCGGAAACTGGAAATGCTTCTCGGCCTGGCCGCTGGAATTGGACAAGTGGAAACCTAGTTTCCAGGCTGGCAACCTCGGGCCTGACTGGCCGGTCAGCCGGTGGGACGCGCGCCTGTAGTCGCTATCGGCGGCCGCTGGAACGGGAATCCGGGATGGGATTCACGCGAGCGTCCATGGAAATGATGAATTCGCTTGTTTTTTCTATGGCGTGGCCCAACACGTTCGGCTTAACGAACTGGCTAATGGGCACGCCGAATTCTTTGTGCAGTAGGAAGACCGCGCGTTCGCTGTTTTCCCATTCGACGACTTCGATGAGCAACTTATCTGAAATGGCAGGCAAGTTGGGCACGACAAGGTCAAGGAAACCCCTGTTGCCTTGCAAGCAGGCTTTTCCGAAGTACACCCGTTCGCGATGGACGATATCGTCCAACAACCCATGGGTGCGGCCGTGTCGAATGAATACTTCCAATGCGCTGCAGTAGACCTTGAAGCCTGTGGTCTTGGTTGCCGCCCCGCGAAGCGCCTTCCGCGCGGGGTGCGCCTTCGCCTTGGCGGCAGCAGGGCTCAGAAGAGCTGAACGTTGGGCTGGAGTCAAAGCCCCGAGATATGCATTGAGTATTGGTGCGCCGTGCTGGGCAGGGCGGTCATCGAGAAGTCCATCGAAGAAGCGCTGTTGGCGCTCGGCCGTAGACGCGATCAGCCGTACCAAGTCGATGCCAAAGACGAACTTCCATCTTGGATCGCCGTCCCGTGCGCATGCAAGAACGGTGTCCAGTACAGCGTCAGGCGATTTGTCGAGGAACAGCGAGACAACCGTACGCGGCGACGCCTGAAGACTTGTTCTTGAAATTTTGTGTGTTGCCATTTTGTGCCCGGTTTGTGTTTGTAGTCCCGCCCCAAGTTTGGCGTCGCTGCAAAATCGCCAACCATCATCGATGGTCGGTTCAATGCCGGCGGGTTCTTGCAGACCTGGGGCCAACTTGCGTATATGCAAGTCCCGTCGAAACTTGGCGGAAATCTCGGTTTCGGGGCGGACACCATCTTCGGCACCGCCGCCGGCCTCGGCCACGGTATAGCCCTGCAGACGGAAGGCCTCGCCAACCAACTGCTCGAACTGCTGCCAGGACATGCCGTTCAGCGCATCGGCGCTGTCACTTTGCACGACGTTCTGCATGAGCGTGCCGCGCTCACGTCTGCGCCAGGCCGACAAGCCCGCGCCGGCCACGCAGATCAGCGGCAGGACGTACTGGCCGCCCGAGGCGATTGCCCTCATGAAGTTCTGAACGATGAGTGAGCCGGCATGCTCCGGCTGCATCGGGGTGGCCAGCGGCTGGGCAGCCACGCGATGCAGCACGACATACAAGACAACGGCCAGCAGCGCCCCGGCCCATCAGGGCAGCACGGCGACTATGTCGATCAGATCGTCCGCTGTGTTGGACTTCTTCCTTCGGGCCATGGCGGGGGTTGCGGTCGGACTACGACCACTCACGTACCAGAAGCCAGGTCGATTCGACCCGCGCGTTTCGCCACTCAAGACCTGTTGGAAGTCTTCCCGCCCGCTTCCGGAAAGGCCGCGCCGTGCAGGGCGTCCCACTGCGACGGGGTGATTTCCATGTCGAGGACTTCCGGCTTGCGCGGTTCGATTGCTCGCCGACGCTCCCAGTTGTTCGGCGGCACGCCGTCGCGCCGCCGACGTTCATTTCCTGAACGGCGCTCGTCCAGCACCATCAGCTTTGCCTTGTCCTGTGTCGTGTCCATGGCGAACAATTCTGCATGCGAATCGAGGCGTGCGAGACGTTCAAGGCGGCCTTCAAAGATGGGCATTGCCGATAGCGTGACCGATTGGTCGCAACCTCGGCCCCCTGATCTACCCAGCTTGTTCGTGCGCCCGCTCGTGCCGGTTGCGACCCCCGTGCTCGACCTCAACAAGGACCACTCGCTCTTATGGAGTGACACACAGCAGATCATCGCTTGCCACTCGGCCTTTGCCGATCGGCAGCGTGCCAGACGATCAACTGGCGAACGCCCGGCCCGACGATTCAGGGAACAACCTGGACACAGTGCCGTCCGAG